>NZ_JBXAGS010000005.1:0-194266 GCF_058794355.1 Cupriavidus sp. GW823-FHT07B10
ATCGAGTTGTGGGCCGATGGCGCCGCCCTGCCCTACACCACCTATGACCGGCTGGGCGAGATCGACCAGGGCGCGATCGTCGAGCACAAGCGGCTCGGGCACGTGCTGGCGATCGCGGCCCAGGTGCAGGCGCAGCGCGACAGCCGCCAGCAGACAGGGCCATCGCGCACGCTGGCTGGCGCGCCACCGCGCCCGCACCGGCCGGCGCCGAACACCAAGCGGCAGCGGTTGATCAACCGGCTCGATCTGGAGCGCGCGCTCGCCGCGGTCCCGCGCAATCCGGACACCCTGGACATTTCTGCTTGGCCGGCGCGCGTTCAACCGCCCCACCCTGGGCCAGACTCTGCCACCTCAGGCCAGCACCACCGCCCTACCGAAAAAGCCAGGAAAGAACATGACACCGCACAAAAAGCACGCTCGGACTGACATTTCTATTTGGCCAGGCCTACGACATCTAAAAGCCGCCACAACATAGAGTGTAGCGGCTAAGCGGTAATGTCCGGTTCTGGCTAAGTTCAAATGTCCGAGTTTGGCAGGCGTAAGCTTGACGGCTTCCAGCGCGCGGGAGCCCGTCATGCCAGCAGGAGCCATTACCATGACGATGCGGCAGATCGACCGGCGCAAGGTCTCTGCGAGAAACTTGAGAATCCTGAGAAAGTTGAGTAAAGTGCAGGTGCCAATCCCGATGTGAATCCGTCCTGGCGTTGGCTCTAGCGTCGTTAGCCCAAGATCGGTTGTCCTGTGCGCGATCTGATCGCGAAGCGAGCATCCCCCCGCCTTCGCCCCGCCCCGGGTTGTCATCTGATGGAGTTTGATATGACACCGCGTACCCACGTGCCGGCCGCCATTGCGGTCGGCCCCCAACTGGTCGAGAAATTGGTTCACGACATCGACGAGCAACTGGAACACACCATCGACGTGGGCGAACGTGCCCGCGTGATGGACATCGTGCGCCAGTGCCTGACGGCAACGCTCGGACACCCCGGCTCGCCGGCGGCAGATGTCGAGAACCGGCTCGCCGTGTCATATCTGAAGCCCTCGGAGGTCATTGCACAGGGTCTGGTGGCCATGTCGCAGGCGACACTATACCGCGCAGTGGAGGATGCACGCTTTTACTGTGTCACCCCGCGCGGCAAGGCGATCGGCCGCGCCTTCCCGGCCTGGCAATTCGCGCCGCCGGTGCCGGAGCTGCTGGTTCCGGTGCTGCGCCAGATGAAGAACCTGCCGAGTAGCGAAATCCATGCGTTCTGGGTCACCCCGGTCGATGCCTTCGACGACCTGACGCCTGCCGAAGTGCTGGCGGGCAAGGCGTTCCAATCGCGCGCGGCACTTACCGCCGCGCAGCGTGGCCACCTTGCACAATCCGCCGGCGAGCGGCAGGGCTGGGTGATCGCGCAGTTGACCGCGCTGCCCTCGCGCAGTTCGGATCTGATCAGCTGATGTCGACGTCAAAAATCATTGGGACTTGACTGGCGATGGAGCGCCGGTCGGTTTCCGGTATCCGTCGCGCAAGCACAAGAGCCATCTGGCACTGGCCATCCAGTTCGATTCGCTTGAGCAATGGCGCTGCCAGGTCGATATACGGGTGACGCCGTTCGCGGACATGCCGGAGTTCGAAGCGTTGCGCGCCGACGCGAACTACGCCGCCCCGTTCGAGGGCGGGTTTTTGTTGGACTGAAGCCGACTGCTCGGCCACGCCTTTTGCGGAGCCACAGGAATTCCGCATATGGCAAGGCCGAATTTGGGAGGCATAACTGGCCGATGAAGCCTTAACCGAGAAACCGCCGATGCCCACCAACCCCGCCCAGGACTCAAACCGCGCCGCTGACGCAACCACCACACGTGGCACGGCTCCAGAGGTTCTTCGGGCGTTCCTGAAACTTGGCCTGACTTCGTTCGGCGGCCCGATCGCGCACCTCGGTTACTTCCGAGCCGAATTCGTCGAGCGCCGCCGCTGGCTGGACGACAAGAGCTACTCGGACCTGGTCGCGCTGTGTCAATTCCTGCCGGGGCCAGCCAGCAGCCAGGTTGGCATGGCGCTGGGGCTGCAGCGGGCGGGCTGGCTTGGCGCGCTGGCCGCCTGGATGGGCTTTACCCTGCCCTCTGCGATTGCACTTGTCCTGTTTGCCTTTGGCATTGCGCGCTGGTCCGGCGTTGCGGATTCCGGGGCAGTCCACGGCCTGAAGGTGGCGGCCGTGGCGGTTGTCGCACAGGCGGTATGGGGCATGGCCAGGTCGCTGTGTCCGGACCGGCTGCGTGCCGGCATCGCGGTCGTGGCCGCGCTTCTGGTCCTCGCGGTGCCAAGTGCGGTGGGCCAGGTTGCCGCCATTGTGCTGGGTGGCCTGGTTGCGCGCTGGACCTTGCAGCTGAACCATCTGCCTCCTGCCCAGCATCTCAACTACGGTGTGAGTCGCCGGGTCGGCGCTTTGCTTCTCGCGTTGTTCGGCGTGCTGCTGGTGCTGCTCCCGGCCCTTGCCGCAATGACTGGTTCGATGGCGGTGTCGGCCGTGTCGGTCTTCTACCAGGCCGGAGCGCTGGTTTTCGGGGGTGGGCATGTCGTATTGCCGCTGCTGCAGGCTGGCGTGGTGCCCCCTGGCTGGGTCGGCAACGATGCATTCCTGGCGGGCTACGGCGCAGCACAAGCAGTTCCGGGTCCCCTGTTCACCTTTGCCTCGTACCTCGGGGCGCTCTCGCCCGCGCCATTGGGTGGATGGGTGGGCGCGCTGGTACTGCTTCTCGCGATCTTTGCGCCGGCGTTCCTGCTGGTGGCCGGCGCATTGCCGTTCTGGGAAAGCCTGCGCCAGCGCGACGGGGTGCAGAGCGCGATGGGTGGCATCAATGCAGCCGTCGTTGGCGTACTGGCCGCCGCACTGTACGACCCGGTGTGGACCAGCGCGATCCACTCGAAGGCGGATTTCGGCCTGGCGCTGGCGGCCTTCGGCTTGCTCGTCTACGGCCGCGTGTCCCCCGTACTGGTGGTGGCCGGCGCGGCGCTGGGTGGGTGGATCCTGGCGCTCTAGCCGGGGATCCGCCAACCCAGGTCGCCACGCTCAGATCACGGCGCGCTCACCAACACCGCCGCGGCCGGATCCGCCGCCGCATCGCCCTCCATGACGATCAGCTTCGCTGGCGCGGCGCTCTTTGGCGAAAGCGTCGTCACGACTTCGCGCAGCGGGCCAATGGCGGTGCCGTTGGCCATGCCGGCCGCATTGGTGCGGAAGCTTGCCACGGGCGTGGCCTGCCCTGCGACATAGACGCTGTACGTGGTTTGCGGCTTCAGCTTGAACAGGGATACTTCCAATGCGTCGACGACACCGAGATTGCGCGCGACCACAAAGCCCTTGGCATCGCCACGGACCGGTTTAAGGGCGATGTTGACCGGATCGCTGTTCGCTCTCTGCACAAGGTTGGCGGTCCCGTCGCCGCCTGGCACTGCGTTGGAGACATAGACCAGTGCCTGCGGCGCCTGGCCAACCGGCACGCGGGTCGTGACCTGGTTCGTTGCGGTGTCGATCACGTCGACGGCGTCGCCGTTTTCCAGCCCGACATAGATGCGTGAACTGTCATCGGCAGCCCAGATGCCGTGCGGCAGCGCGCCGACCGGAATGGTCGCGACCAGCCGCGGTTCGGCCTCGGTGGTGAATACCTTGACCACGTTTTCGCCGCCCACTGTCACATAGGCGAACGTGCCACGCGCGGTCCTGGCAAAGGCAAGGTGATTGGTGATGAAGCCGGAGTCGAAGACGCCCTTCACTTCCAGTTTCTCGGTGTCGATGCGGGTGACCTTGCCCACGTCCTTGTGCGTCATCCACACCTCGCGGAAGTCCGGCGTGAACTGCAGGAACGGTGAGAACGGGCTGGTGACACTGAGGCGCTTGACCACCTTGTGTGCCCTGACATCGATGACATCCACCACGGGGTTGAAGCTGGACACCACGAAGGCGAGCTTGCCGGCAGGATGGAACAGCACCATGCCCGGCCCTGCCGTGGTCGGGATGCGGCGGGTTTCCCGGAATGTCACCGGGTTGATGACGGAGATATAGTCTTCGCCGCGCACGACTACCCACACCTCTTTTCCATCCGCGGTAAAGAAGCCCTCATGCGGTGAGCGGCCGATATAGGCAATGCCCTTGACCTTGTTGGTCGCCGTATCGATGAACGCGACGGAATTCGATCCGTTCGAGATCGCGATCAGGGTCCGATGGTCGGGCGAGAAGCCAAGGCCGTGGACATTGAGCTCGCCCTTGTAAAGCGGCGACAGCACGTCCGGCCGCGCGTTGCCAAGGCGGATCTGCCCAAGCAAGGTGTTGCTCGCCGGATTGATCACTGAAACGGTGTTGCTGTTCTGGTCGGCGGTGTAAACGCGATCCTGTGGCTGCGGCGCGGCGACTGCGAGAGGCGCGGCCACGGCAAGGATAAGGGCATGTCTTTTCATGATTCGGTCCAGAAGCGGGCGGTGTATGTCCGCCGGTTAGCGAGGATTGGTGGCGCCAGGTGCCCTGGCCTGGCTGCGCTGGAGCCAGGCCTGCATCAGGCGGATCTCGTTTTGCTGCTCGGTGATGATGGCCTGTGCAAGATTGCGCAACTCCGGGTCCTTGCCATACAGCAGCAGCGCCTTGGCCATGTCGATCGCGCCCTGGTGGTGCGGAATCATCATGGTGACAAAGTCGTGGTCGGGGATGCCGTTCATGGCTGCCTGCGCCATGCTGTGATCCATTACGGCCATGGCGTCACCCATCAGGCCGGCAAACGGTTTTGCGGTGCTGGCGACAAAGGGCGGCGGCACCTGCCCCGCAGTGGTTTGGTGATGGTGGTGGGCTTCCTGGGCTGGCGCGGCAAAGCTTGCAGCCCATAGAAGCAGCGCCGGCACGATGCGTGCCGCGGTGCCGACGCCATTGCTTGGGGTTCTCCGTTGCATTGCAGGGTCTCCTTTCTACCGGGCCTGGCGTTAGCCGGCGGCCGGGGGGTACCTGCGTATACACATGGAGGGCGTGGACTATTCCATGGAAAGCCGGATTTTTTGCGGACCAGCCGCTGGACAGGCCTGCGATGCGTGACGCAGCCCCACCCTCCCCTTACGGGGTATCCGCCCGTCCCGGCGCACCGTCCAGGGCCGCCAGTATCCGAAACGCTGCCTTTACCCGCTCCGGTACCGGGAAGTTCTTGTTCGCCAGCATCACGATGCCAATCCGCTTCGCCGGCACAAAGACCACGTAGGCGCCAAAGCCATTGGTCGAGCCGGTCTTGTTGACCAGCACATCGGCGGGCGATGACAGCGGCGGCTCCAGCCGGCTCACCTGGTTCGCCTCGAGCACGACCTGCGGTGAACTGCCGGCCAGCACGCTGTCGACCCGTGTGGGCCAGGCGTACATTTCCCAGCCCAGCCCCTGCACCATGTCGCCGACCTTGAAGTACCCGGTGTGCGTCCCGGCAATGGCACGCCGCAGCTTGTCGTCCAGGCCGGCACTGTCGATGTTGGCTTCGACAAAGCGGATCATGTCGGCCGCCGTGGTTTTCACGCCGTAGGCTTCGGCATCCAGCACGCCGGGCGTCACGCGGACCGGCTTGCCGTCTTTCGAATAGCCATAGGCGTAGTCGCCCATGCGCGCTTTCGGCACCCTGATGTAGGTGTGGGCCAGGCCCAGCGCCGGGAACAGCGTCTTCTCCATCAGGTCATCGAAGGGCTGTCCCATGCTGCTGGCGGCCAGGTAGCCGAACAAGCCGATGCTGGGATTCGAATACTGGCGATGGCTGCCGGCGGCATATCTGGGGCGCCAGCCCCGGAAATAGTCGACCATCGTCCTGGTATCGGTGACCGCATCCGGAAACTGCAGCGGCAGGCCGCCGGCAGCATAGGTGCCGAGGTCGAGCAGGCTGGTCGCGCCCAGGCTGCTTCCCGCAAGCGCCGGCAGGTATTTCCCGGCAGGGTCGGCCAGGGACAGGGTGCCGCGGGCCTGTCCATAGGACGCGAGCGTCGCGGTGAAGGTCTTGCTGACCGAGCCGATCTCGAAGAGCGTGTCGCCGTCGACCTTGCGCCGGCCCTCCTTCGCCGCGACGCCGTAGTTGAAGACGTAGCGCTTGCCGCCGGCCGTGACGGCAACGGCCATGCCGGGGACGCCGTGCGCCGCCATCAGGGGGCGGATGGCATCGTTCACAGCGCGTTCTATCTGGCGCTGGCCGACACTGTCGGCGGCACTGGCATTGGCCGCGAAGAGGCTGCAAGCCATGGCGATGGTGGCGATGCGGGCAACAGGAATCCGTTTCATATCCGGCGCTTGGCGATCATGCTGGGGGGGCGGCGCCGGACCATGGCGGTGCGCGCCCGTGGCGGCACGGACGCGCAACTGGAGCGGCTGCAGAAGGACAAAGCTTAACAGCCGCCGCCGTCGCATGTGGAGTCCCGCACCGAAGCGCCCCGCCTGGCCTGCAAGGTGAAGCCGGCGATATCAGAGCGAGGACGGCGCAGGCTTGTCCGTGTCGATGCCGTAGCGCGTGATCGCCTCGGCCACCACCGACGCCGGCACCGTGCCCTGCGCCGCAAGCGCGCGCAGCGCCGCCACGCAGACATAGGCGCGATCGACCTCGAAGAAGCGGCGCAGCGACGGCCGGTTGTCGCTGCGGCCATAGCCGTCGGTGCCCAGCACCGTGAAGGGAGCCGGCACGTAGGGCGCAATCAGCTGCGGATAGGCGCGCACGTAGTCAGTGGCCGCCACCACCGGCGCGTCGCCGGCCAGCAGCGCTTCCACATGGCTGGGGGCGATGCTGTCCTGCGGATGATGCAGGCGCTGGCGCGCGGTCTCGCGCGCCTCGCGCTCCAGCTCGGAGAAGCTGGTGACGCTGAACACCTCGCTGTCGACCTGCCAGTCCTCGGCCAGCATCTGCGCCGCGGCCTCCACCTCGCGCAGGATGGTGCCGCTGCCGAGCAGCCGCACCCTGGCGCGCCCGCCGCCTTCCACCTGCGCAAGCCGGTACATGCCGCGCACGATGTCGCGCTCCACGCCCGCCGGCATCGACGGCTGGGCGTAGTTCTCGTTCATCACGGTCAGGTAATAGAACACGTCCTCCTGGCGCTCCATCATCGCGCGCATGCCCTCGTCGACGATGACTGCCAGCTCATAGGCGTAGGCGGGGTCATAGGCGCGGCAGTTGGGGATGGTGGCGGCAATGATGTGGCTGGTGCCGTCCTGGTGCTGCAGCCCTTCGCCGGACAGCGTGGTGCGGCCTGCCGTAGCGCCCACCAGGAAGCCGCGCGCACGCTGGTCGCCGGCGGCCCAGATCAGGTCGCCGATGCGCTGGAAGCCGAACATCGAGTAGTAGATATAGAGCGGCAGCATGGCCGTGCCATGGTTGCTGTAGGCGGTGCCCGCGGCAATCCACGACGACATCGCACCGGCCTCGGTGATGCCCTCTTCCAGGATCTGGCCGCGGATGTCCTCGCGGTAGTACAGCATCGAGCCGGCGTCCTCGGGCTCGTACAGCTGGCCCTGCGATGAATAGATGCCGACCTGGCGGAACAGGCTGGCCATGCCGAAGGTGCGCGCCTCGTCGGCGACGATGGGCACCACGCGCGGACCGAGCGCCTTGTCCTTGAGCAGGCCGGTCAGCATGCGCACCATTGCCATGGTGGTTGACATCTCCTTCTGGTCGGCCGCCACCGCGAACTGGCCGTATTGCGCCAGCGGCGGCACCGCCACGGTGTCGGCCTGGCGCTGGCGCGCCGGCAGGTAGCCGCCCAGCGCCTGGCGGCGTTCGCGCAGGTAGCGCAGCTCAGCGCTGTCCTCGGCCGGGCGGTAGAAGCGCATCGATTCCAGGTCCTCGTCGGACAGCTCCAGGCCGAAGCGGCTGCGGAATGCCTTCAGCGCCTCGATGTCGAGCTTCTTCTGCTGGTGCGTGGTGTTCTGCGCCTGGCCGGCATTGCCCATGCCATAGCCCTTGATGGTCTTGGCCAGGATCACCGTGGGCTGGCCCTTGTGCGCGCGTGCCGCGGCAAAGGCCGCATGGAGCTTGCGCAGGTCGTGTCCGCCGCGGTTCAGCGCCGCCACCTCATCCGGCGTCATATGCGCGACCAGTGCCTTCAGCGCTTCGTTCTGGCCAAAGAAATGCTCGCGCCCATAGTGGCCGTCCTTGGCCTTGTAAGTCTGGAACTGGCCGTCCATGGTCGAGGCGAAGGCGCGCAGCAACGCGCCGGAGTGATCGCGCGCGAAGATCGGGTCCCAGGCGCTGCCCCACAGCACCTTGATCACGTTCCAGCCCGCGCCGCGGAACAGCGCTTCCAGCTCCTGCACGATCTGGCCGTTGCCGCGCACCGGGCCGTCCAGGCGCTGCAGGTTGCAGTTGATGACAAAGGTCAGGTTGTCGAGCTTCTCGCGCGCTGCCAGCGGCAGCGCGGCGATCGATTCGGGCTCGTCCATCTCGCCGTCGCCGAACACGCCCCACACGTGCCGGCCCGAAGTGGCCTGCAGCCCCCGGTGCTCCATGTAGCGCATGAAGCGCGCCTGGTAGACCGACTGGATCGGGCCCAGCCCCATCGAGCCGGTCGGGAACTGCCAGAAGTCCGGCATCAGCCAGGGGTGCGGATACGAGCACAGGCCCTGCCCCCCCGCCTCGCGGCGGAAGTTGTCGAGCTGGGCCTCGGACAGGCGACCTTCCAGGAAGGCGCGCGCGTACACGCCCGGGGCCGAGTGCGGCTGGAAGTAGACCAGGTCGCCGCCGTTGCCGGCATCGGCGCCCTGGAAGAAGTGGTTGAAGCCGACCTCGAACAGGTCCGCTGCCGAGGCATAGCTGGAGATATGCCCGCCCAGTTCACCGTAGGCCTGGTTGGCGCGCACCACCATGGCAAGGGCATTCCAGCGCACGATGCCGGTGATGCGCTCTTCCATCGCCAGATCCCCCGGATAAGGCGGCTGGCACTCGACCGGGATGGTGTTCAGGTAAGGCGTGTTGCTCTGAGCCGTGGTCGACACATCCAGCGCGGGGGCGGCATCGAGCAGCCGGCCGAGCAGGAAGCGCGCGCGCTCCTGCCCGCATTGCGCCACCACTGCCTCCAGCGCGTCCAGCCATTCGCGCGTCTCCTGCGGATCGTCGTCGCCGTCGGGCATGGCCTGGGCGAGCAGGCGGGCGTGTGGGGAGGCAAGGTCGGTCATGGGGAAGTCTCCAATGGGTTTTGTCCCATTCTATGGAGTGCCCTCCCGCATGAGGTGCTGAAGTTGACTGCCTATCCGGCAGGTGGCAGCACAATCCACTGCCGCTCACCATAAAAACCACTCGAAAATGCTGAGGCCGCGGCATATCCCATGCCGAACGCCGGGCTAGCGCGGATTGCGCAGCGGCAAGGCTGTGTCGTACATCACCTGCTTGAGTGCGAAGCTGCTGCGGATGTTGGCGACGCCGGGGATGCGCGTGATCTCGTCGACGATCAGCCGCTCCACGGCCTGCACGTCGGCCACCACGGCGCGGATCAGGTAGTCGGCATCGCCCGTCATCAGGTAGCACTCCATCACGTTGGGCAGCGCGCGCACGGCGCGTTCGAAGGCATCCAGCCCCTCGCGCGCCTGCCGCTCCAGCGACACGTGGATAAAGACGTTGACGTTGAGGCCAAGCTTCTGCGGATCGAGCAGCGTCACGCGCTGCCGGATGATCCCGCGCTGCTCCAACGCGCGCACGCGCGCCAGGCAAGGCGACGGCGAGAGGTTGACGCGCGCGGCCAGCTCGACGTTGGTCAGGCTGGCGTCGCGCTGCAACGCCTCGAGGATCCGGATATTGATTTCATCCAGTTCGGGTTCCTGCATGGGGTTCCTGTATGGCCGGCTCGATGTGAAGTGCATGGCGCCCTGCCTCCTTGCGGAAACGGGGCGCCGGGCAGAGCGCTAAAATACAGGCCGCGCGGCGCGGGCGGCAAACCTCCAGGCTTGCAGGGCCGCCACATGGCGATCGTGGAACCCGGCCAGCAGCCGGCATCAGGTTCCCGCGCCCTCCCCGCGTGCCTGCGCCCATGCGTCCCAGTACGGCGGACTGCCGATGGCCGTGCGCACGCACTCCGCAAACGCGCGCAGCCGCGCCGACACCCGCCGGCCTTCCGGGTGGGCGATATAAATGGATTCCGGCTCGGCCCGCAGGCCGACCTCGATCACGGCCAGCGCCCCCTGCCGGATGGCATCGCCGGCAATAAAGGTCGGCAACAACGCGATGCCGACTCCCGCGATGGCGGCATCTCGCATCATGTCGCCGTTGTTGACGCGCAGCGCAACGGCGGCACGGGCGATTTCGGTGCCGTCGGGGCCGTGCAGGCGCCAGTCAGCCGCGCCGCGGTTGGCGTAGAAGATGCCACGGTGCTGCTGCAGCTCCGCCAGCGTTGCCGGCGCGCCCATCTGCGCCAGGTAATCCGGGGATGCGACCAGGAGGCGGTGGCTGGGGGCAAGCTGCCATGCCACCAGGCGCGAGCTCTCCAGCGGGCCGTGCCGCACCACGGCGTCATAACTGTCGGTGGCCGCGTCCACGCGGCGGTCGTCCAGGTCCAGGCTCAGCTCCAGTTCCGGATGCCGGGCCAGGAACGGATAGATGGCAGGCCCCAGGTGCATCCGGCCAAATGTGACCGGCGCGGAAATCCGCAACGACCCGGCCAGGGTGCCGCGCCGCTCGGCAACATCGGTTGCCGCCGCCTCCACTTCATGCAGGATGCGCGTGGCCCGCTCCAGGAAGGCGGCGCCATCCTCGGTCAGCGACAGCCGCCGCGTGGTCCGGCGCAGCAGGTTGGCACCCATCGCCTTTTCAAGGTCGGCCAGGCGTTCGCTGACAACGGACTTGGACAAGTTGAGCCGCCTCGCGGCCTCGCTGATGGAGCCTGCCTCGACCACGGCGACAAAGCTGGCGACACCTTCTAGCTTGAACATTGTTCGGCATATCCGGAAAGTTGTTCCGCGATCTTCAGTCTAGTTCGAACCACGCGCGTTGCCCATACTGGTTTCACGAGGCAGCAGGACGGTTCCTGCTGCCCTACCCGCAAAACCGGCGCTGTGGACCAGCAAGTTGCCCCCGCGCCAGACCGGAGATCGATCATGGGACGTTTGTCTGGAAAAGTTGCCATCATTACCGGCGCCAGTGCCGGCATTGGCCGCGCCACCGCATTGCTGTTTGCCGCCGAGGGCGCCAGGGTGGTAGTCGGTGCCCGCCGCCAGTCCGAACTGGACAGCCTGGTGGCGCAGATCCGTGACGCCGGCGGCGACGCGGTGGCGCTCGCCGGCGATGTTCGGCGCGAGGAATACGCCAGCGCGCTGGTGGCGCTGGCGGTCGAGCGCTATGGCCGCCTGGATATCGCCTTCAACAACGCCGGCACGCTCGGCGAGGGCGGGCCCAGCACCGGGGTTTCGGCAGACGGCTGGAACGACACCCTTGCCATCAATCTCACCGGCGCATTCCTCGGCGCCAAGCACCAGCTTGCACAGATGCTGAAGGATGGCGGCGGTTCGGTGATCTTCACCTCGACCTTCGTTGGCTACACCGTCGCCTTTCCCGGCGTGGCCGCGTATGCGGCAAGCAAGTCCGGCCTGATCGGCCTGACGCAGGCGCTGGCGGCCGAGTATGGGCCGCAGGGCATCCGCGTCAATGCGATCCTGCCGGGCGCCGTGGACACGGACATGTATCGCACCATGAACGACACCGCGGAATCACAGGCGTTCATCACCAACCTGCATGCGCTCAAGCGCGTGGCCACGCCGGAAGAACTGGCGCGCTCGGTGCTGTACCTGGCATCGGACGATTCGGCTTTCGTCACCGGCACGGCATCGCTGGTGGATGGCGGCGTCTCGATCACGCGCACCTGACCCCACCGGCGCCGGCGGCCAGCATGGCCGCCGGCGCCGCCAACCAGTTTCAGCCCCCTTCCGCTCAAGTCATCGTTCTGTCATCCGCCCCGGCCAGAATGCGCAGGTCATTCACGTCAGGGAGTCGACATGACGCACGCAATTGAAGTCCGCGGGCTTTCCAAATCGTTCCGCGCGGACCGCAAGGCGCTTGACGATGTCACGCTGCACATCGCGCCAGGCGAGATGGTCGCCCTGCTGGGTGCATCGGGATCGGGCAAGTCCACGCTGTTGCGCCACGTGGCCGGATTCATCACGGGCGATGCCGGCGCCGGCGAAATCCTCGTCAACGGCCGCCATGTGCAGCGCAACGGCCGCCTGGCCCGCAACGTGCGCAAGGTGCGTGGCGAGATCGGGTTTGTGTTCCAGCAGTTCAACCTGGTGGGCCGTCTTCCGGTCATCACCAACGTGCTGGTCGGCACGCTGGCCCGTGTGCCCAAGTGGCGCAGCCTGCTGCGCATCTTCAAGGCCGATGAAGTCCAGGGCGGGCTCGATGCGCTTGCGCAAGTTGGTATAGACGACTATGCGTTTCAACGGGCCTCGACGCTGTCGGGCGGCCAGCAGCAGCGCGCCGCCATCGCCCGCACGCTGGTGCAGAACGCCAGCGTGATCCTGGCCGACGAGCCGATCGCCTCGCTCGACCCGGAATCGTCGCGCCGAGTGATGTCGCTGCTCAGGCAGATCAACCGCACGCGCAAGGTCGCGGTGCTGGTGTCGCTGCACCAGGTGGACGTGGCGATGCGCTACTGCCCCCGCGTGGTGGCGCTGCGCCACGGCAAGGTGGTCTATGACGGCCCCTCTGCCGCGCTCACGCCCGGCATGCTGCGCGATCTCTACGGCACCGAAGCCGACGAGCTGCTGCTCGATTCCGTGCCAGACGAAGACGTATCCACTGCGGCCATGCCGGCACCGGCAATGGTCACGATGAACCTGGCGGCCGCCTGAACGGCCGCCTGTCCACACCGCTTTATCCCAAAACCGCTTCCCACCGGAGTTGTCCATGCTTCGCAGAACCTTTCTCGCCGTCGTGGCTTCAGGCGTGGTCGCCCTGCCCACCTTCGCGCAGGACGCCAAGAGCCTGAACATCGGCTTTATCTCGACCGAATCGTCGTCGAACCTGAAGTCCGCCTGGCAGCCGCTGATCGACGATCTCAGCAAGACGCTGGGTGTACCCGTCAAGCCCTTCTTTGCGTCCGACTACGCCGGCATCATCGAGGGCATGCGCTTCAACAAGGTGCAGATCGCCTGGTTCGGCAACAAGTCGGCCATGGAGGCCGTGGACCGTGCCAACGGCGAGGTCTTTGCCTCGGTGATCGACAAGGACGGCAACCCGGGCTACTGGTCGGTGCTGATCGTCAACAAGGACAGCGACCTGAAGAGCGTCGAAGACGTGATCAAGCGCGGCAAGGACCTCAGCTACGGCGCCGGCGACCCCAATTCCACCTCGGGCACGGCCGTGCCGGGCTTCTACCTGTGGACCGCCAACAAGGTCGAGCCCAAGACGCTGTTCAAGGCCGTGCGCATCGGCAACCACGAGACCAACCTGCTGTCGGTGCTGAACAAGCAGGTCGATGTGGCGGTGAACAACACCGAGAACATGGAGCGCTATCGCATCAACACCGGCAAGAACGCCTATGACCAGGTGCGGGTGCTGTGGAAGTCGCCGCTGATCCCGGCCGATCCGATGGTCTATCGCAAGGACCTGCCGCCGGAGGTGAAGAAGAAGATCCAGGCCTTCTTCGCCAACTACGGCAAGGGCGCAGACGCCGCGCGTGAAAAGCAGGTGCTGGCCACCCTGACCTACCAGGGCTTCCGCACCGCCAGCGATGCGCAGCTGGTGCCGATCCGCCAGATCGAACTGGCCCGCGAAAAGGCGAAGATCGAATCGGACACCACCCTGGCCGCTGCCGACAAGGAAAAGCGGCTGGCCGAGGTGACCCGCCGCCTGGCCGAGCTGGACAAGGCCGCCGGCAACGCCATCAGCACGCAATAAGCCCATCCCGACGAGGCCGGCGGCCCCCCGCCGCCGGCCCCGCATCGCTTTCGTTCCCCGCTTGATTCCGGATTCCCCATGACTGTCACCGCCAGGCCCGGCCTGCCTCCCACGCCCCAAAGCAACGTGCGCCCGCCGCGCACTTCCCTTGCCGTGATGCTGACCTGGGCAGTCCTGCTGGCCATGCTCGCCCTGTCCTGGCAGGGGGCCGACATGCGCCCGCTGGACCTGCTGCGCGACTCGGACAATATGGCGAAATTTGCCGCCGATTTCTTCCCGCCCGATTTCCGCGACTGGCGGCACTACCTGGACGAGATGCTCGTCACCGTGCAGATCGCGCTGTGGGGCACCGCCCTGGCCGTGGTGATGGCGGTGCCGCTGGGCCTGCTGTGCTCGGCCAATATCGTCCCGGCGTGGGCCTACCAGCCCGCACGCCGCATCATGGACGCTTGCCGCGCCATCAATGAGATGGTGTTCGCCATGCTGTTCATCGTGGCCGTCGGTCTGGGCCCGTTTGCCGGCGTGCTGGCGATCTGGATCCACACCACCGGCGTGCTGGCCAAGCTGTTCGCCGAAGCCGTCGAGGCCATCGACCCGCGCCCGGTGGAAGGCGTGCGCGCCACCGGCGCCGGCCCGATCGAGGAGATCGTCTATGGAGTGATTCCGCAAGTGCTGCCGCTGTGGCTGTCGTTCGCGCTGTACCGCTTCGAGTCCAACGTGCGCTCGGCCTCGGTGGTTGGCATCGTCGGCGCCGGCGGCATCGGCACCGTGCTGTGGGAGATCATCCGCAGCTTCCAGTATGGGCAGACCTGTGCCGTGATGATCATCATCATCCTGTTCGTCTCGGCCATCGACATCATCTCCGCACAAATCCGCAAGGTACTGGTCTGACATCATGCTGAACCTGTCCCGCATCGAAACGCTGTTTGCCGACCATGGCAATGCCTGGTACGGCGGCGAAGCCATCAGCCAGACCGCGCACGCGCTGCAGTGCGCGCAACTGGCCGAGCAGGCCGGCGAGCCCGAGCCGCTGATCGTCGCGGCCCTGCTCCACGACGTTGGCCACCTGCTGCTGGCCGAAAGCACCACCACCGACATGCGCCACCAGGAGGCCGCCGCCGATGCGCTGGCAGAACTGTTCGGTGACGAAGTGACAGAACCCGTGCGGCTGCACGTAGCGGCCAAGCGCTATCTGTGCGCGGCCGATCCGGCGTACTTCGCCACCTTGTCACCGGCTTCAGCGCAAAGCCTGGCGCTGCAAGGCGGTCCGTTCGGCGCCGCACAGGCCGAAGCGTTCACCGCCAGCCGCCACGCCGCTGCCGCGGTGCGCCTGCGCCGCTACGACGACCTCGCCAAGGTGGTCGGCCTGGCCACGCCGCGGCTGGCGCACTACCTGGACATGGCCGCGCGTTGCGCGCGGACTGGCGCATGAACACCATCGCTGAAGCCGTGCTTACCCTGCGTGAAGTGCGCGGTTCCGACGCGGAATTGCGGCACCTGTCCGCGCTGCTGGCCGCGATGGACGATGAAGCGCCGCTGCCGCTGGCCACCATGCGCGAGCGCTACGCGACCATGCGCCGCTATCCGGACTACCGCTGCTACATGATGGTGGACGAGGACGAGGTGCCGCTGGGCACCTTCAGCCTGCTGGTATTTCCCGTGATGGTCCACGACGGGCGTCCCGAGGCCATTGTCGAGGCCGTGGTGGTGGCGCCATCCGCGCGCGGCAGGGGCGTCGGCAAGGCGATGATGCGCGAAGCGATGCGCCTGGCCCGCGAGGCCGGGGCGGCCAAGCTGGTGCTGTCGTCCAACGCGCGGCGCCTGCAGGCCCACCAGTTCTATCGCCGGCTCGGGTTCACCGAGCACGGCATCAGTTTCAGCATCGAACTCTGATGGCAAGGCCGTGCCGGAAGCTTCGCTTCGGCACGGCCTTATCAGCTTAATGTTGCGCTATCGGAGGTAGCCCCAACCAGCCGCGCGAACGCCTCCGCCGCGGTTTCCAGGGCGCCGCTATTGTCGAACTCGACCAGGCGGCACCCTGCCGGCACGGTGAAGGCCTGCGCCGCGCGCGCCAGGCGCCGGGCAATCGCTTCTTCCGACTCGCGGCCACGCTGGCGCAGCCGCGTGGCCAGCACCTCCGGCCGGACGCGCACATGCACGGCGCACAGCTTCGGGTAGCGCGCCACGGCTTGGGGCAGGTACTCGCGCGAGCCATTGACGATCACCGTCAGCCCCCTGGCCAGCCACTGCTCGATCTCGATGCCGATGCCGTAATGGAGCCCGTGGCTGTGCCAGTCCAGCGCCAGGCAGCCGAGCGCCTGGCGGCGCCGGAACTCATCCGTGGTCAGCGCAACGGAGGCCTCGTTGGCATCGGCCTCGCGGGTGATATAGCGATGCGCGATGACGATGCGGTGGTCCGGCCCGAGGCGTTCGCGCAGCGCGCGCAGCAGCGAGTCCTTGCCGCTGCCGGACGGCCCCATCAGGTAGAACAGGCCGTGTCCGTCGGCCGCGCCATGTGCGTTCATGCGTCCAGGTACGCCGCGCCGGCGCCGTCGGTGGTGCTGCCGTTGAATCCGTAGTGGCGGGCAACGATAAAGTCGTCGCCCGGCTCCGGCTGCACGAATACGCTGATCCCGTCCACATGAAGCGGCGCCTGCAGCAGCTTGCCGCTCGCGGCCCCCACGCGCTCGAGGGCGGCGCGCTGGCCGGCAGTATCAAGCATGCCAGTCAGCGTGATATGGAAGACGAAGGTACCGAATACATACGGGTAGCCCCATGCGTCGAGCATGCGGCGCTCTTCGTCGGTCAACTGGTCCGGTTTGCGCCGGCCGAGTTCTTCGGCCGTAGGCGGCGCGCGGAAGCGCTCGAATGCCAGTACGCAGGCATCGGCCAGCGCCTGCATCGGTGGCGATCCGCCATCGGCCAGGCACCACGCCACAAAACCCCGCAGCGCACACAGCGCCAGCGGTGCGTCGAATGCCTCGCGGCCGCGCGCGAAGCCACGCGCAGCGGCGTCGAGCATCGGCCCGTTGCTGCCCTGCACAAGCCGGAACGGCGGCTTCAGCGTGGCATGCAGGCCGTAGCGCGCCGGGGCCTTGACCCATTCGTCGGGCGGCGCCGCCATGCCCGCCGGCGCGGGCAGCGCGGCGCCGGTATCGGCGTCGCGGCCGAGCCACTGGCTGCCAAACGTGCGGAACGGATCTGAGGGCGCCAGGTAGATGGCGTAACGGTGCGCTGGCAAGGTCATGCGGCAAGGTTACCAGCGGCGCCCGGCGCCCGGCGGCGGCGTCTGCCCTGGTTTTGTGGTCTGGACCGCAGACACCTTAGCGCAGGCAGATGACAGCCGGATGTCTAGACCAATGCCACGTCGCTCCGCCTCAATCACTGTCGGAAACCGTCAGCTGCACCCAGTCCCCCGCAAACCGCACCACGCTGTACTGCACCGGCGCCCCGTCGATATCAACGTTCAGCGCCTCCACCTGCAGCACCGGGCGCGTCTTCGGCTGGTTCAGCAGGCGCGCCACCGGGGCGCTGGGCATGGCCGCCGTGATGCGCGACCACTTGCGCGTGTAGTCGGCAATGCCGAAATGCGCCAGCGCGCGCGATACCGATTGCCTGGCGCGCAGCACCTCGTCGATGCCCGGGAAGCGCTTGAGGTCAAAGTAATGCTCGGCAACGTCGATGGTGCGCTCTTCGGCCTTGCCGATCATCTGCACGTGCAGGATCTCCGCCGTGCGCGCCAGGCCCAGTTGCTTTGCCACTTCCGGCGCGCGCACCACCTGGCTGTCGATGATCTCGGCATGTCCGCGCATGCCCTGCGCGGCCAGGTTTTGCGAGAAGCGCGTGCGGCGTCCGATCGCGTAGTCGATCGCATGCTCCTGCACGAAGGTGCCGCGGCCCTGCTCGATCCGCACCAGGCCGCTCAACTCCAGCTCGCCCATGGCGCGGCGGATGGTGTGGCGGTTGACCGCGAAGCGCGTGGCCAGTTCAGGCTCAGGGGGCAGCTGTTCGCCGGGCAGGTACAGCTTCTTGCGGATGTCGTCCGCCAGCGCCTCGCCAATCTGGCGCCATACCGCCACGCCGGAACCCCGTTCCACTTCTCGATCAGACATCTCGCGCTGCCCTCTTGTCATCAAGCGTTCACCATTGCCATGCGATTGTGCCTCAACCGCGCCGCGATGGCGGGGTGCCCGAGCAATGCCCCGCCCCGTCATGAAACGTTCATCTGCCTGTGGTCTAGTAGCTGCGTGTTCAAGCAGTGACATCTAAACGTATAGACGTATAGGGGTGATGATGCAAAGCGAAACCGCGCAGGCCCATGCCGCCCGCGCCGCCTGGCTCCGGATCCTGGCGACGGCGCCCGCCAACGCGCTCGACGGCGCTTACCAGCGGCTTGGCCAGGCGCAAGCGCTGCCGGCCTACCGGCTGCTGCGCAAGCCGGAGTCCGGCATGGCCATGGTCCGGGCCCGCGCAGGCGGGACCGGTGCCCAGTTCAACCTGGGGGAAATCACGGTCACGCGCTGCGCGGTCGTGCTGGAAGACGGCGCTGCCGGGGCCGCTGCAGGCGTGGCCTATATCCAGGGCCGTAGCGCCCGCCACGCCGAACAGGCCGCGGTGCTGGACGCGCTGCTGCAGCGCCCGGCCTGGCACCAGCGCGTGCAGGAGTTCGTGCTGGCGCCGTTGGCAAGCACGCAGGCGCAGCGCGCCGCACACGCAGCGGCCACCGTCGCCCAGACCCGCGTCGAGTTCTTCACCATGGTCCGGGGAGAGGACTGAAATGACTGCCATGCAACCGATCCTGTCCGCCCCGGCCGCCTCGCTGCTGCCGGGCTTCAACAACCCGGTCGACGACGCCCAGCAGGTCTTCCGCGCCGCGCTGCAGGCGTTTGCCCATCCGGGCCGGCTGCAGACGCTGCCCGTGGCCAGCGGCCTGCCCGGCGGCCTGTCGCCCGCGCTGGCGGCGCTGCTGCTGACGCTGGCCGATCCCGATACCCCGGTCTGGCTGCCTGCCGGCGTGCCCGCCGCGGCGCGCGCGTTCCTGCGCTTCCATTGCGGCTGCCCGCTGACCGACGATGTCGGCGCCGCCGCCTTTGTCTGCGTGCCCGCCGGCTATGCCGTACCGGCACTGGCGGATTGCGCGCAAGGCGACCCGGCCTTCCCCGACCGCTCGGCCACGCTGCTGGTGGAGGTGGCCTCGCTTGCCGAAGGCGACACCCTCACGCTGCGCGGCCCCGGCATCGAAACCACGCAGGTGCTGCGCGTGGCGGGGCTGCCCGCGGACTTCCGCGCCGGCTGGCGCGCCAACAACGCCGGCTTCCCGCTCGGCGTGGACCTGCTGCTGGCCAGCGGCGACCGATTCTGCGCGCTGACGCGCACCACGCTGGTGGAGGACTGACATGTATGTAGCCGTCAAAGGTGGCGAGCGCGCCATCCTCAATTCCTACCGGATGCTCGATGCCTACCGCCGCGGCGATACCGCGGTGCCGGAACTCACGCTGGCGCAGATCCGCGAACAGATGCCGCTGGCGGTGTCGCGCGTGATGGCCGAGGGCTCGCTGTACGACCCGCACCTGGCCGCGCTGGCCCTGAAACAGGCCGCTGGTGACCAGATCGAGGCGATCTTCCTGCTGCGCGCCTATCGCACCACGCTGGCGCGCTTCGGCTATACCCAGCCGGTGGATACCGGCGCGATGCGCCTGCAGCGCCGGATCTCGTCCACGTTCAAGGACGTGCCGGGCGGCCAGGTGCTGGGGCCGACCTACGACTACACCCAGCGCCTGCTGGATTTCACGCTCGAAGCCGGCCGCGACCCCGAGCCGCTGCCGCCCTCGCCCGAACCCCTCGCCGCCAGCATGCCGCGCGTGACCGGCCTGCTGGAAGCGGATGAACTGGTCGAAGCCGACCAGATTCCCGCGGGCGACCCCACGCCGCCCGACCTGACGCGCGAGCCGCTGAGCTTCCCCGCCAACCGCGCCGCGCGCTTGCAGAACCTGGCGCGCGCCGATGAGGGTTTCCTGCTGTCGATGGGCTATTCCACCCAGCGCGGCTACGGCAACTCGCACCCGTTCGCGGCCGAGATCCGCTTCGGCGCGGCCGAGGTCGAACTGTTCGTGGAAGAGCTTGGCTTCGCCGTCACCATCGGCGAGATCGAGCTGACCGAATGCCAGATGGTGAGCCAGTTCGCCGGCAATGCCGACGAAGCCCCGCGCTTCACGCGCGGCTACGGGCTGGTGTTCGGCTACAACGAGCGCAAGGCCATGTCGATGGCGCTGGCTGACCGCGCCATGCGCGCCGAAGAACTGGGCGAGGCCGCCGACGCCCCGGCCAACGATATCGAATTCATGCTGTACCACAGCGACAACGTCGAGGCCTCCGGCTTCGTGCAGCACCTGAAGCTGCCCCACTACGTGGACTTCCAGGCCAACCTCGAACTGCTGCGCCGGCTGCGTGCGGAACAGGATGGCGCCGTGACCGCTACCGTGCAGGCGCAACCGCAAGAGGAGACGCTGGCATGACCACCCCCGACACCACCATGGCAACGGGCATTGCCCGCGATGACCACTACAACTTCGGCTACCTGGACGAGTCGACCAAGCGGATGCTGCGCCGCGCGCTGCTCAAGGCCGTGGCGATTCCCGGCTACCAGGTACCCTTCGGCAGCCGCGAAATGCCGCTGCCCTACGGCTGGGGCACGGGCGGCATCCAGGTGACGGCCGCGATCATCGGCAAGGATGATGTGCTCAAGGTGATCGACCAGGGCTCGGACGACACCACCAACGCCATCAATATCCGCCGCTTCTTCGGCCGCGTCACCGGCGTGCAGACCACCGAGCGCACCGCCGAGGCCAGCATCATCCAGACCCGTCACCGGATTCCGGAAACGCCGTTGCACGCGGGCCAGACCATGGTGTTCCAGGTGCCGATCCCCGAGCCGCTACGCTGGCTGGAGCCGAGCGAGGGCGAGACCCGCACCATGCACGCACTGGCCGAGTACGGCGCGATGCACGTCAAGCTGTATGAGGACATCGCGCATCACGGCCATATCGCCACCACCTACGACTACCCCGTGATCGTCAACCAGCGCTACATGATGCGGCCGTCGCCGATCCCCAAGTTCGACAATCCCAAGCTCGACCGCAGCCCCGCGCTGATGCTGTTCGGCGCCGGGCGCGAGAAGCGCGTCTATGCCGTGCCGCCGTACACCGCGGTCAGGAGCCTGGACTTCGCCGACCATCCCTTCACGGTGGAAAAGTGGTCCAGCTGCTGCGCCCAGTGCGGCGCTACCGACAGCTACCTGGACGAGATCATCACCGATGACGCCGGCACGCGACTGTTCGTGTGCTCCGACACCGAATACTGCGCCGACCGCCAGGCGGCCCAGGCCGTCAAGGCCGCTGCCGGAGGTGCCCGATGAGCGCCACCCCGCTGCTGTCGGTGCGCAACCTGACGCGCACCTGGGACGGCCTGCACGGCTGCCATGACGTCAGCTTCGACCTGTACCCGGGCGAGGTGCTGTGCGTGGTGGGCGAATCGGGCTCCGGCAAGAGTACGTTGCTGCAGGCCTTGTCGATGCAGGCGCCGGCGCAGCGCGGCAGCGTCAGCTACGACATGCGCGAGTCCGGCCTGACCGACCTGGCCACGCTGTCCAGCGCGCGCCTGCGGCTGCTGGCCCGCACCGACTGGGGCTTCGTGCGCCAGCATGCGCGCGACGGCCTGCGCATGCAGGTCAGCGCCGGCGCCAATATCGCCGAGCGCCTGATGGCCGTGGGCGAGCGCCACTACGGCAACCTGCGCGAGGTCGCCGGCACCTGGCTGGAGAAGATGGAGATCGACCTGGCCCGGCTGGACGACGTGCCCGGCACCTTCTCCGGCGGCATGCAGCAGCGTTTGCAGATCGCGCGCAACCTGGTCACGCACCCGCGCCTGGTGTTCATGGACGAGCCCACCGCATCGCTGGACGTGTCGGTGCAGGCCCGCCTGCTAGACCTGCTGCGCCGCCTGGTGGCGGACCTGGGCCTCGCCGCCGTGCTGGTCACGCACGACCTGGCCGTGGCGCGCC
Source organism: Cupriavidus sp. GW823-FHT07B10 (assembly GCF_058794355.1). Lineage (NCBI taxonomy): Bacteria > Pseudomonadati > Pseudomonadota > Betaproteobacteria > Burkholderiales > Burkholderiaceae > Cupriavidus > Cupriavidus sp. GW823-FHT07B10. Next base: position 21,911 of record NZ_JBXAGS010000005.1, read on the forward strand.
TGCTCGCGCACCGCACGCTGGTCATGCAAGGCGGCCGCGTGGTGGAGCAAGGCCTGACCGACCAGATCCTCGACGACCCGCAGCACCCGTACACGCAGTTGCTGGTCTCTTCCATCCTGCAGGGCTGACGACGATGCACGCAGAACACCACCCCCAGAAACTGGTCGAGGTCCGCGGCCTCGGCAAGATGTTTACGCTGCACAACCAGGGCGGCATCCGCCTGCCGGTGCTGCGCGCGATGGATTTCGATGCCACCCGCGGCGAATGCCTGGTGCTGTCCGGGCCCTCCGGCACCGGCAAGAGCACGCTGCTGCGCTGCCTGTACGGCAACTACCTGGCCACCGAAGGCAGCATCCGCCTGCGCGATACCAGCGCCGAGGGCGAGCCGTGGGTCGAGCTGACCCACGCCCCAGAACAACGCGTGCTGAAGTTGCGCCGCGACGTGATCGGCTATGTCAGCCAGTTCCTGCGCGCGATTCCGCGCGTCGGCGCGCTCGACGTGGTGGCCGATCCGCTGCAGCAGCGCGGCGCCAGCCATGAGGAGGCCCGCGCCCGCGCGGCAGAACTGCTGGCACGGCTGAACCTGCCGCGCCGGCTGTGGGACCTGCCGCCGGCCACTTTCTCCGGCGGCGAGCAGCAGCGCGTGAACATCGCGCGCGGGCTGATCGGCGGCCACCCGATCCTGCTGCTGGACGAGCCCACCGCCTCGCTGGACGCCGACAACCGCGCCGTGGTGGTCGAGCTGATCCGCGAAGCCTTGGCCGAAGGCCGCGCGCTGATCGGCATCTTCCACGATGAAGCCGTGCGCGATGCCGTGGCCACGCGCCTGCTGCCGCTGCAACCCGCTAGCGCCCTTGCCTGATTTGATCCCAGAACGGAGCCGGACATGTCTGCTACCTACCTGACGCACGCCACCCTGGTGCTGCCGGACCGCGTGCTGCACGACAGCGCGCTGCTGATCGAAGATGGTCGCATCGCCGCCATCGAACCGGCACCCGCAGCGGTCCCCACCCACGCCACCGTGATCGACCTGCATGGCCACTCCGTGATGCCGGGCCTGGTCGACGTGCATTGCGACGCCATCGAGAAGGAAGTCGAACCGCGCGCCAGCGTGCTGTTCCCACTGGACTTTGCCGTGGCTCAGGTCGACCGCCGCAACGCCGCGGCCGGCATCACCACGCCGTACCACGCGCTGTCGTTCGCGGGCAACCAGTTCGGCGTGCGCAATGTCGATACCGCGGCCACGCTGGTGCGCACCCTGGCCGCGTATCGCCGCCACAGCCTGGTCGACAACCGCATCCATTGCCGCTACGAAGTCACCGATTCCAGCGCCGTGCCGGTGCTGGAATCCCTGATGGCCGAGGGCGTGGTCGACCTGCTGTCCGTGATGGACCACTCGCCGGGCCAGGGCCAGTTCAAGACCATGGATGCCTACCTGGCCTACATGATGGGCAACCACGGCATGAGCCGCGAGCAAGCCGCCGATGCGGCCGACAAGAAGGCCGCCGCGCTGGAAGGCGCGCATGAGCGTGTCAACCGGCTGGTGGCCAGGGCGCATGCGCTGGGCATCCCCACCGCCAGCCATGACGACGATTCGCCGCAGCGCATCGCCGCCATGCGCGCGCTGGGCGTGCGCATGAGCGAGTTCCCGATCAACCTGGAAACCGCGCAAGCCGCGTGCGCCCAGGCGCTGCCGACCATCCTGGGCGCGCCCAACGTGCTGCGCGGCAAGAGCCAGAGCGGCTCGATGCGCGCCATCGACGCCATTCACGCCGGCGTGGGCACCATCCTGTGCTCGGACTACCAGCCGTCCACGCTGATCGCCGCCGCGTATGCCGCCGCGCGCCTGGCCGACCTGCCGCTGAACCAGGCGCTGGCGCTGGTCACCGTCAATCCGGCCGACGCCTGCCTGCTGGACGACCGCGGGCGCCTGGCGCCGGGGCTGCGCGCGGACGTGATCGCCGTGTCCGGCGTGGCAGGCCAGCCGATGGTCACGCATACCTGGTCTGGCGGGAGGCTGGTGTTTGCGGCGGGGTATCCGTCGGTGCGGCACGTTGGCGATGCCGCCATGCCGCGCGAAACCGCGCTGCGCGAGGTGGCATAAGGAGGATTGGCCCGGATTCGTAAAATTCCGCTGCGCCTCCGCCAGACTGCTGATCTGAACAGGAAATCGAGCGCAATCTCGGTCATCGCTTGTACGAGCCTGCGTCCGGTCAGGCCGGCAACACAGTAGCGCTGGCTACGGCCGTTCGCTGCTGGCCGATGGCGGCTTCACCCGCTGAGCGATCGGATCAGGCCCCGGGGTTGAACCCCAGCGCCGTGCTGACCGCGCGCGCCTCGCGCCGCACGGCGCTGCCGATGGGCCCGTCGATGGCGGGATCAAAGCCGCCGGTGGCGCCCAGCGCCGTCAGCACTGCGCAGACGCGCCCGGTGTAGTCGCGCACCGGCGCCGCCACGGCGCTGATGCCGGTCAGGTTGGTGTCGCGCACCCAGGCGCAGTCGTCGGCCTGCACCGCGCGGCGCAGCGCGCCGATGGGGTCTTTGCCATCGAGCAACGCCAGCCGCGCCGGACTTGCCGCGGCCAGCTCCTCCTCGGCCTGGGCATGCACGCGCTTTTCATCGAGCAGGCCCAGGAACACGCGCCCGGTGGCCGACCACAGCAATGGCATCACCGAGCCCGCGCGCACATTCACCGTCACCGGCAAACCCGGTTCCTCAAAGCGCATGATGGTCGGCCCCTTGTTGCCCATCACCGCGACAAAGCAGGTCACCTCCAGCGCTTCACGCAGGCGTACCAGCGAGGCTTCGGCCAGCCGGATCGGGTCGGCCTGGCGCATCGCCGCCATGCCGATCTGCAGCGCCTCGAAGCCCAGGTGGTATTGCTGCGTGCCCGTCTCCTGCGCCACCAGCCCCTCTTCCACCAGGCTGACCAGGTAGCGGTGCACCTTGGCCGGGCTTTCGTCGATACGCGCGGCCAGCGCGGTCAGGCTGGCGCGTCCGCCCAGCCGGGCCAGTCCCTTGAGCACGGCCATGCCGGTGACCGCCGATTGCACGCGCTGGCGGCGTTCGCGCGTGCGGGGCGCGTCGGCGGGTTCGATCGGAGGTTGGGCAGCTTTCGGTCGGGGCATGGCGGGAAGATCCGGCAAACGGTGAGCGGTCATCACATGGAAGGCGGATCAAGCCATGCGGCCGCTGCAGGACAGTTCAAGGTTAACCCGCATTCAATCATTACGCAATGCGTATATGATTTACGCGAAATAGAAACACCGGTGCTGTACACCGGGCTGACCAACAAGGAGACAAGCCCCCATGCCCCGCCTCAACTTCAAGCGCCTGGCCATTGGCGCGCTGGCCCTGCCGATGCTGGCCGCCGCCCCCGCGCATGCCGCCGACGCCTACCCTGCCAAGCCGATCCGCTGGATCGTCCCCTACGCCGCCGGCGGCGGCTCGGACTTCCTGGCGCGCACCATCGGCCAGGGGCTGTCGGCCAAGGTCGGCCAGCCGGTGGTGGTGGACAACAAGCCGGGCGGCAATACCGCCATCGGCGCGGCCGAGACGGCGCGCTCGGCCGCCGACGGCTATACCGTGCTGTCGGCCGACAACGGCACGCTGGTGTTCAACCCGGTGCTGTACAAATCGCTCTCCTACAACCCTGGCAAGGACCTGGCTCCGGTGACGCTGCTGGGCCGCTTCCCGATGATCCTGGTGGTCGGCGCGGCCAGCCCGGTCAAGAGCGCCAAGGAATTCATCGCCCAGACCAAGGCCACCCAGGGCGGCATCAATTACGGCTCGGCCGGCGCGGGCAGCCCGCACCACCTGGCGATGGAGCTGCTGAAGGTGGAAGCCGGCCTGTCGATGACGCATGCCCCCTACCGCGGCGCCGCGCCGGCGCTGTCGGACGTGGCCGCCGGACAGGTGGTGGCGATGATGGTGGACTACGCTGCCGGCGCCGGCTTTATCAAGGGCGGCAAGGTCCGGCCGCTGGCGGTGGCCAATGCCACCCGGCTGCCGCAGCTGCCCGACGTGCCGACCTTTGCCGAACTGGGCTACCCGCGCGTGGAAGCCGCCGCGCTGGTGGGCATGGTGGTGCCGGCCGGCACGCCGCCGGAGGTGGTCAACACGCTGAACAAGGATGTGGTCGCGGCAATCCGCGAGCCCGCTGTCAACAAGCGGCTGGTGGACTTCGGCGTTGAGCCGGTCGGCAACTCGCCGGCTCAGTTCAGCGAGCTGCTGCGCAGCGAGTCCACCCGCTGGACCAAGCTGATCCGCGACCTGAAGATCACGCTGGACAATTGAGTCCGGCCGCAACACCGAATGGCCGTCCGGCCCTGACCGGACGGCCCTGTTTTTCGCCAGGAGTACGCAGCATGGCCAACCCCTCCCCCAGCGCCGCGCGCAGCGGCTGCCCGATCGACCACAGCGCCTTGACCGCGCCCAACGGCTGCCCGGTCAGCCACAACGCGGCGCAATTCGATCCCTTCGGCGACGGCTACCAGCAGGATCCGCCCGAATACGTGCGCTGGTCGCGCGAGCAGGAGCCGGTGTTCTACAGCCCCAGGCTGGGCTACTGGGTGGTCACGCGCTATGAAGACATCAAGGCGATCTTCCGCGACAACCTGACCTTCAGCCCGTCGATCGCGCTGGAGAAGATCACGCCCACCGGCGACGAGGCCAATGCCGTGCTGGCCTCCTACGGCTATGCCATGAACCGCACGCTGGTCAACGAGGACGAGCCCGCCCACATGCCGCGCCGGCGCGCGCTGATGGCGCCCTTCACGCCCGCGGAACTGGCGCACCATGAGCCGCTGGTGCGCCGCCTGGCGCGCGAGTATGTCGACCGCTTTATCGACGATGGCCGCGCCGACCTGGTCGACCAGATGCTGTGGGAAGTGCCGCTGACCGTGGCCCTGCATTTCCTGGGCGTGCCCGAAGAGGACATGGACCTGCTGCGCCAGTACTCCATCGCCCATACCGTCAACACCTGGGGCCGGCCGAAGCCGGAGGAACAGGTGGCGGTGGCGCATGCCGTGGGCAATTTCTGGCAGCTGGCGGGCCGCATCCTGGACAAGATGCGCGAGGACCCGTCCGGCCCGGGCTGGATGCAGTACGGCCTGCGCAAGCAGAAAGAACTGCCCGATGTCGTCACCGACTCCTACCTGCATTCGATGATGATGGCCGGCATCGTTGCCGCGCACGAGACCACCGCCAACGCCTCGGCCAATGCCATCAAGCTGCTGCTGCAGCATCCGGATGCATGGCGCGAGATCTGCGACGACCCATCGCTGATCCCCAACGCGGTGGAAGAATGCCTGCGCCACAACGGCTCCGTCGCCGCATGGCGGCGGCTGGTGACGCGCGACGCCGAGGTCGGCGGCATCCGCCTGCCGGCGGGCAGCAAGCTGCTGATCGTCACGTCTTCGGCAAACCATGACGAGCGCCATTTCGCCGATGCCGACCTGTTCGATATCCGCCGCGACAACGCCAGCGAACAGCTGACCTTTGGCTACGGCTCGCACCAGTGCATGGGCAAGAACCTGGCGCGCATGGAGATGCAGGTCTTCCTGGAGGAGCTGACACGCCGGCTGCCGCATATGCGCCTGGCCGAGCAGACCTTCACCTATGTGCCCAACACCTCGTTCCGCGGCCCTGAGCACCTGCTGGTGGAATGGGACCCCGCGCAGAACCCCGAGCGCCGCGACCCGGCCCTGCTCGAGGTGCACCAGCCGGTGCGCATCGGCGAACCGTCCGCGCACACCATCGCCCGCACGGTGGTGGTCGAGCGCGTCACGCCCGCCGCCGATGGCGTGGTCCGGCTGCGGCTGGCGGCGCCTGACGGCAAGCCGCTGCCGCGCTGGGCGCCGGGCTCGCATATCGACGTGGAATGCGGCGATACCGGGCTGTCGCGCCAGTATTCGCTGTGCGGCGATCCGGACGACACCGGGGCGCTGGAAATTGCCGTGCTGCGCGACCCCGACAGCCGCGGCGGCTCGGCCTGGGTGCATGGCAGCGTCCAGGCCGGCGACCGCCTGCGCATCCGCGGGCCGCGCAATCACTTCCGCTTCGATGAAGGCTGCGGACGCGCGATCTTTATCGCCGGCGGCATCGGCATCACGCCGGTCAGCGCGATGGCGCGGCGCGCCCGTGCGCTTGGCATCGACTACGAATTCCACTACTGCGGCCGTTCGCGCCAGGCGATGGCGATGCTGGATGAACTGCAGGCCCTGCACGGTGCGCGGCTGCACGTCCACGCCAGCGATGAAGGCCAGCGCGCCGACTTCGGCAAGCTGCTGGCGCGGCCGGACCCGCGCACCCAGATCTACGCCTGCGGCCCGCAGCGCATGCTGGATGCGCTGGCCGAGAGCTGCGCGGCGTGGCCGGAAGATGCGCTGCGAGTGGAGCACTTCGTATCGAAGCTGGGCACGCTGGATGCGTCGAAGGAACTGCCCTTTTCCGTCGAGCTGAAGGACTCCGGCCTGGTCATGGAAGTCCCGGCCGGCCAGACCCTGCTGAGCGCGCTGCGCGGCGCCAATATCGATGTGCAGAGCGATTGCGAGGAAGGCCTGTGCGGGTCCTGCGAGGTGCGCGTGCTGGCCGGCCAGGTCGACCATCGCGACGTGGTGCTCACGCGCAGCGAGCGCGAGGCCAACCAGCGCATGATGGCGTGCTGCTCGCGCGCCTGTGGCGGCGGCCGGCTGGTGCTGGAGCTCTGAGCGCCCGCCCGTCAGGCGGTGGCGTTGAAGGCGTCGTGGTATTGCACGCTGCCCGCCGGATAGCCGCCGTCGAACGCCAGTGCCTGGAAGTACTCGGGTGGCACGCCGTCCAGCACCAGCCCGGGCCGCGCGGCAAAGCCGAAGCGGCCGTAGTAGCCGGGATCGCCCAGCACCACGCAGCCGGCGGCGCCAAGGCGGCGCAGCTGGTCCAGCGACGCGCGCATCAGTTGCGAGCCAATGCCCTGCCCCTGCAGGTCCGGCGCCACCGAGATCGGGCCCAGTCCGTACCAGCCGGTCGCGCCGGATGAGACCGTAACCGGCGAAATCGCCACGTGTCCCACCAGTTCATCGCCTGCCTGTGCCACCAGCGACACCGTCAGCTGGCCGGCGCGGCGCAGCGCATTGACCACGAACGCCTCGGTGTGGCTGGTATGCGGCGCCGACAGGAAGGCGGCGGTGGTCAGCCGGGCAATGGCGTCGGCGTCGGACGGTGCTTCTGGGCGGATCTGCACGGACATGGCGGGACTCGGGACTTCGATCAGGTCTTGGCGACCCGGATTCTACGCTCTCCTTCACTGGCATGCCGCGGCCGCCAGGGCAAGCCACCGTTGCGCCGTAGGACAACGCCTGACAACGGCGGCAAGGCGCCAAGGCTAAAGTAGCAGCGCGAACCCCATGCAATCCTGTTCCCGTTGCGTCATGCGCCCTGCCCCCGCTGCCCCCGCCGTCCCCGACCACCATCCTTTGCGCAATGCCGCTGTGTGCCTGGGCCTGTCCCTGCTGGCCGGGCCACTTGCCGTTTCCGCCACCGTGGCCGCCACGCCTGCGCCGTCCCCGCAACTGTCCGGGCTGGCCACGCTGCTGCTGGGCACGGTGCGCGGCAAGCCTACGGGCATGAACGGCGTGACCCGCCTGACCGCGGGCGATGTCGACCGTGAGCTGCGCATGGCCTGCCAGGAGCTGATGCGCGCCGGCCCGGTGGACCTGGACGACACCACCCGCTTCGACGGCTGCATGACGCGGCCGGGCAAGATCGTCGAGTTCCAGCTGAAGGTTTCGGGGGTGGATGCGGCGCGTGACGATACCCGCGAGTTCATGGCGACGGCCAAGCCTATCCTGGAGCGCGGCATCTGCCGCAACCCGGATGTGCCGGTGCTCGGCAAGCTGGGGGTCAGGCTGCGCTACCACTACGTGGCCGGGCAGAAATCGCTGGTCTTGCTCGATATCCTGCCGGACCAGTGCCTGAAGAAATGAGGCCGCCGCAAGCGCGCCGGTTCAAGATCCCGTTCCGCCCCCAGGCACCTCTTCGCAAACCGCCAGCCATGCCCGCGCCGCATGCGACAGGTAGCGTCCCGGCGACCAGATATGCGCCATGGTCCAGTCCATTGCCGGCGCGGTCAGCCGCGCCATGGCCAGTGTGTCCTGGCCCTGCAGGCGCTCAGCCAGCGGCTGCGGCAGGAAGGTAGTGCCCAGCCCCGCCGCCGCCATCGATGCCAGGAAATCCCAGTGCCCGCTGCGCGCCACCACGCGCGGCTCGATGCGTGCTTCCAGAAACGCCTGCCGCAGCATGCGCGTCAGCGAGAAGTCATCTGTCAGCATCACCAGCGGCTCATCGCGCAGAGCCGCCAGCGTGACGGTGCGCCCGCGCGCCCACGCGGCCTTGCGCGGCCCCACGGCCCAGATCGGGTAGCGCCCGAACTGGCGCGTTTCCAGCGCCAGGCCACTGTCGCCCGGCAGCACCGTGGCGCCGACCTCCAGCTCGCCGCTTGCCACCAGCTGCTCCACCACCTGGCCGCCGTGCTCGTCCAGCGTCAGCGACAGGTTGGGATAGCGCTGCCGGAACGCGCTGACCGCCGGTGAAAAGAACAGGTTGACCATCGGCGGGATCCCCACGGTCAGCTGCCCCCGGCCCAGCGAGGACAGGTCGGACACCTCCAGCGTGAGCCGGTGCACCACGCCCAGCGCCTCCTGCCCGCGCTCGTAGACCACGCGGCCCACGTCGGTCAGCCGCACGCTCTTGCCTTCACGGATCAGCAGCGGCTGGCCGACCTCGTCCTCAAGCTGCTTGACCATCTTGCTGATGGTCGACTGGGTGACGAACAGCGAGGCCGCGGCCTGGGTAAAGCTGCGCAGCCGGGCAGTCTCGACGAAATAGCGCAGCGCGCGGATATCGATGGGCATGGTGCTGAGGGACGGCGGGCCGCCGGCAGGCCGGTTTCGCCACCCATGAACAAAGGGAATGGAAAGGCCAATATTAAATCATGAATGGAATGCGAAAGGTTTGGCTACACTTCGCTTCCACACATCGCCCCCGCCCAACCGCGCCGCCAATGAAGCGTGGAGCGGCAGGCCGCGGCGTGCCCTCAACTCTTCTTGAAGACCCCGCTCCATGGCTAGCTGGCCGAATGCACGACAGTGGCTGTTCTCGCTGAAGGCATTCGCCGCCGCGATGCTGGCGCTCTATATCGCGCTGGCGCTGGGCCTGCCGCGGCCTTACTGGGCCATGGCGACGGTGTACTTCGTTTCCCATCCCCTGACCGGCGCCACCCGTTCCAAGGCGGCCTACCGCGTGGCCGGCACGATGCTGGGCGCCACCGCCGCGGTGGCCACGGTGCCGCAGCTGGTCAACATGCCGATCGTGCTGATGGGTGCGATCGCGCTGTGGATCACCGTGCTGGTGTACCTGTCGCTGCTGCAGCGCACGCCGCGCAGCTATGTGTACCTGCTGGCGGCCTACACCCTGCCGATCGTCGCGCTGCCGGCCGTCAGCGCGCCGGCGCAGATCTTCGATATTGCCGTGGCCCGGATCGAGGAAATCGTGATCGGCATCGTCTGCGCCGGGCTGGTGGGCTCGGTCGTCTTCCCGGCCAAGGTGGCGCCCGCGCTGCGGTCCCGCGCAGCCACCTGGCTGGCCGACGCGTCGGCCTGGGCATCGGACATACTCACCGGCAGCCCGCGCGCCGACGACAGCCGCCACCGGCTCGCTGCCGACATCCTGGCGCTGGACCAGCTGGTCAGCCAGCTGGCCTATGACACCGAGGGCAGCCACACGCTGCGCCATGCCCGCGCGCTGCGCCAGCGCATGACCATGCTGATGCCGCTGCTGTCGTCGCTGGAGAGCGTGCTGCACGCGCTGCGCGGCCATCCGGACGGCATCCCGTTGCCAGTGCGCGAGGCCATGGCGGCGGCGACCGCCTGGCTGGCGACCGATGCTGCCACGCCGCCTCCGGTCGCCGCGGGCAGCTGGCTTGCCGATAGCCGCGCGGGCGAGGTCGACTGGCAAGCCAGCCTCGCCGCCACGGCGGCGGACCAGCTGCAGCGCCTGGGCGCGTTGTACGCTGAATGCCGCGCCCTGCAGCAAGGCATAGGCGACCGCAGCGCCGGCGCGCCGCAGCTGCGCGGCAACGCGGCCCCGGAGGCTGCAGGCCATCACCACGACCACGGCATGCTGCTGTTCGGCGCCGTGTCGAGCGGCCTGGCCGTATTCTGCGCGGGGCTGCTGTGGATCTTCTCGGGCTGGGAGGGCGGCGCCGGCGCGGTCGCGGTGGCATCGATCGCCTGCTGCTTCCTTGCGGCCATCGACGAGCCGCGCCGCATGGCCGGTGCCTTCCTGCGCTGGAGCACGATCTGCCTGCTGGTGTCGTGCGGCTACCTGTTCCTGGTCGTGCCGCACGCGCACACCTTTGAAGCGCTGGCCGCGATGCTGGCGCTGCCCTATCTCGGCATTGGCCTGCTGATTGCGCGGCCCGGCTTCCAGTTGATTGCGATGCTGCTGTCGGTCAACACGGCCTCGTTCGCCAACGTGCAGGCCGTGTTCGATGCGGATTTCCTCGGCACCTTCAATACCTGCCTGGCCAGCGCCGCAGCCATGCTGTTCGCGCCGCTGTGGTCGATGGCGGTACGCCCGTTCGGCGCGCGCGCGGCGGCGCACCGGCTGGTGCGCGCCAGCTGGCAGGACCTGGCCCAGGCCGCCACGCTGCGAGCGGCCGATGGGGATGCGCGGCTGGGCGCGCGCATGCTGGACCGGCTCGGCCAGCTGGTGCCGCGGCTGGGGGCTGCCGGCGATCCCTTGTCGTCCGACGGCTTCCACGCGCTGCAAGTCGGCTATTGCGCGCTGGCGCTGCAGAAGGCGCTGCCGGCCTTGCCGCCCGCGGCACGCAAGCCGGTGCGCCGCGTGCTGGCCGCGGTGGCAAGGCATTTCCGCGCGCGGCTGCGCGCGGGCCATGCCGTGCCGGCTCCGGCGGGGCTGGCCGCCTGGGTGGCCGATGCCATCGCCGGCGTGGCCGCGTTGCCCGCAGGTGGCCGCCCTGACCACCGCGGCACGCTCGGCGCGCTGGTGGTGCTGCAGGTCACGCTGCTGCCTGGCCCTGTGGCTGCCCTGTCCCGCTGACCTCCCCAACTCTCCGCTGCCGCCGAATGCTCAGTGAAATCGACCTCTATGGCGTATTCGTGCCAGGCGTGCTGGTGCTGATGGTGCTGGCCTTCGCCGCCACTACCGCGATCCGCATGGTGCTGGCCGCGCTCGGCTGGTACCGGCATATCTGGCACCGCTCGATGTTCAACCTTTCCCTCTATGTGATCGTCCTTGGCGCCGTGGCCGCAGTCTTTGTCGCGGTGCCGGGACTGCCGTCATGACCTTCCGACTCCGCCCCCTGCTTCCCTTGCTGCCAACGCTGCTGGCAGCCATCGCCGCCCTGCTGGTGCTGCGCCACCTGTGGGACTACTACACGGCCGCGCCATGGACCCGCGACGGCCATGTGCGTGCCGACATCATCCAGGTGGCGCCCGATGTGTCCGGGCTGGTCACACGCGTACTGGCGCGCGACAACCAGCATGTGCAGCAAGGCGAAGTCCTGTTCGAGATCGACCGCGACCGCTACGCGCTGGCCCTGCAGCAGGCGCTGGCCGCGGTAGCGACGCAGCGCGCCGCGCTGGCGCAGGCGCGGCGCGAAGCCGCGCGCAACCGCAATCTCGACGGCCTGGTTGCCGCCGAAGTCGCGGAACAGGGGCGTGCCCGCGTAGAGCAAGGCGAAGCCGCGCTGGCGCTGGCCGAAGCCGCGGTGCGGCTGGCCCGGCTTGACCTGGAGCGCACCAGCGTGCGCAGCCCGGTGGCGGGCTACCTCAACGACCGGCTGCCGCGCCTGGGCGACTATGTCTCGACCGGCCGCCCGGTGCTGTCGATGGTCGATGCCGGGTCCTTCCACGTGGAAGGCTATTTCGAGGAAACCAAGCTGCACCGGATCCGCATCGGCAGCCCGGTCGACGTGCATATCATGGGCGAGCCCCGGCACCTGCGCGGGCACGTGCAGAGCATCGCAGCCGGCATCGAGGACCGCGACCGCAGCGCGGGCTCGAACCTGCTGCCCAACGTCAACCCGACCTTCAACTGGGTGCGGCTGGCACAGCGCGTGCCGGTGCGCATCGTGCTGGAGGACGTGCCCGCGGATGTGCGCCTGGTTTCCGGCCGCACCGCGACTGTGGCCGTTCGCGAAGCCAGGCGCGACGATGACGCCGGCCGCCGCACGGGGCCCCGGTCGTGAAGCGGCGCCATCCCTGGCTGGCGTGCGCCGCGGCCTGCCTGTGCGCCTGCACCACCGTGGGCCCGGACTATCGTGTGCCGGATCATGCGGCAGTGCGCGCGGCCGCCGCCAACGGCCCGCTTCAGGGAGCCGAAGCGCCCGGCGTGGCCATCGCGCCCGTGCCCGACGACTGGTGGCGGCTCTATGACAACGCGCGGCTCGACCGGCTGGTCGAACAGGCGCTGGCCGCCAACACCGACATCCGCGCCGCCAGCGCCAACCTGCGCCGCGCGGTGGCCCTCCTGCACGAGGTGGAGTCCGAGAACCTGCCGCAGGGCGGCGCCAGCGCCAGCGTTTCGCGCGCGCAGCTGTCGGGCGAAAGCTTCCTGCAGACCACCAAGCCACCGGTATTCAACCTGGGCGACTTCGGTTTCGGCGTGTCCTACCTGATCGATTTCTTCGGCAAGCTGGCCCGCGCCGACGAGGCCGCGCTGGCCGGCGCCGAAGCCAGCGCGGCCACGCTCGACATGGTGCGCGTCACCGTGGCGGCGCAGACGGTGCGCGCCTACGTGCAGGGCTGCGCCGCCACGCATGAACTGGCCGCCGCCACGCAGCAGCTCGCGGTACAGCAACGCACGCTGGACGCCACCGGCCGCCTGGTCGACGCCGGCCGCGGCGAACCCGCCGACGTGGCGCGCGAGCGTGCCCGCACCGAAGCGCTGCACTCTGCCTTGCCAACGCTGGAAGCCGCGCGTAGCGTCGCACGCCACCGGCTGGCGCTGCTGCTGGGCAAGCCGCCTGCGGCACTGCCAGAGGCCGAGGTGGACTGCCATGCCGAACCCACGCTGCGTGTGCCGCTGCCAGTGGGTGACGGCGCAGCGCTGCTCAGGCGCCGGCCCGATATCCGCCAGGCGGAACGCGAACTGGCCGCGGCCACCGCTCGCATCGGCGTGGCCACGGCGGACCTGTATCCATCGATCAGCATCGGCGCCAGCGCCGGGCTGACCGGCGTGCTGAGCCACCTTGGCAGCGGCCCGACGGCGCGCTGGAGCGTGGGGCCGCTGCTGAGCTGGTCGCTGCCGACCAACGGCGTGCGCCATCGCATCCACAGGCATGAAGCCGCGGCCGACGCCGCCCTGGCGCGCTTTGATGGCGCGGTGCTGCGCGCATTGCAGGAAACCGAAACGGCGTTGTCGGCCTACACGCGCGAACTGGAACGGCACGACGCCCTGCACGCGGCGCGCGAACAGGCCGCAGAAGCTGCGCGGCTGCAGCGCCGCCTGCAGCAGGCGGGGCGCATCCCGTACCTGGCGCACCTGGACGCCGAGCGCACGCTGGCCGATGCGGAGGCCGCACTGGCTGCGTCCGAAGGCCATGTCGCCGCGCGCCAGGTCGACCTGTTCCTCGCGCTTGGCGGGGGCTGGCAGGCCGGCGGCAAGGTGGCCGCCATCAATGCGACTGGCAATGAAAAAAACGACTGATCTTTCGACGTTTAAATCATCACAGGAATGCATCGACCTGACTAAACTTCGTCCCGTGCCGCGCGCTTCCCACGCGACGGCACCGCCCAAAAGGCGAACCCGGACGGCGCGGGTGGCAGATCCGCCATCCCCGCGCGGCCCTTCGCGGGCCATGCCGTCCACCCACCCAAAAACAGCAGACATGCATAAAAACGCTCTCAAAGCCCTTCTTGCCACGACCCTCTCGATTGCAGCACTCGGTGCCGCCGCACTGGCCAGCCCTGCCATGGCGCAAGGCCTGAACGACCGCGGCGTCGCCGCCGACCGCAACGGCTACAACCTGCACAACGGCAAGCGCAACCCGTTTACCGACGGTGCGCACGTCAATGGCAAGCGCGACCCCTTCACCGATGGCGCGCGCGTCAACGACCGGCGCGACCCGTTCACCGACGGCGCCAACCGCGCTGCCGCCGGCATGGAAGTGGCAGGCATGGACCGCCGCGGCGTGTCGGCACCGCCGGCGCATGGCGGCTCACGCGTACCGGCTGCCGCCTGACCGGCGCCTGCCCGCGCCACGGCAGCCGCCGTGGCGTGTCGACGGGGCGCAAGGCCCCGTCTCTTTTCCCATACCTCCCTGAACCCTCATGAAAACCATCCTGTTCGCGCTGCTCGGCCTTGGCGCCCTGGCCGCGTCTTTTCCCGCGGCCGCCGGCCCTGACTGGGCTCTGATCGAGCGCGGCCGCGCCGCTGCCAGGACCGCAGCCGAGCGCACCGCACAAGCCCGCAATGCCACGCCTTGCGCACAAGTGGAAGCCGCCGCGTCGGCGACTTCGCCGGTTACATCACGCTGAGTGCTTCTGAGATGCGCGCTCGGGTGCTAGATTGAGAAGGCGTGCCGCCGCCAGGCGCCGGCCGTGCCTGACAAGCCACCCCACCAGAGAGCGAGGAGCCGCGCATGTCCCTTCCCCACCTTGAATCCGGACAGATCGCCAGCGTGCTGCCACTGGGCGCACGGCTGGACCAGACCGCCACCCAGGCCCTGTTCAAGGAAGGCCCGCTGGAAGTGATGCGGCTGGTGCTGAAGGCGGGCAAGCATGTGCCGCCCCATGCGGTAGATGGCCCGATGACTGTGCAATGCCTGGAGGGCGAGGTGCGTGTGCGGGTGGACGGCGCCGAGCGCCAGTTGCACCAGGGCGACCTGCTCTATCTGGGGCCGAGCGTGCGCTACGACGTGACCGCCATCTCCGATGCCTCGGTGCTGGTCACGTTGGTCCTGCCCGGCAGCCGCTGAGTATCGCGCCTTTACACCACGGCAGGCTGCCAGCGCGCGCTGGCAGCCACAAAGGCATCGATCAGCGCCGCCACCGGCGCGCGGCGCAGTGCCGATTCGCGCACCAGCACGCCCACGTCGCGATAGAGCGGCCCGCCCGGCAATGGCGCCTGCACCACGCCCGCGGACTGCTGCAACGGCACCAGTCCGGACGGGATGATGGCGCAACCCAGGCCAGCTGCCACCATCAGCAGGATCACGGCCGGCTCATCCAGCTCCATCCCTTCCCTGACCCATAGCCGCTGCCGCTTCAGGTAGCCGTCCACCAGCTGCCCGCCGGTGCTGTGGCGGTTGTAGCGAATGAACGGAAGCGTCTCCAGCAACGCGCGCAGGTCTGCAGGCGCACCGGCGGGCCCGATGCCGACAAAGCCCTCGCGCACCAGCGGCACCCACTTGAGGTCCGGCGGAAAGCCCAGCCGCGGCCGGATCAGCACGGCGATGTCCAGCTCGCGCGCATCCACCTGCGTCAGCAGCTGGGTGGACATGCCCGGCACCACGTTGACGTGCGAGTCCGGAAACCGCCCCCGGAAATGCCGCATCGCATCGGCCAGCAAGGTGGCCTGGACCGTCGACACAGCGCCCAGCTCCACCGGCGCGGCGTCGGCATGCGGGCCGGCGCGGTCCTTCATCGCGGCATAGAGCTCGACAAAGCGCCGCGCTTCCGGCACCAGCCGGCGCCCGGCTTCGCTGAGCGCGACCGACTTGCCGGTGCGATCGAAGAGTACGCAGTCCAGGTCCTCTTCCAGCCGCCGGATCTGCGTGCTGACGGCCGACTGCGTCAGCGCCAGCCGCGCCGCGGCGGCGGAGAACGAGCCGGTTTCGGCGGCCACCAGGAAGGTCTGGAAGTAGCGGATCATCTATTGAAAATTCTGATACTCAGGCCAAAAATGATTCGCTTCATATTACGGGTTGTGCTGGCTACAATCAACGCGCAGGCCAACGCCTGCCCGCATAACGACCCCGACAAAGGCTTCCCGCATGAGCGCGACTTCCTCTATTCCCCTGTTCCACCTGGCTTTCCCCGTGCGCGACCTGGCCGAGGCAAGGCGCTTCTATGGCGACTTGCTTGGTTGCCCCGAAGGGCGCAGTTCCGAGGCCTGGGTGGACTTCAATTTCTATGGCCACCAGGTGGTGGCGCACCTGTCGCCTGAGGAGTGTGGTCACCGCGCCACCAGCGCCGTCGATGGCGACGACGTGCCGGTGCGGCACTTCGGCGCGATCCTGCCGATGGCCGAATGGGAGGCCCTGGCCGAGCGGCTGCGCGCGGCGGGCACACAGTTCGTGATCGAGCCGCATGTGCGCTTCAAGGGCCAGGTGGGCGAACAGGCCACCATGTTCTTCCTGGACCCGTCGGGCAATGCGCTGGAGTTCAAGGCCTTTGGCGACCTGAGCCAGGTGTTCGCCAAATAAGGCAGCGCGCGGCCGGGCTAGGCAATGCGGCGCATGGCCTCGCGGATCGGCTCGGACTCGGTCGGGCGCACCAGCCGCGCCACTTCCTGCCCGTCGCGCAGGAACACCAGCGTCGGCCACAGCTTGATGTGAAACGACCGGCCAAGCCGGCGCCCGCTGCCGTCCTCGATCTTGAGATGGCGCAATGCCGGATGCACGGCAAAGGCCTCAGCCAGCGCCGGCTTGGCGCGCTGGCAGTAGCCGCACCACGGCGCGCCGAATTCCAGCACGGTGGCGCCCGGCAGCGCATCCACTTCCGTGCGGGTCGGCTCGGTGGCCGCGTATTGCTGGGTCATGGGCATGGATCTGATCCTTTCGCGATAGCTGGCTGATGGTATCCGCATGCCTGCCAGATTCGTTCCAGCGGCGACTTCGGGCAGGCACCGCGCAAAGAGGATGCCCCAGACTGGCCCGGCTGTGTAATTTCTAGGCCGCCGTGGCGATTTCCCACCATGCCGGCAGCAGTTCGCGCACCTCGGCCGCGGCAAAGCGGTCGTCGATCAGGTAGACCACGCCCTGGTCCTGCTGCGTGCGGATGACCCGGCCTGCCGCCTGCACCACCTTGCGCAGCCCGGGATACAGGTAGGCATAGGCATAGCCCTGCCCGAACGCCTGCTGCATGCGCGCACGGAACTGCTCGTTGACCGAGTTGAACTGGGGCAGCCCCAGGGTGGCAACGAAGGCGCCGATCAGGCGCTCGCCGGGCAGGTCAACGCCTTCGGCAAAGGCGCCGCCGAGCACCGCAAAGCCGATGCCCTCGCCGCCTTCCGCAAACGTACCCAGGAACGCCGCCTGCGCGGCTTCGTCCATGCCCCGCGACTGCACCCAATGCGGAATGTCGGGGTGAGACTGGGCGAAGCGGGCCACGGCTTGCTGCAAGTACTCGTGGCTGCTGAAGAACGCCAGGTAGTTGCCGCGCCGTGCGCGGAACTGGCCGGCCATCAGCTCGACGATGGCCGGCAGCGATTGTTCGCGCCGCGCATAGCGGGTGGAGATGCGCGCTGCAATCCGCACCGACAGTTGCTCGGCGCGGAACGGCGATGGCACTTGCACCCGCGCGCAATCGGCCGGCAAACCCAGCGTATCGAGGTAGTAGGCGGCGGGATCGAGGGTCGCGGAGAACAGCGTGACCGAATGCGCGGCGCCAAAGCGCGGGCGCAGGAACGGGGCCGGGATGACATTGCGCAGGCACAGCCGCGCACGGTGGCCGCGGCCGCTGCGCGGCACGCGCTGGATATCGAACAGCGAATGCGCGTCGAGCTGCTCGGCCAGGCGTCCAAAATGCAGCGCATCGAAATAGAAGCGCTGCAGCGCCGGATCCTGCGCGCCTGGGTGCTCGGTCATATGCGTCAATGCCGCCGCGCAGCATTCGTCCAGCGCGCGGCGGAAGGCGGCGGGCACTTCGGGCAGGACTTCATAGGCATCGTCGCTCTGGCGTGCCAGCGCACCCCATTGCCGGGCCAGCCGTGTCAATGGCTTGCGTACGACGGCGGGCGCACCGCGGCGCACCTCGCGCAGCGATTGGGGGTCGAGTTCCGCGGTGTACATGGCGCGGCCGCGTTCGACCAGGTTGTGGGCCTCGTCGACCAGCACGCTGGCGCGCCAGCCATTGGCCGCGGTCAGCGCATACAGCAACGCGCTGCGGTCGAAGTAGTAGTTGTAGTCGGCCACCACCACGTCGCTCCATCGCACCAGCTCCTGCGACAGGTAGTAAGGGCAGATCCCGTGTGCCAGCGCCAGCGTGCGCACCGCGGCGCGGTCGCGCACCGGCACGCCGCGCGCCGCTTCGCGTGCTGCCGGCAGACGGTCATAGAAGCCGCGCGCCAGCGGGCAGGACTCGCCGTGGCAGGCCAGCTCCGGATGCTCGCAAGCCTTGTCGCGGGCCACCAGCTCCAGCACATGCAGCGGCCGCGCGCCGTGGCCGCGCAACGCATTGGCGGCGTGCAGCGCCACCCCGCGCCCGGTGGAGCGGGCCGACAGGAAGTAGACCTTGTCGATGCCCTGCCCCGGCATGGCCTTGAGCACCGGGAACAATGTGCCGACCGACTTGCCGATGCCGGTGGGCGCCTGCGCCAGCAGGTGGCGGCCCGCGCGGTTGGCGTTATAGACCGCCTGCGCCAGTTCGCGCTGGCCCGGGCGGAAACCCTGGTGCGGAAAGGCCAGCTGCGCCAGCGCGCCATCGCGTGCCTGCCGGTGGGCCAGTTCCGCCTGCGCCCAGTGCAGGAACTGCTCGCAGGTCTGCACGAAGAAGGCTTCAAGCGCCTGCGCAGTGAAGTGCTCCGCAACCGGGTGCTCGCGCTGGCTGATGATGTCGAAATAGACCACCGCGATCTCCAGCCCCGGCAGCCCCAGCTTGCGGCATAACAGGCAGCCGTAGACCTTGGCCTGCGCCCAGTGCAGGTGGCGGTGGTTGTCCGGCACCGCGGCATCGCCGCGCACGGTTTTGATTTCTTCGAGCCGGTTGGCGACGGGATCGTAGCCGTCGGCACGGCCGCGCACACGCAAGGGCCCGAAATCGGCGGCAAGCGCCACTTCGGCCTGGTAGGCCTCCCCGCGCCGGCTGGTTACTACCGCATGCCCGGCCACGCCCTCCTGCGCCGATGGCGTCGGCACGAAGCGCAGGTCCAGGTCGCCCGCCTTGGCGGTGAATTCGCACAGCGCGCGCACGGCCACCACGTAGGCCGGTGCGGCTGCCATGGCAGGCGGGGCTGGAATGGGTGGCGGGACGGCGGACACAGGAAACGGGGCGCGGCAGCAACTGTATGAATATACAGTATCACGCAAGAGCCTTATCGCATGACTGCAACTCCGGCATAAGGAAAGAGCAAAACGTTATTTCCATGTGCCCCACCCGCCGCTCTATATTGTCCGGCTTACAAGACAACAACCGCCTGCCGACGCGCCGGCGGACCACGACCGGAGCACAACCTTGACCCGCGGCATCACCCTTGGCGACACCCTCTCCTGGCCCGCGCGCTACCTGCCGCGCAAGACCGCGCTGGTCAGCGGCATCGGTGCCGGGCGACGCGCGTGGACGTATGCGGAGCTCGATGCCGAGGTCAACCGCCACGCGCACGCACTGCAGTCGCTGGGGATCGGCAAGGGCGACGTGGTCGCGGCCTTCCTCTACAACACTCCGGCCTTCGTCTTCACGCTGCTGGCCACGGCGCGCATCGGCGCGGTCTACAACCCGGTCAACTACCGCCTGGCTGCGCAGGAACTGGCCTACATCCTGAACGATGGCGGCGCCAAGGCAGTGCTGTTCGAGCAGGAAGGCGCGGGCGTGGTGGAAAAGGCCGCCGAACTGGCGCCCGGCACCTCGCTGCGCATCTACGCAGACCCCGATGCCGCCCCCGCTTTCGCCACGCATCGGCTCGATACGCTGGCCGCGGCCCAGCCCGCCACGCCGCCCGCGGTGACGGTCCATGAGGACGATCCCTGCATCCTGATGTACACCAGCGGCACCACCGGCCGCCCCAAGGGCGTGGTGCACACCCATCGCAGCAAGCTGCAGCACAACGCGATGATGCACCAGGCCATGACGCTGTCGCGCGAGGACGTGGGCCTGTCGGTGGCGCCGCTGAACCATACCGCCGAGCTGCACACCAGCTTCCTGCCGCGGCTGCAGCTTGGCGCCACGCAGGTGCTGCAGCGCCGCTTCGACGCGGGCGAGGCCTGGCAACTGGTGGAAAGTGAGCGCGTCACGCACTTCTTTGCCGCGCCGACCATGGTGGGCATGTTGCTGAACCATCCGGATGCCGACGCACGCGACGTGTCTTCACTGCGGCTGGTGGAATACGGCGGCGCGTCGATGGCGCCGCACCTGATCCGCGAATGGGACCGCAAGGTCGGCGCCGGGCTGGTGCAGGTGTACGGCACCACGGAAATGGGCCCGTGCATGTCGGTGCTTTACCCGCATGAGCAGCTGAGCCACGCCGGCTCGGCAGGCCTGCCCGCGCTCGGCCATGAGCTGGTGGTGGCCAGGCTGCGCGACGACGGCGAGCCGACCGACCCCATGCAGCCGTGCGTGCCCGGTGAAGTCGGCGAAGTGCTGGTGCGTGGCCCCTGCATGATGCAGGGCTACCTGAACCGCCCGGATGCCAATGCGCGCGCGCTCGCGCACGGCTGGTACCACACCGGCGACCTCGGCAGCCTGGATGCGGACGGCTACCTGTGGATCCGCGATCGCATCGACTACATGATCAATTCCGGCGCGGAGAACGTCTATCCGCGCGAGGTGGAAGACGCGCTGATCGAGCACCCGGCCGTGCTGGAGGTAGCCGTGCTGGGCGAACCCGATCCGACCTGGGGCCAGGTCGTCGGCGCCTATGTGGTGACGCGCGGCGACGGACCGGTCAGCGCGGCGCAGCTCGACGCCTTCCTGTTGCAGGGTGACCGGCTGGCAGCCTACAAGCGCCCGCGCCGCTATCACTTCGTGGACGCATTGCCCAAGACCACCAGCGGCAAGATCCAGAAGCACATGCTGCGCGCGGGCGCCACGGCCTGAGCCTCAGACCAGGCGCGCGTCGTACTGCCAGCGGCGGACCTTGACGTAAGCCAGCCGCGCGGCGTCGGGGTGCGCCGGGTTGACCAGCACGTTGTGCTCTTCAGGGATGACGATGGAAGGCACCAGCAGCAAGGCGCTGGTGCCCCCGGCGGTCCAGGCTTCGCCGGTGTCGAGGCTGGTCTTTCCGGCGGGAATGGCATCCCAGCCTACGGGGGCGGTGTCGACGCTCAGTTTCTGCGCAGCCGCCCATAGCTCGTCGGGGATGTCGATCCGGACCAGGTAGCGGTTCAGCGGCAGCCCGCCTGAACCCAGGTGGACCAGCGTTTCCAGGCAAGCCAGCGCGATGCTGGACGCCGCATAAATCAAGGGCGTGCCCTGCCGGTTCCAGCGCCCGCCGGTGGCCTTGGCGCCGGCGCCGCTGGCGTCGTCGGCGGTGTAGTCTGGGGTGTCGGTCGCGATCCGCCAGGCTGGCCTCACGCGTACGCCCCGCTCTGCATCCTGGCCACCAGGTCGGAAACGATACGCTGGCCGGCGAGCGTATCCATCAGCTCAGCGGGGCGGCGCCCGCCCAGCGCCGGCGAAGGCTGCTCCAGCCACTGCGCCACCCACTGCGCCGCGCTGAAACCGCGCGGATCGCCCGAGCTTTCCACCAGCGCCTGGACCTGCCCGACCAGCCGCGCCATGCCCAGCACACGCTCGCTCTGCTCGCTCGACAGGTTCTGGTGCGCCCGTGCCTTGCGGTCCACGGTGGCGCGCGGCAAGTCCAGTGTCTTGATCAGCTGCTCCTTGGTGGTGCCCATGGATTCGGCCAGGCGGGTCAGGTCTGAAGCCGGCACGCCTTCACGAATCGCGCGGATTACCGACATGGCGCCTTGCGTCGACAGGCTCGCCTCATAGACGGCGACGTAGTTGTTGACGCTCAGCTCGGGCGGAGCCGGGCGTTCATGAGCCAGCGGATAGCGGCCTT
This sequence comes from Cupriavidus sp. GW823-FHT07B10, assembly GCF_058794355.1. NCBI lineage: Bacteria > Pseudomonadati > Pseudomonadota > Betaproteobacteria > Burkholderiales > Burkholderiaceae > Cupriavidus > Cupriavidus sp. GW823-FHT07B10. Next base: position 43,853 of record NZ_JBXAGS010000005.1, read on the forward strand.
TGGGAGTGAGCGTGAGCGGCATGGCAGACCTCATCAAATGAGCATTTAGTATAGCTCAATTGGGAAAAGCCACCTGCTTCACTATAAGGCCCGCGTGCGCCGCCGACTCCCCTTGCCGGCGGCCAGCGCAGCGCGGGCCGGCCGTGTGCGGCGGACTGCCGGACTGGCGGGGCCGGCGGCGGCCGTGGTTGCGGCACCGGCCTGGTCGCGATACTCGGCCAGCAGGCTCTCCCGCTGCCGCACCCGTTCTTCCAGAACGGCGAGCGTCTGGCCAAGACGGGTCATCTCGCTGCCCTGCCGCGACGCGGCCTCGGCGGCACGCGTCAGCCGCTCAACGGCCGCCTTGCGCTCGGCTTCCAGCAGCTTCTGGGTCTCCTTGGCCGTCACACGCGCCGCGTCCAGCTCCAGCGCCATGCGCCGTTCATTGGCGGCGGCGCGCTGGTTCACGGTTTCCCGCTCCTGGTCCCACGCCGCCCGCTGCGCGGCGAAATCCTGCTGCATCGCGTTGTGTGCCAACAGCGCCGCGGCCGACTCTGCGCGCATTGTCTCTCCCTGTTGCTGCAGGGCGACGGCTGCGGCTTCAGCGCGCGCGGCGCGCTCCGTGGCGACGTCGCGGGCCCGTGTCAGTTCCGCCATGGCCGTCTCGGCCCCTTCCAGTCGGGCCTGCATGACCTGGCGTTCCTGCGCCAGGACTTCGCGCTCCTGCTCCAGAGCCGCCCGGGCCTCGGCCAGCGCCGCCTCACGCTGCACCAGCGCGGCCTCGGCCGAGGCCTTGGCTACCTGCAGCGCCGCTTCCCACAGGTAGCGCGCTGCCTCCGTGACTGGTTCCGGGCATCCGGGTGCGGGCGCAAAGGCCTGTGGATCCTGGATACGTCCACCCAGTGCCGCGAACCAGGCATCCAGGTGCGGGCTGACCGTATTGGGAGAGCCCCGCCCCAGGTGCAGGCGGATGCGTTCGATGGTGGGCCGCTGGCCGGCCTTGAGCAGGCTGTCGGCGGCCTGCCAGACGTCGTCCCGGGTAATGCCACGGCTGCGAAGGGTTTCCATGATGGGATCCGGCAAAAAGTCTGTGAGAGGACAAATAAGGTTCGATAATGGAGACTTATCGACTGTTATCTGTCCTATTCATATGATACATTACAGCATACATCATATTTAATATGATAAAAATCCGAGAAGCCCACGAAGCCTACTTTCCACCGATTGCATCCGATGTCGAACTACCGGCGCCGCTTCGCCCGTCCGAACTGGATCCCCTTGCCGAGCAAGCGGCCAATGCCTTGCGCCGCGAAGGCGAATCCCAAAACACGGTGGCAAGCTACCGGTCCGCACTGCGCTACTGGTCTGCCTGGTATGCCCTGCGCTACCGGCAACCTGTGCAGCTCCCGCTCGCGCCTGCCGTCGTCATCCAGTTCATCGTCGACCACGCCACGCGACAGACGCCGCAAGGTCCTGTCTGCGAGATGCCCGCGGCCATCGACCAGGCGCTGGTCGCTGACGGATACAAGGCACGACCCGGCCCGCCCGCGCTGTCCACGCTGACGCACCGGCTGGCGGTACTGGCCAAGGCCCATCGCCTGCAGGCCTTGCCCAACCCTTGCGCCGAAGCTGCGGTGCGCGAACTGATGGCCGGCATCCGGCGCGCCTATGCGCGCCGCGGACAGCGTCAGGCGCGCAAGGCGGCGCTGACCCGCGATCCGCTGCTGCGCCTGCTCGATACCTGTGATGACTCGCTGCGCGGCCTGCGCGACCGCGCGCTGCTGCTGTTTGCATGGGCCAGTGGCGGGCGCCGCCGCTCTGAAGTCGCGCGCGCGACCCTCGGCCACCTCACCCGGCTTGGCCCCGGTGATTTCGTCTATGCACTGGGCTGGTCCAAGACCAACCAGTCAGGCAACGAGCGCGCCGATACCGCCAAGCCCGTAACCGGTGCCGCCGGCCAGGCGCTGGAGGCATGGCTTGCTGCCGCCGGCATCAGCAGCGGGCCGCTGTTTCGCCGCATCCGCCGCGGCGGGCATGTGGGAGAAGGTTTGTCCGATGCGGCGGTCAGCCGCATCGTCAAGACGCGCTGCGCATTGGCGGGACTGGAGGGCGACTACTCAGCGCATTCACTGCGCTCGGGCTTCGTTACCGAGGCTGCTGCGCAACAGGTGCCGCTGGCCGAGACCATGGCCATGACCGGCCACGCAAGCGTGTCGACGGTTGTACGTTACTTCCGCGCCGCGGACGCGCGGCGCTCGCGTGCTGCCGACCTGCTGGCGCAAGCGTCGCAATCCGCCGAAGGCGACTGAGGGCGGCTTGCAACTGGCGCCAATCATGCCGCGCAGCCGGCGCAAATACGGGTATTTCGCTAGCTGGCAGCGCTGGCTCGGGCTGCGGGGCGTGCCTATACTGGCAGCGCGCCGCACAGTGCCAGGCATGGCCGGCCGCGCCCGGAGAATCCAGCAGGCAATCGCCACTGGCACGATGTGCAGCGGCGACCCATGGGATGCAATTGCGCACCGCCTGCCTGGACCGGAACAAGTAGAAACGCGGAGATGGGGATGCCCAACGAACAATTCCTCGCCACCCAGGAAACCCGGCGCTCGGGGCTGAAAGCCCTGCGGGCTGCCTTGCTGCAGGTTCACAAGGAAGTCATCGGCTATGACAGAACCCAGTATGAGCGCCTGAACGGCCCGATTCCTGCAGGCCTGTTTGTGCAACTGGTGACTGAAGACAACTACTTCCGCTGGCTTGACCCGCTGTCGCGCCTGATCATCGAGATCGACGAAGAGCTGGAGGCCAAGGAACACCACGACGAAACCTGCCGTGCAGTCGGACGCGCAGCGGAAAGACTGTTCAGCGACGGTTCTGACCCGGCCTTTCGCAAGCGTTACCAGGAAGCCCTGCAGGACGAGTCCGGCGTCATCGTGGCGCACGGACGGCTGATGTCGGTGATCGGGCAGCTGCGCCAGTTGCCATAGCACGCCGGATCGCGCGGGGCGCGTTGCGCGCGCCGCGGCATAGCCTGTCCGCCTACTTCGCCGGTTTCGGTTCCGGCGTGGGTTTGCGCGGCGCATGGGTATCGACTGCCACCGGGTCGCTCGCCGGGAATGTCTCTTTCAGCCCCTCGTCCAGTTCGCGCTCGATCAGTTCATCCTTGCGCTGTTGTTCACGGGAGGCTGGCGTCTGGTGCTTCTGCGTTGCGGGCTTGGTCATGGCGATGGGGCTCCGTTGGCATCCATGAGCCGATGGTAATCCCGTGCAGGCCGCATTGCCATCACGGCGACGCAGGCTCATCGCCCCCTGCCGCCGCGCCCGCCCCCATGCCAGCCACCGTGCCCACGGCCACCACCGCCATGCCAGTGATGCCCGCCATGCCTGCCGTAGCTGCCGCCGTGGATATAGGTAAAGCTGCCGTAGAAACCACCGTAGCCCGGCCAAGGACGGTAGTACGGGTAGTACGCCGGCGCCGGGTAACCGTCATAGTAGGCAGAGGAAACCGGATAAGCCGGATAAGCAGGGTAGTAAGAGTCGCCAGCATAGGGATAGGCGACGCAGCCAGCCAGCACTGCCACGCAGAGGGCCGCTCCCAATCCATATCGCATGATCCGCTCCTCACCGTGGCGCCGGCGTTCGGCTGCCTGACAGCAAGTTAGACTGTTCTGCAGGCCGCGCAATTCCTCGAAATGCGGACGCGCCCTGATAGCGCGCGGCAATCGACCTGCGTAGATCGAGACAATTCAGGGCGATATTTAAGAAATGTCCGATATTCAGCTGAGAAGCAACGGAATACAGTCCTCTTGCACCCGGCCCGCGGGTGCCCCGACAGAGCCAGGTTGACCCCCTTCCTGGTTCCTTACACTGCCACGATGGTTTCTGGCCATCGTGGCATTTTTTTCGCCGTGATCCTGCTGCAGGCGCTAGAGGCCCTTCTCGACCATGTCGAGCAGGCGCTGCCCGAGGATCTCTGCCTGCTCCTTGGCGCGGCTGCGCAGCGGGCCGTCGATCAGCAGGACGGCCAGGCCATGCACGGCCGACCACGCCAGGTACTCCGCACCCGGCCGGCGCTCGGGCGGCAGCACGCCGGCTTCCACCAGCTTGTCCAGCGCCGCGCCCAGCAGCTGGAACGGATTGAGACCGCTGTTGCCTGCCTTGGCCGGATCGGCATCATCTTCCACTTCATCCGGCACCGAAAACGCGGTGCGGAACAGTCCGGTCTCGGCCAGCGCAAAGCGCAGGTAGCCGGTGCCGACCGCACGCAGGCAGGCACGCGCATGCGCGGCGGCTCCACGGCCCGGGCGCAGCCCGCCGATTTCACCCTCCATAGCAATGGCAAGCGACGACAAGGCCGAGGCCCGCACTGCCTGCAGCAGGTCCTGCCGGCTGGCGAAGTGCCGGTACGCGGCATTGGGCACCACGCCGGCACGGCGTGTGGCCTCGCGCAGCACGATGGCGTCGGGGCCACCCTCGCGTGCCAGGTCGATGCCTGCGTCCAGCAGCGCGCGGCGCAGGTCGCCGTGGCGGTAGGTGGCGCGCGCCGGAGGCGCGGGGACAGCCCGGGTCATGCGGCTCCCCTTGAATATGGATAACGGTTCATGATGTGCATACGCTTATAGTGAACAGTGTACACAATCAGGCCGCAACAAGTCTGTTGCATTGAGAATTGCAGGAACCAGCGGACCGGAACGCGGGCTTCAGAGGATGGGCGCAAACAGCTTGGCGACGTGCATCGCCACGCGCAGCGGCGCCGGCGCATCGAGGAACTCGTTCAGCCCGACGCGCCGGGCCTGGGCGAAGTCGGCTTCGAGCATGGTGGCCACGCTCGCGGCAAAGCCCTTGTCGGCAGTCATCACCATCAGCTCGAAGTTGAGCCGGAACGAGCGGTTGTCCAGGTTGGCGGTGCCGACCGCCGCGGCTTCGTCGTCGATCAGGATGACCTTCTGGTGCAGGAAGCCGGGCTGGTAGCGATACAGCTTGATGCCCGCGGACACGGCCTGGTACGCATAGATAGTGGAGGCGGCATAGACCACCAGGTGATCGGGCCGCGCCGGAATCAGGATGCGCACATCCACGCCGCGCAGCACGGCCAGCCGCAGCACCGCAAACACCGCCTCGTCGGGCACGAAATACGGCGACGTGATCCACAGCCGGTGGCGCGCCGCCTGGATGGCCTCGACAAAGAACAGCGAACAGGTCTCCTGCGCGTCGGCAGGGCCTGACGGCACCACCTGGCAGGTCATGCGCCCGCCCGCTTCTGGCGGCGGCATCAGCAGGTGCGGCACCTCGCGCGCGGCCCAGAACCAGTCTTCGGCAAAGGCCATCTGCAGGTCCAGCACGGCGCTGCCGCGCAGTGCAATATGGGTGTCGCGCCACGGCGCCAGTGGCGGGCGTTCGCCCAGGTATTCGACGCCGACGTTGTGGCCACCGACAAAGGCCTCGCTGCCATCGACGATCACCAGCTTGCGATGGTTGCGAAAATTGAGCTGAAACCGGTTGACAAAGCCGCGGTGCGTGGAGAACGCCCGCGCATCGACGCCGGCCTCGGCCAGCGTGCGCACGTAGCGGCGCGGCAGCGCGTGGCAGCCGATGCGATCGAACAGGAAGTACACCTTGACGCCGGCCCGCGCGCGCTCGCACAGCAGCGCCTGCAGGCGCTGGCCCAGCGCATCGTCATGCACGATGAAGAACTGCACGATCAGCACCTGGCTGGCCCGCGCGATCGCGGCAAAGATCGCCTCGAAGGTCTGCTCGCCGTTGACCAGCAAGCGCACGTCATTGTTGGCCAGGCACGGCATGCCGGTCAGCCGGGGTAGCGCACGCATGCAGGCCTGCGCCGGCGCATGGACCACGCAGGCGCTGCGCGCCTCGCGCTCGCGCGGGGTCATGCCGTGGCGCAGCTCGCGCAGGTGGTCGTCATTGAAGCGCCGGGCGTCGACGTAGCCGGCGAAGGTGCTGCGCCCGAAGATCAGGTAGGGCACCAGCGTGAAGTACGGCATCATCAGCAGCGACCCCGCCCACGCGATCGCGCCGGGCGCGGTGCGCACCGTCATGACGGCATGCAGGGCAGCCACCACGCCGACGACGTGAAAGCACAGGACGATGATGGCGATGACACTCGGGCTCTGCAGCATCGGTGGGCTTGAGTCCCCGGACCGGAACGCGATGCGCGCTATTTTGGCACACCCTGCCCGAATGTTGACAGCACGGCGCCCATAGTGCCCGCGCGCTGCCTTCTTTTTTGGCACGCCGACAGCATCACGGTGCCAGGCCGCAGTCCGGCCACTGCGCCCTGGCTTGTCCACAGGAGCTGTGGACAACTTTCCATATCGCCATCGGCGCCGCCGACATACGCCCCCTCACGCCAACAACGCGAGCGCCATCAAAAAAACAGCAGAAATTTCAGAAATGTCCGATTGTCCTGTGGACCACACTTTTTGTACGCTTGCTGCTTGCGAACGGTAGTGCTGCGTGCGTGCGCGCCTGGTGCCTGCCTTCGTTCCATCGCTGTCCGGCTCCAGCCCTGCCGCGGTCCGGCCGTCCCTGCCACGGCTCTCGTATTTCGCCATCGATGAATATTGCGCTGCTCATGGGCAAGTCGCCCCAACTCCGGCCGGTGCCGGAACTGCTGGCACGTTCCGGTTATCGTTGCAACGTGTTTGAAACGGGCCGCGACCTGATCCACGGTGTTAGCCAGGTACCGTTCGACATGCTGCTGATCGATGATGAACTGCCAGACCTGCCGGCCATCGACGTTATCCGTGCCGTGCGCTGTGCGCGCTCACGCGATGTGCCCATCATCATGCTTGCGGCCGACAGCAGTGAGGACGGCCTCATCGATGCACTCGACGCCGGCGCTGATGACTACGTGTGCCGCCCGCTCAATGTGCGCGTGCTCATGGCACGCATCACGGCGCTGCGCCGCCGGGTGACCGGCGAGCGCCTGCGCCAGGGCCTGGTAGTGCGCGTCGGCCCCTACCAGCTCAACAGCGTGGGCCGCTTTGCCACGCTGCACGACGAGCGCATCGAAATGACGCCGAAGGAATTCGACCTGGCCATGCTGTTGTTTTCCAATGTCGGCAGGGTCCTGTCCAGCGACCGCATCCAGCAGGCGGTGTGGCGGCATGAACTGGCGCCGCTGTCGCGGGCACTGGCGGGACTGATGTCGCGCCTGCGCAAGACCCTGCGCATCGGCATCGCCAACGGCATCGTCATCACTGTCGTCTACGCGCACGGCTACCGGCTCGACGTACTGGAAGGGGGCGCAGCGCCCAGGCTGCCCGCGGCGGACCGCCGGCTCACCAGACGCAGGCAGCCGGACCGCTAGACCGACAGCGTCGCGGCCAGCGACAGGAAATCCAGCACGGCCATGCCGGTTGCCGAGCGCTTGGCCTCGCGCTTGGCCGCCGCCGCGGCGGCGCCGATATGCTGGCTGCCCAGCCGCTGCAGGCCCGCCACGCCCTCGCCGCTCACGCACACCACGCCAACCGCCATCGACACTGGCGCAAAGAAGACCGGCCGCCCGTGGCGGTCTTCGCCATGCATGCCGCCGGCGTTGCGATCGGCGGGCGAATACATGACGCGCGCCGCGTCGTTGAAGCGCCGGATCGCAGCTTGCAGGCGCGCGGCCCAGTCGCTGCTCTGGTACAGCACCAGGAAGTCGTCGCCGCCCACATGGCCGAGAAAATCGCGTGCGGGATCACAGGCCTCGGCCAGGATGGCGGCCGCGCCCTTGAGCATTTCATCGCCCTTCCAGTAGCCATATTTGTCGTTGAAGGGCTTGAAGTGGTTCAGGTCGACATAGCAGGCGCGGAACTCGCTGGCGGCTTCGATCAGGCGCTCGATATGCTGGTTCAGCGGGATATTGCCGGGCAGGAAGGTCAGCGGATTGGCGTATCGCGCCGCCTCCATGCGCACTTCGGTGATGGCCCGGATCAGATCAGCGCCGGTGCCCAGGCCGATATAGCGGCCCTGTTCGGTAATCACGAAACCATCGGCAAGCGAGCGCGTGTTCTCGCCGGACAGGATCTGCGCCATCTCCTCCAGGCTGGCGCGATGGTCAAAGCAGGCCGGCTCGCGGTTGGCCATGGCGATGCAGGCCTTCTTGCCATACAGCTCGCGATGGAATGGCGCCGCGTAGCGGTCGATGAAAGCCTGGCGGCTGATGATCGCCAGCGGCCGGCCTTCGTCATTGACGACGGCCACGGCCTGCAGGTCGGGCTGGTCCTGGAAGACGCGCAGCACCGCATCGTTGCTGGTGGCAGGCGACACCGTCGGCGCAGGCCGCAGCAGGCGCCCGGCGGTGATGCCCGACCAGCCTGAGCGCACCATTTGCGGAAACACGGCGATATGCCGCGAAGCCAACGCCTGGTGCACGTGCTGCGGCGCCTGCGCGGCCGGCCGCAACAAGGGCCGGCCCACGTAGTAGCCCTGGGCGCCGGCCACGCCCAGGTCGCGGATCACGGCGAGCTCGTCTTCGTCCTCGACGCCTTCGGCGATCACGCGCCCGCCAAAGGCGCTCATCACGCGCAGCAGCGCGCGCAGGATCTCCAGCCGCCGCGAACAGGACGCAATGCCCCGCACCAGCGATTTGTCGATCTTGACGAACTGCGGCGACAGGTGCGCAAGCAGGTCGAGGTTGGCATGCCCGGTGCCGAAATCATCCAGCGCGTACTGCATGCCAAGCTCGCGCAGCACCGCCATCGCCTGGGCAAAGCTGGCAGCATCGCCGATCGGGGTCTGTTCGGTGATTTCGATCACCAGGCGCGACGGCGCAATACCGGCCTCCAGCAGCGCCGCCATCAGCCGCCCGCGCTCGGCCAGCAGGTGCCGCAACGTCATGGGGCTGAAATTGAGGAACAGCTTGCCGGGCAGGTCCAGGCTGCGCCAGGCGGCCAGCGCGGTGCGCGCCGCGTGGATCTCCAGCGCCATGGTCGCGGCAACGCCCTGCGCCAGCCGGAACAACGCGTCCGGGCTCGCCCAGGGCGAGCCCGCCGGCCCCCGGATCAGCGCCTCGTAGCCGAGGATCTCGGCATTGTCCGCCTGCACGATCGGCTGGAATACCGCATGCAGCTGCGGCAGCCGCGCATGCGCAAGTGCTGCGGCGATGGGGGTACCAGATGCGACAGGTGCGCGGTCGAGCAAAGGCGTGGCGGCAGGCAGGCCTGTCATGGCGGGAAATCCGGGGATGGGGCAAGAGGGCGAGCGACATTGCATGACATGGATATGACAGCGTGATGACAAAAATCCTCATTCCATGTCACGCCGGCGTCACGTTGATGATCGACCATCCGTGCGCCGCCTGCGACCGTCCCGGACAGAGGACAGCGCGCGCGGCAATTCGGGTCAAGCCCGGGCCGTGCATCCTTCAGGAGCCAGCACGCCCGTTTGGAGTCTTCTCCGTGGTGCAAGTCATCAAGACACACCTGCCCGGCCGCAGCCGGGCAGCTGCCCCCGCGCGGCTGTTCGCGCGGCTTTCCGCACGACTGGGCCGCCTGCCGCTGGTGGCACGCCTGTGCGCTGCCTTTGCCCTGGTGTACCTGTTCGGTGCCGCGGTCGGGTTGACCGGGATCGCCAACCTGGTCTCGATCAAGGCGCGCACCGACACCCTGTACCAGCACGACATGCACGGTGCCATCTCGGCCGAGCGCGCGCAGTCGGCACTGGCCACCCTCGGCCGTGCCCAGCTGGCGTTGACCATGGCCACCAGCAGCACCGAGCGCGACGATGCCGCCGCCGACGTCGCGCTCGGCCTGTCGCAGCTCGATGCTGCGCTGGCCGGCGTACGCCAGGCCGCCGCAGCACAGGCCGCGCCGCTGCTGCGCGAACGCCAGCGCACCGGCGAGCTGGTGCAGGCCTACGTGGCGCTGCTGCGCAAGCAGCCGCTGGACTCGCTGCAATTCGACAGCGCGGTCTCGGTCGACGGCCACTTCGTTACTGAACAGCTGCAATCCCTCAGCCGGCAAGTGGAAGCCGTGCGCCAGCAGCAGGAACAAAAGGCCGCCGCCACGGTGGCCAGCGTGGCGGCCAGCCAGCTGCGCGCGCAGGCATGGATGGCCGCCCTGCTCGGCGCCAGCCTGCTGGCGGCCGCCGCGCTGGCGTGGATCGCTGCGCGCAGCCTGCGTGCCGAACTTGGCGGCGAGCCGCGCGACGCCGCCGAGATCGCTCGCCGCATAGCCGCCGGCGACCTGACCGCCACTATCACCCTGCGCCCGTCGGACCATAGCAGCATGCTGCACCACGTGGCCGGCATGCGCGACCAGCTTGCCGGCGTACTGGCCCGTATTCAGGCCAGCGCCCAGGAGATCACCGCGGCCGGCCAGCAGATCGCCGAAGACAACCACGCCTTGTCGGCGCGCACCCAGCGGCAGGCCAGCGCGCTCGATGCCACCACCGGCAGCATGCAGGCACTGGCAGCACGCGTGGCCGACGCGCACGCCCAGGCCACCGAATCGAGCCAGATGGCCAGCCAGGCACGCGCCGCCACCGATGCCGGCGCTGCCGTGGTGCAGCAGATGCGCGGCGCGATGGATACGCTGCACGGCCACTCGCGCCATATCGCCGAGATCGTCGGCGTGATCCAGGGGATCGCCTTCCAGACCAATATACTGGCGCTGAATGCCGCGGTGGAAGCGGCCCGCGCCGGCCCCGCCGGCCGCGGCTTCGCGGTGGTCGCGCAAGAAGTGCGCGCGCTGGCCCAGCGCAGCGCCGATGCGGCGCGCGAGATCGGCGGCATCGTCAGCACCGCTACACACGAGATCGAGCAAGGCGCGCGCCTGAGCGCCAGCGTGGTGGCGGCGATGGACCGCATCGCGGCTACCGTCGGGCACAGCCATGCGCTGTCCGAGGCCTTGCGCACGCTTGCCGACGAGCAGGCCGGCAGCGTGCAGGCCGCCGGGCAATCCGTATCGCAGCTGCGCCAGACCGCCCAGCAGAACGCGGCGCTGGTCGATGAGCTGGCCAGCCAGGCAGCCCGGCTGGACCAGCACGCAGCGGCACTGGCCGACGATGTGGCCCGCTTCCGCTTCTAGTGCGTGTCATCTTTGTAACGGGCAGATGTGTCTGGGCGAAACATTTGTCATGGCGACGTAACCGGCATTTACGTCTACCCCGATAAAGTTACAGATCTGTTTCAACTGAACCCGCGCCGGTTACGTGTCAGCCTGCCCGTGGCGAGTAATCTTGGTTCACACCAACTGAACTGTCACCCGCACAGGAAACCATGGCTGAACGACTCATCATGCTGGACGTACCCGGCGTCCTGTATTCCGACCGCTCCCGCACCCGCCTCGGCGGCATTCCGGATTCGGGCACGCTGCGCGACGTCCGGTTCTTTGATCCTGTCGCGCTGGGGTTCGTACGCAGGTTGTTCGGCGTGGCCGGCGCCCGCGTGGTGGTGTCCGACGCCTGGCGCCGCGGCACGCCCGCGGCAATCCTGCAGCAGCTGGACCTGCAGGTCGAAGCCATGACCCCGCCGGCCGCAGGCGGCCATGGTGCGGAGATCGAAGCTTATTTCGCCCAGGGCGCCAAGCCGGTTCACTACGTGATCATTTCCTGCGCCGCCCCGGAGTCGATGCCCGAGGCCTTGCGCGAGCATCTCGTCACCGTTGACCCGGCTGCCGGGCTGACCCTGGAGAACTTCCAGCAGGCGCTCGGCATCCTGGGCGTGGCCTGCCCGTCCACGGTGATGCCTGCACCGAAACTGGATACCGGCCTGAAGGCCAAGCTGGCCCAGCTGCAGCAGCTCGCCCGGGAAAATCCGGCCCGCTTTGGCGGCGCACTGGCACCGGCACGCGAGCGCACGCCCGTCCCCGCCTGATCCGCACCAGCAGCACATCCCGACGGGGCGCCATAAAGCGCCCCGTCTGCATTGGTGCGCCCGCCACGCGCCCCCGATCCCGTATCATGCTCGGTTTCACCGGAACACAGTCAGGACGCCGCCATGCCTCACCTCGTCATCGAACTCACCGAAAACACCCGCCTGAACTGCTCGCAGGAAGAGTTGCTGGATGAAGCCAATGCCGCCCTGCTGGCCTCCGGACAGTTCCAGGAGGCGGACATCAAGTCGCGCTGCGTCACGCTGTCGACTTACCGCCAGGGCGTGGACGCGGTCGAGCGGGCCTTTGTCCACGCGCGCCTGTCGATCCTGGACGGCCGCGACACCGCCGTGCGCCAGGCGCTGGCGCAGGCCGTCTGCGACGTGATCGCCGAAGCCGTGCGCGCCGGCTCCGGCACCGGCCAGGACGTGCAGGTGTCGGTAGAGGTCTGCGAGATGGCGCGGGCAACCTATGCCAAGCAGGTGGTGGCCTGAGTTTGCGGACCGGATGGTGGCCGCCAAATAAAAAACCCGCAGCCATTGCGGCCGCGGGCGGAAGCTTCAGGAAGACTCCGGAAGCTCTGTCATGGGGAGCGCCCCCGCACCCATGACCTGACCGATTCTAGGGGGGCGCCCGTCCTGTCCATTTGACGCAGGTTAAACTTGCTCCAGTCGGATCCGGTTGCGGCCAGCCTGGCGTGAATCACCGGGCGGCCGGCATCAACCCGGGTCGGTCACCTCCTGCGGGGCAACGGCAGTGCGCACAGGCGCCAGCCCGTCCCTACCCTCCGTGCCGTGCGCGTCGTCGGCAAGCACTGACCGCACAATCTCGGCAAACGCCGCGTCCGCTTCCGGCATCGGCAGCAGCATCCAGACGTGGAACATTCCCTCGCCCTCGTGATACCGAAGCGGCAGGCCCTGCTCGTCGGCCATCTGGCGGAACTTCCTGCAGTCGGGCAGCAGGATGTCATGGGTGCCGATAAACAACGTGGTGGGCGGCAACCCGCGCAACACGCCGTGCATGGGACTGACCTGCGGCAGGGTGACCGGATCCGCGCCGGCATAGACGCGCCCGCATTCAATGCCCCCGGGGCGTGACAGCATCGGGTCGAACGGCTCCAGGGCATCGATGCCGGGATTGTCGCCGGTGGCATCCAGGAACGGCGACAGCAACACCAGCCGCCGCGGCAGCGGCTGGCCGCTGTCGCGCAGCACCTGTGCCAGCGCCAGTGCCATGCCGCCGCCAGCGGAATCGCCCATGACGGTCAGGTCTGCGCCCGGATAGCGCTGCTGCAGCACCTGCCACAGCGGCACCATGGCCGCGAACACGTCGCGGTGGGTATGTTCAGGCGCCAGCGGATAGACCGGCACCGTCACCGCGCAGCCAAGCGCGTCCACCAGCTTGCCGATGAAATCCCAGTGCTGGCTGACGATGTCGAAGACATAGCCGCCGCCGTGCAGGTAAAGGATATGGCGGGATTTACCGTGCGCAGGCCCGCCCCTGGGCCGCACGGTGTAGACCTCCATTCCAGCGATCCGCTCCTCGCTGACCGCATGCCGCGCACGCAGGCGCCGGGACGGATAGGCGCGTCCGACGATACGGCGCCGCCGGATTTCATCATGGAGCGCCTGGGCGCTGGCAAACCGCCGCTTGCGGCGGACCAGGCGCAAGGCAAGCCGCCACAGCTGGCTTTGCAGACTTGGCATCGTGTCTCCTCCCGCGCCGGTCTGTCGCCGGCGGCTGGAAATGCAGGAACGCGCGGCACGTATTGCGCTCGCGCATAAAAAAAGGAGCCGGCAAGCGGCTCCTTTTTTGTCAGAACAACGTGGCGCAGATCAGGCTGCGGCGTCCTTCAGCTTCTTCAGCGGACGGACCTTGACCTTGACGCTGGCCGGCTTGGCCGGGAACCAACGCTCTTCACCGGTGAACGGGTCCTTGCCGAAACGCTTCTTCTTGGCCGGCACTTGCTGCGCCGTGACCTTCAGCAGGCCGGGCAGCGTGAACTCGCCAGCGCCCTTCTTGTTCAGCGCGCCGATGATGGTGGTTTCCAGGTGGGCCAGCACCGTCTTCACGGCCTTGGCTTCCAGTTGGGTCTGGGCTACCAGGTGAGCGACCAGGCTCGACTTGTTGAAGGTGTCCTTCAGCGGGCGCGCAACGGGCGCAGCGGCGGGAGCAGCCTTCTTGGCCGGCGTGGCCTTCTTGGCGGCAGCCTTCACGGGTGCCTTGGTTGCCGCGGCCTTCTTGGCAGCGGGCTTGGTTGCAGTCTTCGCGGTCGGTTTCGCTTTGGTCGCCATATCGATATTCGTAAGTTGAACAGATGGGTGTCGGCAGGTGTTTCGCATTGCTTCTCAGCGTTGCGCAATCGTCTGCTCGACGCCCACTGAATCATAGCGGAAAGTACCGTAAGTCAAGGGGTTTTCGTGCATTCGAAACGTAAAACCCCGTGAAAACCCCGGGTTTTGTCGCGGCTTTGCCTCAGTGGAAACGCGAATACGGCCTACGTACCCCCGTTTTGGCGTTCGCGGCAGGCTCTTCGGTGCCTGTGCGCGCAGCGATGCGCGTGCTGCGGCGCTACCGTTTGCTGCCTGGTCACGAGGGTTCCGTTCAGCCCGCATTCAGGCAATCTGAGGCAAACTCCGGGCCATGAAGTTCAACTTCCCGGCCCTCCTGCGCCCCGGCGTGCTGGTCGCTGCGGCGCTGCTGGCGCTGGCGGCGATGCCGGCCGCGCACGCCGACAAGGACGCCGACCGCGCCCGCGCGGCCGTGCAGTCCGGCGAAATCCTGCCGCTGTCGCGCATCCTGGAAACGGTATCGCGCCAGTACGAGGGCGACGTCATCGGCGTTGAGCTGGACCGCGACGACGGCATCTGGCAATACGAGGTCAAGCTGTTGTTGCCGGGCGGTTCGGTGGCCAAGCTCGAGTACGATGCACGCACGGCCGCCCTGCTCAAGGCGAAGGGGCGTGGGCTGGAAAACGCCCGCCGCAAACCCTGACCGACAGGAAACCCCGATGCGCATCTTGCTGGTCGAAGACGAAGCCGCCCTCGCCGCCCAGGTCCGTGCCAGCCTGGCCGACGCCGGCTATGCCGTCGACGTGGCCGCGGACGGCCTGGATGCCTGCCACCTGGGCGAGCAGGAGCCCTACGACGCCGTCATCCTGGACCTGGGCCTGCCGCGGCTGGACGGCCTTTCGGTGCTGCGCCGCTGGCGCGCCGCGCAGGTCAGCGTGCCGGTGCTGATCCTGACCGCGCGCGACAGCTGGACCGAGAAGGTCGAAGGCATCGATGCCGGCGCCGACGACTACCTGGCCAAGCCATTCCGCATGGAAGAGCTGCTCGCGCGCATCCGCGCGCTGATCCGGCGCGCGCACGGCATGCCGGCGCCGGAGCTGCAATGCGGCCCGGTGCGGATGAATCCGCGCGCAGGCAAGGTCACCGTCGACGGCACGCCGGTGGCACTGACCTCGCATGAATTCCGCGTGCTGGACTACCTGATGCACCATCCCGGCGCCATCGTCAGCAAGACCGCGCTGACCGAGCATATCTATGCCCAGGACTTCGACCGCGACAGCAACACCATCGAGGTCTTCGTCGGGCGGCTGCGCCGCAAGCTTGGCGTGGATGTCATCGAGACCGTGCGCGGCCAGGGCTACCGCATGCGGCCGCCGTCGCCACCGCAGCCCTAGATGCCGGCCCGCCTGCGCCGATCCCTTGCGCTGCGCCTGCTGGCAGTGGCGGCGGTCTGGCTGGCAGCGGCGCTGGGCGCCAGCGGCTGGCTGCTGGCGACGCTGTTCGAGCGCCACGTCAACAACACCTATGTGCGCCAGCTCGACCACCAGTTGGCGGGCCTGGCCGCGGCGCTGGACTGGAGCGCCGACGGCAAGCTGGTCCTCACCCGTACCCCCGCCGATCCCCGCTACGAGCTGCCCTACTCCGGCACCTACTGGCAGGCGCGCGCGCCGGGCGCGCTGCTGCGCTCGCGCTCGCTGTGGGATACGGAAATGCCGGTGACGGTGGAGCGCCGCCTTGCCGGCGCCCAGGCCGACGTGCGCCCGGGCCCCGGCAACCAGTCGTTGCTGGTGGTGTCGCGGCAACTGGTGCTGCCGTCCGCGGATACCCCGGTAGAGATCTCGGTGGCACTGGACCGGACCGAGCTGCGTGCCGCGCGCCGCAGCTTCAACCGGACGCTGGCGTGGTCGCTGACGGCGCTGGGACTGGGGCTGATGCTGGCGGTTGCGGCGCAGGTGAAGTTTGGGCTGGCGCCGCTGGCGCGGCTGCGGCGCGCGCTGGGCACGATGCAGGCGCGGCGCGAGGCACGCCTGGGCGGCAACTGGCCCACCGAAGTCGAACCCCTGGTGGCCGAGATCAATGCCCTGCTGGCACGCAACACTCAGGCGCTGGAACGCTCGCGCCGGCAGGCGGCGGACCTGGCGCACGCGGTCAAGACGCCACTGGCAGTGCTCGCCAACGAGGCCGCGGCGCTGCCGGGGGCGCCGGCGCAAGCCGTGGCGGCGCAGGTCGAAGCGATGCGCCGGCAGGTCGACCGCCATCTGGCACGCGCCCGCGCCGCGGGCGCCGCGGCGGCGCGCGGCCAGCGTATCGATGCCGGCGCGCCGGTGCGGGCGCTGACCCGAGCACTGGCGCGGCTGCACGCTGAGCGCGCGCTGACGCTGACGGTTGAAGGCGCCGGGCACTTTGCCGGCGACCGGCAAGACCTGGTCGAAATACTCGGCAACCTGCTCGACAATGCCTGCCAGTGGGCGCGCACGCGCGTGCGCGTCACGCTGCAGGAAGCGGATGGCGAGCTCGAAATACTGGTCGAGGACGACGGCCCGGGCATGCCGCCGGAGGCGCAGGCACTCGCCACCGCCCGCTTTGGCCGGCTCGACGAGGCCGCTGCCGGCAGCGGGCTGGGCCTGGCGATCGTGACGGAAATCGCCGCGATGTACGACGGCAGCCTGGCGCTGGCATCGAGCCCGCTGGGCGGGCTGGCGGCGCGGCTGCGGCTGCCGGCGGGGCTGCCCTGATCAGTGCGCGCGGGCGGCCATGGCCTCGCGCGTGCCGCGTGCCAGCCCCAGCGCAAAGGCGGTTTCCGCCACCAGGAACAGCGGACCGATCAGCAGGCCGACCAGGTCGTCGACGAAGGCCGGCTTGCGCCCCTCGTAATAGTGGCCGATGAACTGGATCACCCATCCCACCACGAACAGGCCAAGGCCGATGGCAAGCCACCAGGCGGTGGGCATCGCCGCAATGTGGGCGCCGGCATAGAGGAAGAACGCCAGGATGACCGCCATCGCCACCCCGAACACCAGCGACAGGCGCAGGTAGAACAGGCACGACAGGATGTACAGCAGCATCGCCGGCGTCAGGTAGGCAGAGCCGTCGCCCAGCGGCAGCGCCGGGCGCGCCAGCAGCGTCGTCACTGCCAGCACGATCATCGGAATGCCAATGAAGTGCGTAAAGACGTTGCGCGGGTCGCGATGGTAGGCGGCGTAGTTGGCCAGGTGTTCGATCAGGGTTTTCACGGGGGTATCTCCTTGTATGCGCAGGCGTGCGCGTGCCGCGCCGCAAGGGCGGCCGGACGCTGCCGCCTGCTGCTGCGCGGCGGGCGGGATGTGGATTTATAGTAGTGGGCGCGCACAGTCTGGTCTGTCAGGTTTTTGACAGTCCGGACCGTCGCAGCGTGCCCTTGTGTGTCCCTGCTGACACCCGGCACAACCCCATATGAAAGGAGACCGGCATGGGACTGGCGAGCCCGCCGCAACGCCCTCAACCGCAATTCGCCGGCAAACTGCCCGGCACGGTGCCGCCGCGCGACGATGCGCTTGCTGCCGTACGTGCCGGCGCCTGGTTCAGCCAGTTGCCGCCCGCACTGCGCCAGGCACTGCTCGATGATGGCAGCCTGCGCCGGCTGGTGGCCGGCGAGACGCTCTTTGCCCGCGGCGACCGTTTCGACGGCCTGTATTGTGTCGCCAGCGGCACCATGCAGATCCACGCCAGCGGCGAATCGGGCAAGGCGGCGTTGCTCGGGCTGCTGGAACCCGGCACCTGGTTCGGCGAGATCTGCCTGTTCGACGGCCTGCCGCGCACCCACGACGCGCGCGCGGTCAGCGCCACGACACTGTGGCATGTGACGCGCTCCAGCCTGGAGCAGCGCCTGGCGCAGCAGCCGGCATGGTGGCAGGCCTTCGGGCAATTGCTGGCAGCCAAGACGCGCCAGGCCTTCAACTATGTCGAGGAAGCGCAGTTGCTGCCGCCGGCGGCCCGCATTGCCCGGCGCCTGGCCGCGATCGCACATGGCTACGGCAACCTGCCGCAGGTCCAGGCCACGCAGCGCGTGCGCATCCCGCAGGAGCAGCTGGCGCAGATGCTGGGCCTGTCGCGCCAGACCGTGAACCACGCGCTGCGCGAACTGGAAGCGCGCGGGCTGCTGCGGCTGGAGTATGGCGGCATCGAACTGCTTGACCTGCCGGCGCTGGAAGCGCTCAACTGAACGCATCGCACCGGAGCCCCGCACACCATGATGACCCTGGACGCACCCCAACAGGATGCCTGGCTCGCGCGCCTCGGCATCGCCGCCCCGCCCTCGCCCACGCTGGAAGCGCTGGATATCGTACTGGCCGCGCACCTGGCCAGCATTCCGTTCGAAAACGTCGATCCGCTGCTGCGACGGCCAGTACGGATCGAGCTGGATGCGGTCTTCGACAAGCTCGTCGCGCGCCGTCGTGGCGGCTACTGCTTTGAACTCAATACCCTGCTTGCGGCCGGGCTGAGCGCGCTCGGCTACGTTGTGACGCCGCTGGCCGCGCGCGTGCGCTGGGGCGTTCCCGACGACGTGCCGACCGCGACCTCGCACATGCTGCTGCGGGTGGAGGTGGCGCATCGCAGCTACCTCGCCGATGTCGGCTTCGGCGGCCCCACGCCATACAGGGCGATGCCGCTGTCCGAGCCGGCCGATGACAGCTTCCCCTACCGTCTGGCGCCTTCGCCGCCGCAGACCTCCGCCACCGCGTTCCACAGCTACGACCTGGAGGCGCGCGGCGATGCCGGCTGGATCAAGGTCTACCGCTTCGACCTGACACCGCAGCCGTGGATCGATTTCGTGCCGCGCAACTGGTATGTATCGACGCACCCTGACAGCGTATTCCTGCAGCGGCTGATGGCCGCGCGCACCGACGGCGGCACCCGCGTGACGCTGGCCGACGGCGAGCTGGCCGAGCGCGCAGCTGACGGCACCGTGCGCCGAACCCGGCTGGCCTCGCCCGAGGCCGTGGTGCAGGCCTTGTCGGATCGCTTTGGCGTGCTGCTGGACGATGAGCTGCGGCGTGGCCTGGCCGACGCCCTGCCAGCGCTGCTGGCGCCCGCAACGGCATCCTCCGGCACCTGAGGCGCCATTATTCTGCTGTGCAGCATGCCTGCCATGCACGGCGCGCATTGCCCGCAGAAAGAATCCTGATATGGCCGGCGCACGGCACCCGGGCCTGTGGACTGGGGCCAGCGGCGCCACCATAATGTCCCGGCGATGCTGCCTGCGGGCGCGTCGCCAGGACAAAGCCGGCCCCTGACGCCGGCGCAGCCATACAGGAGACTCCATGTCATTGTTTGATCTGACGGGCAAGGTTGCCATCGTCACCGGCTCCTCGCGCGGGATTGGCCGCGCCATCGCCGAGCAGATGGCCGTCCAGGGCGCCAAGGTGGTCATTTCTTCGCGCAAGATCGAGGCCTGCCAGGAAGTGGTGGATGCCATCAACGCCCGCCACGGCGCCGGCACCGCGATCGCGGTCCCTGCCAATATTTCTTCAAAGGACGACCTGCAGCGCCTGGTCGACGAGACCAACCGCGCCTTCGGCAAGATCGACGTGCTGGTCTGCAATGCCGCGTCCAACCCGTACTACGGGCCCATGAGCGGCGTGTCGGACGACCAGTTCCGCAAGGTGCTGGACAACAACGTCATCTCCAACCACTGGCTGATCCAGATGGTGGCCCCGCAGATGATCGACCGCAAGGACGGCTCGATCATCATCGTGTCGTCGATCGGCGGCCTGCGCGGCTCGCCCACCATCGGCGTGTACAACATCTCCAAGGCCGCCGACTTCCAGCTGGCGCGCAACCTCGCCGTAGAGTTCGGGCCGCACAACGTGCGCGTGAACTGCATCGCGCCAGGGCTGATCAAGACCGACTTTGCGCGCGCGCTGTGGGAAGATCCCGAGCGCTACAAGCAGTCCACCCAGGGCGCGCCGCTGCGCCGCATCGGCGAACCCGTCGAGATTGCCGGGGCGGCGGTCTACCTGGCGTCGGCGGCCAGCACCTTCATGACCGGCCAGGCGCTGGTCGTGGACGGCGGCGTGACCATCTGAGCGTCTGACCCCAGCGTTGCGGGTGCCGGCCTTGAGGCCGGCGCCCGCCGCTTTCCTGCATTTCCCTCAACCTGCAATGCAGTTCCGGGAGGCAGTCATGTCGAGCAATCCGCAGTTGGCCGGCACCTGGCCGGTCATGTCGCTGGCCGAGGCCCACGCCCGGCTTACCGCGCCCGGCGCGCCGTTCGAAACCGAAACGCGCGTGATCCGCGGCATCCCCACCACCGTCTGGAAGAACGCACCGCCCACGCTGCGCGAGCTGTTGCTGAACACGCGCGCGTTTGCCGACCGCACCTTCGTGGTCTATGAGGACGAGCGCGTCTCCTACGATGCCTTCCGTCGCGCCGCCATCGCCCTCGCCCATGCACTGGTGCGCGATGGCGTGCGCAAGGGCGACCGCGTGGCCGTAGCCATGCGCAACCTGCCTGAATGGCCGGTGGCGTTCTACGGCGCGCTGCTGGCGGGTGCCATCGTGACGCCGCTCAATGCCTGGTGGACCGGGGCCGAGCTGGAGTACGGCCTGGCCGATTCCGGCAGCCGCGTGGCGATCGTCGATGCCGAACGGCTCGACCGCATCCTGGAACACCTGCCGGGCTGCCCGGCGCTGGAACGCGTCTATGCCTCACGTGCCGGCGGCACCGCGGCCGAGCCGCGCGTGGCCCCGCTGGAAAGCGTGATCGGCAGCCCGGCTGACTGGGCCGCGCTGCCAGACCAGGCGCCGCCGCAGGTCGATATCGATCCGGACGACGACGCCACCATCTTCTACACCTCGGGCACCACCGGCAAACCCAAGGGCGCGCTCGGCACGCACCGCAACTCCACCAACGTGGCGGTTGCAGGCAGCTTCAGCCCGATGCGCAACCTGTTGCGCCGGGGCGAGCCGATTCCCGCGCCGGACCCCGCCGCGCCGCAAAAGGCCATGTTGCTGGCGGTGCCGTTCTTCCATGTCACCGGCTGCATGGCGGTGCTCAACGGCGCCATCGCCACCGGCGGCAAGATCGTGCTGATGCACCGCTGGGACGCGCTGCGCGGCATGGAGCTGATCGAGCGCGAGCGCTGCACCGCGGCCGGCGGCGTGCCCACCATCGCGTGGCAGATCCTGGAGCATCCGGAGCGCGGCCGCTTCGACCTGTCCTCGCTGGAGAACGTCAACTACGGCGGCGCGCCGGCATCGCCCGAACTGGTGCGGCGCATCGGCGAGGTATTCCCGCTGGCCGCTCCCGGCATCGGCTGGGGCATGACGGAAACGTCGTCCACCTTCACCAGCCACAGCGCCGAGGAATACGTGATGCGCCCGGACAGCAGCGGCCCGGCGCTGCCGATCGGCGAGATGAAGGTGGTGGACGGGCACGGCCGCGCCTTGCCGCCCGGCGCAACCGGCGAGCTGATGGCGCGCGGTGCCAATGTCGTGCGCGGCTACTGGAACAAGCCCGAGGCCACGGCGCAGACCTTTGCCGACGGCTGGCTGCGCACCGGCGACATTGCGCGGCTGGATGAGGAAGGCTACGTCTATATCGTCGACCGGATGAAGGACATGCTGATCCGCGGCGGCGAGAACATCTACTGCATCGAGGTGGAAAGCACCCTGTACGAGCATCCCGCGGTTATGGATGCCGCGGTGGTCGGACTCGCGCACAAGACGCTGGGCGAAGAACCGGCCGCGGTGATCAGCCTGAAGCCCGGCATGCAGGCAAGCGAGGCCGAGCTGCAGGATTTCGTGCGCACCCGGCTGGCGGCATTCAAGGTGCCGGTGCGTATCCTGATTTACCAGGAGATGCTGCCGCGCAATGCCAATGGCAAGATCCTGAAGTCGAACCTGCGCAAGCTGTTCGACGCTGCCACCTGAGCTGCGGCAGGACCGCCGACTCGACAAGAACAACAAGGAACGACAAATTGACGGAACAAGCAAAGCGTGACCACTCCCCGTCCGCCCCGGTGCGGGCAACTATCGCGGTGGCACTCGCCGCCCTGGTGGCTGGCTGCGCCGCCGGCGGCACCAACCTGTCCACGGTGCCGGAACTGCGCCCGGGCGTGCCTGCCGGCTACCTGGCTACCGACGCGCGCCCGGACAGCCTGAAGCTGCTGCCCGCGCCGCCGGCGCAGGGCACGGCAGCGCTGGCGCTGGATGAGGATGCCGCGCGGCAGGCCGGGACGCTGCGCGGTTCACCGCGCTGGCAAGTGGCTGGCGAGGATGCCGTGTTGACGTTCCCGCAGGCCGCCAGCGCATTCTCCTGCGCGCTGGGCGTGCCGGTCAGCGAGAAAGAAACGCCGTACCTGAACATCCTGCTGCGCCGCAGCCTGGTCGATGCCGGCCTGTCCACCTACAAGGCCAAGGACCACTACAAGCGCACACGCCCCTTCGTTGCCAACAAGACCCAGATGTGCACGCCGGCCGAGACCGCCAAGCTGGAAAAGGACGGCTCGTACCCGTCCGGCCACAGCGCCATCGGCTGGGCCTGGGCGCTGATCCTGGCTGAGGTCGAGCCGGAACGCGCCAATGACATCCTGGCGCGCGGGCGCGCGTTCGGCCAGAGCCGCGTGGTCTGCAACGTGCACTGGCAAAGCGATGTCAACGAGGGCCGCATGATGGCCGCGGCAACGGTGGCGCGGCTGCATGCCGACCCCACCTTCCGCGCCGACCTGGACCGCGCCCGCCGCGAAGTGGCGGCGGCACGCGCCAGCGGCGCGCGCCCGTCGCGCGACTGCCAGGCGGAGAGCGCGGCGCTGGCTCCCTGATCCACCAGGTGCCGGGGCCGGCTGCTGCAGGGTTACTTCACCGGGATAACCGTGCCGGCCGGCACCGGCACGGCGGTGACGCTGTTCTGCGGGCTGCCGCTGACAATGCGGTCGGAGTACGTCAGGTACACCAGCGTATTGCGCTTGCGGTCGACCGCGCGCACGACATGCAGGGCCTTGAACAGAATCGACATGCGTTCGGAGAAGACGTTGTCCTGTTGCCGGATCGGCCCCTTGAAGGCGATCGTGGCCACCTGCCGGCAGGCGATCGATGCCTCCGGCGGGTCTTCGGCCATGCCCAGCTGGCCCTTGATGCCGCCCGTGCGGGCGCGCGACACATAGCAGGTCACGCCGTCCACCTGGGGGTCGTCATAGGCTTCGATCACGACCTTGTCGGAGCCGGTCATGCGGAAATTGGTACTGACGCTGCCGATCTCCTCGGCGTGGGCGCCCGAGGCGGCCGTCAGACAGACGACGGCCAGGACCGTGCGGATGCGATTGCAGTAGCGCTTCATGGCGGGGTATTCAGGTCACCGACGACTTGATGTCATCGTGGCGCTTTTCCATTTCCTGGCGCAGCGCGCGGCGCTGCTGGGCGGCGGCAAAGCGCTGGCGCTCCACCTCGTCGCGCGGCTCCAGCGGCGGCACCTCGGCCGGCGTGCCGTTGTCGTCCACGGCCACCATGGTGAAGTAGCAGCTGTTGGTATGGCGCACCAGCTTGCTGCGGATATTTTCCGTCACCACCTTGATGCCGATTTCCATCGAGCTGCGGCCGGTAAAGTTGACCGAGGCCAGGAAGGTCACCAGCTCGCCCACGTGGATCGGCTGGCGAAACACCACCTGGTCGACCGACAGCGTTACCACGTAGCGGCCGGCGTAGCGGCTGGCGCAGGCATAGGCAACCATGTCCAGGTACTTGAGGATGGTGCCGCCGTGGACGTTGCCGGAGAAGTTGGCCATGTCCGGCGTCATCAGCACGGTCATGGAAAGCTGGTGGGACAGATCGTTCATGATGCGGGTACGGATTGCGGGGGCGGGATTTCTGGGGCGAACCTGCGACGGCGGCATTGCCTGACTGCACGCCGGAACGCTGGCGCCGGCAGTTTAACCCGGATCGTGCCCGCCGTTGCCGGCTGCAGCCCGGTACCGGCAGGCGTGGCCGTGCCATGCAACAAAAAAGCGGCCTGCAAGGCCGCTTTTCACGCTGTGGACGCAAACTGCTTACTTCTTCTTGTTCACCGCGTCCTTGAAACCCTGCCCGGCAGAGAACTTGACCGTCTTGGCGGCCGGGATCTTGATGGTTTCACCGGTGCGCGGATTGCGGCCGGTGCGGGCGGCGCGTTTGCCGGCGCTGAAGCTGCCAAAGCCCACCAGCGTCACCGAATCGCCCTTTGCCACTGCCTTCTTGATACTGTCCAGCGCTGCGTTGAGCGCGCGCTCGGCGGCGGCATTGCTCAGTTCTGCTTCCGCGGCGATGGCCGATACCAGTTCACCTTTATTCATGGCTGATTTCCCTTGTTGGTCGTCGTCACCGATGTGCGTGCCTCGCGGCAAAGCCATCGATCGGCGCAGTCTAATCTGCCCGTCGCGCGTAGAGCAATCCCCAGTGGCACCAATGCGACAAAAAAACCCGCAAATCCTTGATTGAGGCCGGTTAGCGGGCAATTTTCCACGCTTTTCCCGCTTGCCAGAAGCCGGCTTTGCCGGGCCGTTCCGCAGCGCGGCAACGCCAGACCGGCCCGCGCGTGGGGCAAACCAGCAGCATAGGATAGATTCCCACAAATGGGGCGCCGCACCATAACGGTTCAGCCCGCGCCGCCGTTTCGCGCCATTTTGGCGCATCTGCACTATCACGGCGATGCCAGCGGCAACGCTACCAGCAGCGCCCGCCCCTGCCTGCGCGCGGCATTCCGGTGCGGTTTTACCCGACAAGGTGCACATGGCACCAGGATGCGGCCGTTGCTGGAATGCTTTTTGCGTACTCACGCTCCCATTTTGAGCATGAGGTCACTATGGACGACTGGAAGACCGGCACCGACGCCCTGTTTATCCTGCTAGGCGCCATCATGGTGCTGGCCATGCACGCCGGCTTCGCCTTCCTGGAACTGGGCACGGTGCGCAAGAAGAACCAGGTCAACGCACTGGTAAAGATCCTGGTGGATTTTGCAGTTTCGACCATCGCCTATTTCTTTATCGGCTACACCATTGCCTACGGCGTGCAATTCATGTCCGGGGCCGAAACGCTGGCGCAGAAAAACGGTTACGAACTGGTCAAGTTCTTTTTCCTGGCGACATTTGCCGCGGCCATTCCTGCGATTATCTCGGGCGGTATTGCCGAGCGTTCACGCTTCAACCCGCAACTGGTCGCCACCTTCGTGCTGGTAGGTTTTGTCTATCCGTTCTTCGAAGGCATCGCCTGGAACCAGCGCTATGGTGTGCAGGACTGGATTACGCGCGTGGCCGGCGCGCCATTCCATGACTTCGCCGGCTCGGTGGTGGTGCATGCGCTGGGCGGCTGGATCGCGCTGCCCGCGGTGCTGCTGCTGGGCGCACGGCGCGGGCGCTACCAGAAGGACGGCCGCATCAGCGCCCATCCGCCCTCAAACATCCCGTTCCTGGCGCTAGGCGCCTGGGTGCTGGCGGTGGGCTGGTTCGGCTTCAACGTCATGAGCGCGCAGACGGTCGACAAGGTCAGCGGCCTGGTGGCAATCAACTCGCTGATGGCAATGGCCGGCGGCACGCTGGCGGCCTGGGCGGCCGGACGCAACGACCCGGGCTTTGCCTACAACGGGCCGCTGGCCGGACTGGTGGCGGTGTGCGCTGGCTCGGACCTGATGCACCCGCTCGGCGCGCTGATCACCGGCGCGGTGGCCGGCGCGCTCTTTGTCTATATGTTCACGCTGGCGCAGAACAAATGGCATATCGATGACGTGCTCGGCGTGTGGCCTCTGCACGGGCTGTGCGGCGCCTGGGGCGGCATTGCCGCGGGCATCTTCGGGGCCAGGACGCTGGGCGGGTTGGGCGGTGTGTCGCTGGGCGCGCAGGCGATCGGCACCGTGCTTGGCATCGTGGTGGCGCTGGCCGGGGGCACCCTGGTATATGGCGCGCTGAAGAAGCTGGTGGGCATCCGGCTCGATGCCGAAGGCGAATTCAACGGAGCGGACCTGACCTTGCACCGGATTTCGGCAACGCCGGAACGGGAAACCAACTGGTAATGGCGTGCGGGCCGTCCTGATTTAAATTGACAAGCTGCGCAAGGCAGCTTGTCTTAACAATAATTTGCTTGCACTTCCGGTACGGCGTCTCAATAATTGCCGTGCCCATGTATTGCGCCGCAACAGCGCGCAGGGCTAGCACATTGCTGCCGGCTGAATCGGGGGATGTTGTGCCGGCGGCCGGCCGGACACCAACATGAAAGGACTACGCCGATGGATGCCACTACCTTCGATAACCTCAAGGCCCTGGTCGTCACCTACGCGACAGAATTCGGGGTCAAGATCCTGGCGGCCCTTGCCTTCTGGGTCATCGGCCGCTGGCTGATCCACTTTGTCGTGCGCATGGTGCAGAACGCGCTCGGCAAGCAGAAGGTCGATCCCACGCTGCTGCGCTATGTCGGCTCGATCGTCACCGTGACGCTGAACGTGGTGCTGGTGATCGGCATCCTCGGCTACTTCGGCATCCAGACCACGACCTTCGCCGCACTGATCGCCGCCGCTGGCGTGGCCATCGGCATGGCCTGGTCGGGGTTGATGGCGAACTTCGCTGCCGGTGCGTTCCTGGTGGTGCTGCGCCCGTTCAAGGTGGGAGACTTCGTGACGATCGGCGGCGTGACCGGAACAGTGCGCGAGATCGGCCTGTTCGCGACCTCGCTCGACACACCGGACAATGTGCAGACCGTGGTCGGCAACAACAAGATCTTCAGCGATACCATCCAGAACTTCACGGCCAACCCGTACCGGCGCGTGGAACTGAAAGCGCAGCTTGCCGGCAGCACCGACACCGCCCATGCGGCAGCGCTGCTGAAGGCCCGCATCGCGGAGATCCCCAACGTGCTGGCCGAGCCCCCGGTCGATGTCGAGATCCTGGAGTTCACGCTGGTCGGCCCGGTGCTGGCGGTGCGTCCGTACTGCCACAACGACCACTACTGGCAAGTCTATTTCGATACCAACCGCATCATCCGCGAGAGCTTCGGCCAGGCCGGCTATGCCGCACCAATGCCGGCGCAGATGGTGGTGGTGCAACAGGCTTTGGCGCAGCAGGCCGCCGCGCAACAGGCTGCCTGACGACGGCTCGCAGACGGTATCAGCGGGGGCCTGAGCGCCCGTAGTATCGCATCAGCACCGCGCCCGCGCCGCAGGCTGCCATCACCACGCCCAGCGGCAGCGCGGTGCCGTCGCGCCACAGGCTGACTGCCGCGCCGCCCAGCGTCCCGAGTGAAAACTGCAGCGTGCCCATCAGCGCCGAAGCCGTGCCGGCGCGATGGCCCTGATGGGCGAGCGCCAGTGCCGATGCATTCGGCGATACGCAGCCGAGCGCGCCGATAAAGACAAAAAAGCCCGCCAGCAGCACCGGCAGCACCGCCACGCCTGCAAGCGCGGCAACAGCCAGCGCCAGGCCCGCCGCACAGGCAGCCAGCAGCGCGCCCCCGAGCACCTGATCGAGCGAGCGGCCGCGCACCAGCCTGGCGTTGAGCTGCGACATCGTGATCAGGCCCAGCGCATTGGCACCGAACACAAAACCGTAGTGCGACGGCGCAATGCCGTGCAGCTCGATCAGCACGAACGGCGAGCCGGAGATATACGCGAACATGCCCGCCGAGCCGAAACCCGCAGACAGCGAATAGCCGAGGAATTCGCGATCCCGCAGCAGCTCGGCGTAGCTTTTCGCCACCGTGCCGAGCCTCAGCGGCGCCGCATGGCGCCGGTCCAGCGATTCCTCCATGCGCAGGTGTACCAGCAGCAGGATCAGCATCCCTGCCACCGCCAGCACCCAGAAGATCGCGCGCCAGCCCGACACCGAGAGAATGGCGCCGCCGACGATCGGTGCCAGGATCGGCGCAACCCCCATCACCAGCATCAGCGACGAGAAGGCGCGCGCCGACTCATGCGCCTCAAGCCGGTCGCGGATCACCGCGCGTGCCATCACCATGCCGGCGCAGCCGCCCAGCGCCTGCAGGAAGCGCCACAGCATCAGCGACTCCACGCTGCGTGCCAGCGCGCAGCCCACCGCGGCGGCCACATAGAGGCACAGGCCGACATAGAGCGGCGGCTTGCGCCCGAAGCGGTCGCTGAACGGCCCATAGAAAGCCTGCCCCAGCGCCAGCCCCACCAGGAATGTGCCGAGGGTCAGCTGCACCTGGCCGATGTCCACGCCGAGATCGCCGGCCAGCGACGGAAAACTCGGCAGGTACATGTCGATCGACAACGGCGCGATCGCCATCAGCGAACCGCAGATCAGCAGCCAGGCAGGAAAGCGCGCGGCCGAGGCAGCGCTGGTGGAACGGAGCATGGGAAGTATCCGGGGGGAACGGCGTTGTCATGCACGGCCAGCCTGCTTGCGCCGCAGCCCGCGCC
This sequence comes from Cupriavidus sp. GW823-FHT07B10, assembly GCF_058794355.1. NCBI lineage: Bacteria > Pseudomonadati > Pseudomonadota > Betaproteobacteria > Burkholderiales > Burkholderiaceae > Cupriavidus > Cupriavidus sp. GW823-FHT07B10. The sequence goes on from NZ_JBXAGS010000005.1 coordinate 72,310, forward strand.
TGCAACCCGTGAAAAGACGCAATTGTTGCACAGCATAACGAAAGCGGTACGGCGCTGGCGTAGCCGGTTTTGAAACAGTCGTTCAGAAAAACTGCCCCGCCAAGGTCGGGTTCGATCATGCTGGCGAAGTTGGCGCTATTGGTGAATAGTGGTGTCAGGTCATTTGCGATCACGGCAGCGCGAATCCGGCGCTGCGGATGCCCTTGCGGGGTGGCGCGGCTTTCACCTGTGGCAAGGTGGAGGGTACAATGCCAGCCTGTCGGCGCAAGCCACACCGTCGGCCACGCAGAGACGGACGACAGTATCGGTCCCGGCAACGTTAGCCTGCATGAGAATACGACACACGCCGCTTTCCGCTTCGCTAGGCCCGGCCGCACTCGCGGCTGCGCTGCTGTTGCCTCTGCCCCAGCCCGGCAACGCCGCGCCGGTGCAGGCGCGCAATGTCGCCGCCTCGGCGCCGGCCCCAGCGATCGATGAGGCCGACCCGCTGTCACGCATGCTCAAGGGCGCTGCCACTGGCCAGAACACCGGCGCCGCCGGCGTGCCTGAATTGCTGCGCAACACCACGCGGCCCGACAACGTGCTGGCACGCGCCTGCCGCCAGCTCAACGACGCCCTGCCAATCGAAATCGACGGAGAAACGCGGCTGCGCCGCTGCCAGTCGATCCCCGGCAAGCATGTGCTGTTCCAGCTGGAGCTCACCAACTACCGCGGGCCGATGCTGGACCTGGCCAGCTTCGAGGTCAACTACGCTGCGCCCCTGCAGCGCAATATCTGCGCCAACCGCGACGTCGAGATCCTGACCAAGCTAGGCATCAGCCTGATGTTCCGCTACATGACGCGCAAGGACCGTGGCGAGCGCCGCATCGGCGATGTCTACATCAACGCGCCCATCTGCACGGCCGCGCTGCGCTAGCCAATACAAACAAGAATCGATTGCAATTGATGCGGCACGGCACGCCGCCCGCGCAAAAGAAAGACGGCCCGCAGATGCGGGCCGTTCTCGTTTGGGTCAGTACCGCTCAGGCAGCGCGCGGGCGCAGCGGCAGCACGTTGGCCGCGCGCCGCACCAGGATGCGCGTGTCCTTCCAGCCGGCATCGGCCAGCGGCGAGCCCCACACCAGTTCATGCAGGCGTGCCAGTGCAAACGGATTGCCCAGCAGCACATGCTTCTGCGCGGGCGTCAGCGCGCGCGGGCCATGCGTGAGCGCATGCTCGACCAGGGCCTCATGGCGCTTGCGTGCCGATTCCGGCTGCACCACGCGCGGCGTGGCGGTCGCGCACATCAGCGCATTGGTAACCGGGTCCACCACGGCATCGACAAAGTCAGGCGTTTCGGCCGCGGCTTCGACATGCTGCTGCGTCTCGACGATCTCGCGCGGTACCTGCGTCTCCTCGGGGATCATGAAGAGGCCCGCATTGCGCGAGGCGCGACCGAACGACACCCGCGACAGCATCACCGACAACGGGATCGACAGCGCCAGCGAGCCCACGATCGGCAGCAGCCACAGCACGTAGGACGGGTTCAGCCAGTACACCAGGCCACCCCAAGCCAGGCCCAGGGCCGTGTGCCAGCCGTGGCGACGGAATGCCTCGCCCCAGCTGGTCTCGGCGTCTTCGCGCGGGGGCGACTTCCACGAGATGCCCCAGCCGCTGTACGCGGCGATCACGAACTTGGTGTGGAACAGCATGCGCGTGGGCGCCAGCAGCGCGGACAGCATCACCTCGATCAGCATGCTGGCAATCAGCTGCACCGCCCCGCCATAACGGCGCGCCTGCTTCAGCAGCAGCACCACGCTGGCCAGCTTGGGCAGGAACAGCAGCGTGGCCGTGGCGGAGAACAAGGCCAGCGCTTTTTCCGGATGCCACTCGGGCCAGGTCGGGAACAGCTGGTATTGCTGCGTGAAGTACTCCGGCGGCACCAGCGCGTGCTTGGCCAGCATGGCCGTGGACAGCAGCAGGAACAGCAGCCACAGCGGCGCCGACAGGTAGGCCATGATGCCGGTCAGGAACACCGCGCGGTGCACCACGTGGAAGCCCTGCTTGAGCCACAGCCTGAAGTTCATCAGGTTGCCCTGGCACCAGCGGCGGTCGCGCTTGACCTCGTCCAGCAGGTTCGGCGGCAGTTCTTCGTACGAGCCTTCCAGGTCGTAGGCGATCCACACGCCCCAGCCAGCACGGCGCATCAGCGCGGCTTCGACAAAGTCGTGCGACAGGATCTCACCCGACAGCGGGCCGCGGCCGGGCAACGGCGCCAGCGCGCAGTGCTCGATGAACGGATGCACGCGGATGATGGCGTTATGGCCCCAGTAGTGCGATTCACCCAGCTGCCAGTAATGCAGGCCGGCCGTGAACAGCGGCCCGTACACGCGCGTGGCGAACTGCTGCACGCGCGCGTAGAGGGTCTCGCGACCCACTGCCAGGGGTGCGGACTGGATGATGCCCGCGCCGGGGTTGGCTTCCATCAGCCGCACCAGCGTGGCCAGGCAGTCGCCGCTCATCACGCTGTCGGCATCGAGTACCACCATGTAGCGGTACTTGCTGCCCCAGCGGCGGCAGAAGTCGGCCACGTTGCCGGTCTTGCGCTTCACGCGGTGGCGGCGCCAGCGGTAGAAGATGCGGCCAAAGCCGCCGACGGCGCGGCACAGCTCCATCCACGCGTCATGCTCGGCGGTGCGCAGGTCCGGATTGCCACTGTCCGACAGCACGATGAAATCGAAGTTGGACAGGTGGCTGGTGCGCGCCAGCGATTCATAGGTGGCGCGCAACCCCGCGAACACGCGCGTCACGTCCTCATTGCAGATCGGCATGATGATCGCGGTGCGCGCCTCGGGCGCTATCGGCCCGTCGGGCGCGGCCGAGCGCGAGATCAGGTGGCGGTCGCCGCCCTTGGCCAGCACCAGGAAGCCCATCATTGCCGTCCAGAAGCCGGCCGACACCCATGAGAACAGGACGGCGAACAGCACCAGGATGGCGATCTCGAGCGGATCGGCGCCGTGGTATGGCAGCACGTTGCTCATGAAGTAGGTGGCCAGCACGGTCTGGATCACGACCAGGCCCAGCAGGAACCAGCGTCGGTGCGAGCCGGCGGGATGCCATTTGCCTTCGGCATCGGGACCGTCGTGCAGCGTGTCCCAGGTCTCGGGCACGGGCGGGCGGCCGAGCATGCGGCGCCAGGTATTGCGCAGCCAGCCGGTGACGATATGCGGCGGCCATTGGCGCGGCACCATCGAGCTGCGCTCGGGCTCGGGGCCGGTGTCGACCTTCACGGTGCCGTCTTCGCGCCGCTGCAGCAGCGGTGCGCCATCCACCTGGGGATTGCCGTATGCGATCGTGAAACGCCGGCCGACAGAGGCGTAGGCACTGCCGCCTTGCGCGGGCGGCGTGTCCTTGGCCGCCAGGCGCGACTGCAGGCGCGTGATCGCGTCCTGCGCATCGCGGCCGTCGGCGGTAACGGCGATCACGGGGGCAACGGATGCCACGGGCGTGACCGGTGCGACCGGCGTCGCGGGCGCGCCGTCTGCCAGCAGTTCGCTGCGCACTTCAGGCGATACCGGCAGGCGGTCGACATAGCGCTCGCATGCCGCCGCCTTGGCCGGTCGCTGCTTTAGCCTGGGGGTAAGATGTAGCTCCACGTCTCGGATAGGGTTGTATTGCCGTTGCGAAGATAGCCGCGCAACTCTACCGGCTTGGTTTCGTCCTTGCGGCGCATCACCATGGTCATGCGCCAGCCGCCGGTCGCCTCATTGCGCTGCACCGACGTTTTCAGCAGCTCACCGTTGGCATCGGCCGAAACTACCGGGTCGATGCGCACGTTCGCCGGCAGCTTGCCGAAGGCAGGGCCTTCGAAGTCCACCACCAGCGAAAAGCTCGTGTCTTCCTTGTTGCGGGTCTGGCCCTGCCCCAACCGGGTCTGGGTCACCCACGACAGCGGCGGCTGTTGTTCGCCGTCCTTCTGCCACAGCAGCCGGTACTCATAGTCGAAGGGTTGCTTCGGCTTGGGCGGGTTGTCCGGCACCCAGTACGCGACGATATTGTCGTTGGTCTCGTCCGGCGTCGGGATCAGCACCAGCTCTACCCGGCCCGAGCCCCAGTTGCCTCGCGGCTGCACCCAGCCACTCGGCCGGCGCTCATACCACGATCCGATCTCCTGGTAGCTGTTGAAGGTGCGGTCGCGCTGCATCAGCCCGAAGCCCTGCGGATTGGTCGCCGCGAACGAGGTGACCAGCAAGCGCTTGGGATTGACCAGCGGGCGCCAGACCCATTCGCCGGTGCCCAGGTGGATCGACAGGCCGTCAGAGTCATGCACCTCGGGACGGAAATCCTGTGCGGGCGACGGCTGGTTCTCGCCGAACAGGAACATGCTGGTCAGCGGCGCCAGGCCCAGCTTGGTCACGTTCTCGCGCAGGTAGAGGCGCGACTTGACCTCCATCGCGGTCTCGGCGCCGGGCTTGATGGTGAAACGGTACGCGCCGCTCATGCGGCGCGAATCCATCAGCGCGTAGATCGTGATCTCCTTGGCATTGGGGCCGGGACGCTCGATCCAGTACTCAACAAAGCGCGGGAACTCCTCGCCCGAATTGAGCGCGGTGTCCACCGCCAGGCCGCGTGCCGACAAGCCGTACCACTGGTCCTTGCCCAGCGCACGGAAATAGCTCGCGCCCAGGAACGACGCCAGCTCATCCTTGCGCTTGCCCTGGTTCAGCGGATACAGGATGCGGAAGCCCGCGAAGCCCAGGCCCTTGAGCTTGCCGGCATCGACCTTGTGCGGGCCGTAGTTGAACGCGGACGGGTCGAAGCGGAATTCACGCACGCTGTTGCCCACCACTTCATGGATGCGCACGGGCTGGTCGAACACCATGCCCTCGTGGAAGAATGACAGCTCGAACGGCACGCGCGTGCCGCGCCAGGCAAAGCGCTCGGGCTTGTATTCGATCTCGCGGTAGCGCTCGTACGACAGCTCGCGCAACTCGCGCGGCAGGTTCTGCGGGGGCGCCTTGTAAGGCGAGGCTGCCAGCTGGCGCGCGCGCGCCGCCACCGTGTCGAAATCGAACGCCTGGGCTGCCATGGCACACAGCGCCAGCGCGCTGCCACCAAGCCAGGCTGCGATCCGCACACCCGCCCGCGCCGCCCGGCGGCGGGCCCCCGGCCCGGCGGCGGGCAAGGTATGGGGAATGGACAGGCGTGGCGTGGCGATCTGTGACATGTATGCCAGGGTAAGCGGTTGAATCGGGGTGACCGGCATCGGCGGTCGGAACGAAGGACGACACAGCAAGAGACGGGCCCGGCGCCGAGTGGCGAGGCCCGGACACGAGGCAGACGGCCCGCGGGGCACTGTGTCCGGTTTGTTGCGATGCGCAATAAACCATAACAATTCGAGACGCAAAAGTCACGTTTCGATCACGCAAGGTTTGAAACAAAATGTTGGCCAGGTTGCCTGAAAGCCGCTCCGGACAAGGCTTTGCGGGCGTCGGGATCACGCGGCCGCAAGCTCCGGCGAGGCGAACGCCTCCCGGCTGCGAGAATCTGGTGCGGATCGGGGCCGGCCGGCAGCCGGCCCTTTTAATACGGTGTTACTTTTTAGCGCCTTCGCTGTACGGATCGAACTTGCCGCTCTTGGCGCCTTCGGAATACGGATCGAACTTCCCGCTCTTCATGCCACCCTGGCTATATGAGTCGAAGGATTTCTGCGCGCCGCCCTGGATCGGCTCCATCTGGTCAGGGCGGGCACCCGGGTTCAGCGAAGTCACGTTGTCGCTTTTTGCGCCATCCGAGTACGGGCTGAATTTGTCCTGCTTGGCGCCATCGGAGTAGGTACTGAACTTGTCTTGCTTGGCGCCGTCGGTGTAAGGATTGAATTTGTCGGCCTTGCCCGTGGTCTGGGCGTGCAGCGTGCCGAATGCGCAGGCCAGGGCCAGGCCGATGGTCAGATAGCTCAGCTTCATGGGATCTCCTCTCGCTGGGGGAAATGCGCTTGCCTTGCAAAGCGCACGGCAGGCGCCGCTGCCGGCCGACGCGAAGCGCGGGGGCAACAATCAACGCTAGGTCAGCGGCTGGCACGTGTCAACCGCACCGCAGCGCCGCTGCGGCGCTGCATTGCGCTTACAATGCCACCCAAACGCCACCACGAAGCCACAAGGAATCGTCATGCTGCCTCGGCCATCCGACCCTACCGTCAGCCCTGTCCGCCCTGCCCTGCGCGCCGCCGTCACTGGCGCGCTTGGTGCCGCCCTGCTGTTTGCCGCTGCGGCACCGGCGCAGGCGTACTTCGACAACTACCTGAGCGGCACCATCATCGGCACGCTCAACGACAAGGAAGGCGCATCGCTGGCCAAGTCAGTGCGCACCGCACTGAACGATACGGCCGACGGCAAGACGGTTGAATGGACGTTCCCGGCGGCGGGGCGGCGCCAGCAGATCGACGGCACCATCACGCCGGTCGAAAGCAAGACCGACAAGGGCCAGCCCTGCCGGCGCCTGAAGTCTGACCTCAAGCGCGGCAGCGCTGAAGAGCACTGGAGCGGCTGGTTCTGCAAGCAGTCCAACGGGCAATGGAAGTCGCGCCACGTCGATGAGTAAGCGGCGCTGAGCGCTCGCGCCGCCGGCGTTCATGCCGCGCGCGACGGCGCGCGATGCGGCCGCGCCGCCGGATCGACCTGCGGCGACCCGGGTTCCTCGTACCACCTGGTCCCGGGCACGTAGACGGTCTTGTCCGGCTGCGCCATGAAATGCGGCGACATGATCTGCACCCCGTGGGTGTTGAACTGGTCCTGGATCGCCGCGTGCAGGGCCGACAGCGCGTAGAAGCGATTGCGCGGGTGGTCCAGCGCGCAGAACAGTTCGTACTCGACGTAGAAGTCGGACAGCCCCCGCTGCAGCACGAATGACGTCGGCGACGGCGCAATATGCGCCGCCTCGGCGGCGGCTGCCAGCAGCATCGCATGGACCTGCCGCCAGGGCGTGTCGTAGCCGATCGTGACCGAAGTCGAGATCAGCGCAGCCTGCCAGCCTTCCTGCACGCGGGGATCACGCACGCTGCCGTGCCGGGTGTAGTTATGGATGGCACTGCCGACCACCACCGCATTGGGCAGCGTCACCTCTTCATTGCGCAGGTTGATCACCTTCACCGACAGGGCGTCGAGCGAGGCCACGGTGCCCACCGTATCGCCGATGCACACCATGTCGCCACGCCGCAGCGCACGCGAATACACCACCACCATGCCGCTCATCAGCTGGTTGACCACGTTGGCCGATCCCAGCGTCACCATGAAGCCCAGCAGCACTGACAGCCCCTTGAAGACATCGCTGTCCGAGCCCGGGATGTAGGGGTAGGCAAAGGTGAAGCCCAGCGCCCAGATCACCACCGCCGCCAGCCGCCGCGTGGCGCCTGCGGTTTCCGGATGCATGCCGGGCACCGTGATCTGGCCCTTCTGCACCGCCTTGAAGATATTCGACACCAGCCGCTGCACCGCGCGGGTAATCAGCACGATCACCGCCACCGTGACCAGGCCCGGCACCGACGACACCATCGACAGCGCGATCTGCGACAGCAAGCCGACGATAAAGGCGCCCATGCGGTCGCCCATGGGCTGGGTCAGCGGAAACAGCTCGAGCGCAAACTCCAGCCAGGCAAAGGCCAGCACCAGCACCAGCCCGATCGCCAGGATCTGCACGATGCGGGCAACCAGGTGGTAGAGCGCGCCGGTCCAGTCGAACTGGCCGCCGACGCGCCGCGCCAGGTGGCGCTCCAGTGCCACCTGCAGGCGAGCGCGCAGGGCCACGCCGGCTCGCGCCACGCCCCATGTCAGCGCGGCCAGCACGGCCAGGCCAAGCAGGCTCAGCGCGGCGCCGCGCAGCAGGTTGGGCCAGTGCAGGTGCGCGCGCCGCGCGGCAATGGCCTGGCGCAGGCCCGCCGCGGTGCGCGTTGCGGCAGCCTCAAGCGTAAGGTGATCCTCCGGGGAGAGGTCTTGCGAGGTCAGCGCGAACAAGAGCCGGTCGCCCAGCCGGAAGGCGACCATCGGCGCATCGCCGAACGTGCCGCTGACCTGCCCGAGCGGCAGTGCCAGTTCGCTTTCCGTCAGGTCGTCGAACACCAGCTGCGCGCGCGAGACGCGCATGGCCGGGGTGGCTCCCGCGATCTCGGCGCGCATGGTGGCGATGGGCCTATCCATCAGGCGCAGCTCGACCGCAGCGCCGCTGCGCACGGCGATCGGAGCCGGCACGGCCGCGGGCTCGGACGCCGGCGCAGCCAGGCTGGCTTGCATCCACAGCGTGCCTATCACCCAGCCCAGTCCCGCCATCCAGAATGCCGTCAATCGCCGCCACCGCCGCCACACCGCTAGCGTTGCCATAAGACCGCTCCCGTCCGAGTTGGCCTGCGCCGGCGCGAGGGCTCCACGCCCGGTCCGGCACGATGCCCGCAAGCATAGCGTGCGGCGGCGCAGGCGCAAAGCCGGCGCGGCGGCAGCCGCCCTGCGGCAGCGGACGAAAAAAAGGAGGCCGAAGCCTCCTGGTTGCGATCCGCCCGGACATGCCCTGCTCTATCCCCCCGGAAGACACGCAACGCGTGCCGCGGGGCTGTCCTGCGCACGGCGGGTCCGCGCCATGCAGGCGCGGCCGGCCATTATCTGCGTGGCGGCATGGCAGTCACGGGCGCAGCCTGCCTCCCCGCTTGCCGGGGAGCCGTGCGCCCGCCGCCATCATCAGCGCGCTCAGGCGCCTTTGTTCTTCGTCGGATCCTTGGCCGCAGGCGCGTGGCTCTTCTTCTTGCTGCTGGTCTTCTTGGCCTTGGCCTTGCTGCTGTCTGCCTTGGCCGGCGCGGCCTTGTCAGTCGACGCTGCCGCCGGCGTGGCCGGGGTGGCAGGCGTCGCCGGAGTAGCCGGCGTCTGCGCCATCGCGCCCGCACCGAACATTGCCATCGACAGCATGACGATCCATTTCTTCATTTCCGTCTCCTCGTTTGCCCTGCGGGTAGGTATGGCAGGGATGCCTGCCATGACGGGCGCTTTTGGCTCGCGCCCTGTCACCAGCATCAACGAGGAAGGTTTGCGCGCCGTTGACCGGGACAAACCCTGATAGGGAGCTGGACAGGCAGCCGTGGATCGCCGCTCGCCGCCAGGCTTACCGGCACAGCTTGCGCAGCAACTCTCCGGCAATCGTGCCGGGGCCGGCGACCTGGAAGGTGCCGTACTGCGGCGCGCGGATCGTATAGAGCGAATCGCCGCGCGCAAAGCGCTTGCTGTAGAGCGTCTGCTCGACCACGGCGAACATGGACGTGGCGCAGTTCAGCACCATGCGCTTGAGCGACGAGCGGATCGGCTCGCCGCTGGCGGTGCGGATCACCCCCGACGGCGAATTGCGCATCACCACCACGCCGACTTCGGTGCCCTGGCGGCGCACCGTGGATTGATCGAAATACGAAATCACGCCGTTGGCACCCATCAGGGGAAGCCATCGTTGCGGATCGGGGGCGGCGGGATCGGGTGCCGCGACCAGCCGGCAGCCTTCCCTGGGCGTGGACCGGAATACCGTGCCGGTGCCAGCGACCTGGCACTCGTACAGGCCAGCGGCGGCAGCCGGGCGGGTGGTGCTGGAGGGAACGGGGGACGGCGCCGTCGCGGCGCTGCCTTCGGCATGCGCCAGCGGTGCGGCCAGTCCGAGCAGGCAGCCAGCAAACGCGGCTGCGTGCCTAAAAATGCGGAACATCATGGAATTGCCCTCATATAGACGGGAAAAAGCGATCCGCATTGTCGCACAGGAAGCACGCATCCCGGGCGCGTTTGCATGCCGGGGTGCGTGCAGGCGGCGACTTTTCAGTCGTGCAGGCGGCGCCAGGCCACCAGGTCCTCGATGGTCAGCACCGGTAGCTGGTACATCTCGGCAAAGGCCAGCGCCTCCGGCCGGCGTGCCATGGTGCCGTCGGGGTTCATCAGCTCGCACAGCACCGCGGCCGGTGACAGGCCTGCCATGCGGGCCAGGTCGACCGAGCCCTCGGTATGGCCGCGGCGCACCAGCACCCCGCCGTCGCGCGCCACCAGCGGAAACACATGGCCGGGGCTGACCACAGCATCGGTGCCCGCATCCCCGGCAATGGCAGCGCGGATGGTGGTGATGCGGTCGGCGGCGCTGACACCCGTGCCGACACCTTCGCGGGCTTCGATCGATACCGTGAAGGCGGTGCCATACTGGCTGCGGTTGTGCTCGACCATCGGCCGCAGGCCGAGGCTGCGCACCTTGTCCTCGGTCAGGCACAGGCAGACGATGCCGCTGCATTCGCGGATCATCATCGCCATATTGGCATTCGTCAGGCGTTCCGCGGCCAGAATCAGGTCGGCCTCGTTCTCGCGGTCGTCATCGTCGAGCAGCACGACCGGACGGCCTTCGCGCATGGCGTCCAGCGCCTGCGCGATGCGCGCGGCCAGGGAACGGGCGGCGGCATCGGCGGCAAGATCCGCGGACACCTCGGGTGCAACAGCTTCGGTGGAAAGGCTAGGCATGAAACGCTCCTTGTTCAGCATCAATGGGCGTTCCAGGGGAAGGATCAACGGAGTTGCAGCGCCGCACGCCGCGCCTGAAGCGCACGCACGAACAGCCGCGCCCTGCGCGCGGCGCAAGGCAACAGCGAACCGCAAGGCTCGGGCAAGGCGCCGGGCCGCGCGGGCAAGCTCCGCCCATCTTCTTTCATCCGGACTATGACCGTCGGCCCTGGCCTCTCACCAGGTCTGCTGACCTCGCACGGGAATGCGAGCGCTCGCGGGCTCGCCGGACACGCACTGCGCGCCGCGGCATACCGCCGGTGGGGACTTTCACCCCGCCCTGAAGACGTAACGAACCGGCGCGGCCTTGTAGCCGGCGCCGGCGCGCGAATGTTAGCACGATTATTTTTTTCTTTGTCCCGACGCAGAGCGCCGGACGGGCGCTCGACCACGCTTGAACAAATCCGACCATCGCAACGTGGCCTCGCGTGTACTACAAATAAGGCAGGGAGGCAGCGCATGTGCAAGCTGGCGCCCGCCGTGGCGGCCGGCTCATGCCTTGCCGGACAACAACGCAGCACCTCTTCATCCGTGCTTCCCATGCGCCGACACGAACCAGAAGCCAGACAAGACCGCCGTGTGAGTTGTTCCTCGTTCCATCCACCCCCGCCCTGCCGACATGCGTGGCAACAGCGGGTGCGCCGCACCGTCGCCGCGGGCCTGCTTGCCCTGCCCTTGTGCCTGGCAGCGACGGCACGCGCCGCGCCTGCCGTGCAGCTTGGCTACGGCTTCGACGATGGCCACGACGTGCAGAAGGCGGAGGTCGCCATGTTGTGGGATTCGGGCTTTGCGTGGGGCAATCCGCAAGGCTGGCAGGTCGACCTGCAATGGGAGGTCAACATTGCGCGCTGGCGCAGCAGCAGCGACAACCAGCCCAACGACCTATGGGAGTTTGGTGCCTCGCCGGTGGTGCGGATCGCATGGTGGCGCCACACCTGGGTGCCCTTCCTCGAGCTGTCGGTCGGGCCGCGCCTGCTGACCAGCACGCACACCTCGGCCAACCACGACATTTCCACCGCCTTCCAGTTCTCGGAGTACGCCGGGATCGGCTTGACGGTGGGCAAGGACCGGCGCTTTGCCGCGGGCTACCGGTTCCAGCACCTGTCCAATGGCGGCATCAAGGACCCCAATCCCGGCACTACCTTCCACGTCATTTACCTGCGCTACCGCTTCTGACAGCGGCCGCTGCAGCCCCGGCCTGCGCTTCAAACAAGGTGCGGGTGGCGTCGTCAGCCGGGAAGAAGCACTCGATGCGCAGCTCCTGCAGCGTGATGTCCTGTGGAATGCCGAGCGTGGTCAGGGTCGAGAACAGCGACGCGCGGAACGCGCCCGCATGCAGCACCACCGGCAGCAATGGCGCCGGCGGGCCATCGGTGCCGTCGTCCTCGGGCAGCAGCGTGCCGCCCGGCCCGACCATGTCAGGATGCCAGGCGGCGATGCGCCCGAAGATCTCGCGCGCGGTCTGGTCGTGGGCCTGCACCTGCAGCTCCTGCCACACGCGCCGCAACAGGTAGCGTCCAACCTGGCGCGCGTTCTCGATCACTGGCCACAGGCCCTCCGGATCAAACACGGTCAGCATCAGGTTGATCCTGTGGCTGCCTTCCGTGAGCAATGCCGGCTCGCGCCCGCCCAGCAGGGTCTCGAGCATGCGCCGGTAGGCCGGGTTGGCATCCACCAGGTTCCAGAAACGGTCCAGCACCACGGCCGGGTACGGCTCCTGCTTGGCCAGGATCAGCGCGATCGCCTGCTGCACCATCTGCAGCGGCGGCGAAGCCAGCGCGTGTTCGCTGTAGGCCGGGGCAAAGCCGCCGGCCAGCAGCAGCCGGTTGCGCTGGCGCAGCGGCACGCCCAGGCGCTCGGCCAGCGCCAGCACCATTTCACGGCTGGGGCGGGCGCGGCCGGATTCCAGGAAGGAGATGTGGCGCTGCGACACCCCGGCGGCCAGCGACAGCGCCAGCTGGCTGTAGCCGCGCTTGCTGCGCCAGTAGCGCAGCAGGCCGGGGAAGTCGAGGGTGGCCTCGGAGGCTGGGGTCAGCGTGTCCATGGCATGCATTACAGCATGCACCGCGGCGTATGACCATTACCTTGCAGGTAATGGCTCCAATTCAGTCATCGCCTGCGGAGCGCCGGGCCCCGCCGCGCGCACCGCGTCGATCAGCAGGCGCATGGCCGGCGTCGCGGCCCGCCGCCGGCGCAGCACAATCCCATAGGGGACCAGCCGCCCGCGCATCGCCACCGGCAGGACCGCCAGCGCACCCAGGGCGACGAAGTACTCCGCGATCGCGCCCGGCACGACGGCAATGCGGTCGCTATCCGCCAGCAGCGGCAGCGTGCCCATGATCGACGAAGTCTCGATGATGTCTTCCGGCAGCGGCACGCGGTTGTCGCGGAAGGTCTGGTCGATGATCTGCCACATCGGCACCGCCGCTGGCGGGATGATCCAGGGATAGCCGGCCAGGGAAGCCAGCTTGACGCCGCGCTTGCCTGCCTGCGGATGGCCGGCGCGCGCCACGATGGCCAGCGACTCTTCGAACAGTGGCTCGAAGTCGAGATCGTCGGCCACCGTGCCTTCGGGAATGCGTCCGATCACCACGTCCAGCGCATCCTGCCGCAGCGCCTGTACCAGTACGTCGCTGGTATCGACCTGCATCACGATATGCAAACGCGGATAGCGTGCCTTGAGCGCGTTGATGACGCCCGACAGAACGGAAGGCACCGGGGCCAGGATCGAGCCGAGCCGCACCTTGCCCACCTCGCCCGCGGCGATGGCGGCAAATTCATCGTGCAGGGCATCCAGGTCGGCCAGCACCACGCGCGCATAGCGGATCAGCGCCTCGCCGAACACCGTCGGCTCGATCCCGCGCGCATGCCGCGTGAACAGCAACGTGCCGACCACGCTCTCGAGCTCGTGCAATGCCTTGGTGACGGCTGGCTGGGACAGCGCCATCTGTGCCGCGGCGCGCCGCAGCGAGCGGTGCTCGGCAAGGGCCAGGGCCAGGCGCAGATGCCGCATATGCAAGCGTTTGCGCAGGGTGGCGGCACTGGAGAGGGTGGCTGGGAGGTCTGGCATGGTGGCCGGGCTGCGGCGAAGATAGGACTTATAGCATGCTTGTGCCTGCCGCTGGTTCTAGGCCAGCTCGGACGGCCTTGGAACATTGATCCGATAGAACCTGGCCGCATTGCCAGCCAGCACGCGCTGCCTGGCGACGGGATCCGGCAGCGCCTCGCACACCGTGCCGAGGATCGTGCCCAAGTCCGCGCTCAGGCCCGACACCGGCAGGTTGCTGCCGAACATCGCCCGCTCATGCCCGAATATCGCCAGCACCTCGCGCACGATGCCGCGGTTGCCCTGCGCATCCCAGCGCCCGCCGGCCAGCCCGAACTCCGACAGCTTGACCGACACATTGGCGCAGGCGGCCAACGCCTCCATGCCGGCGCGCCAACTGGCCAGGCCCTCCTTCGAGCGGTCCAGTGGCAGGCCCGCGTGATTGAGCGCGATCGGCACGCCCGGCAAGGCGGCCGCCACCCGCGCCGCCTCGCGCAAATGCCAGAACGGTACCCGCAGATCCCACGACAAGCCATGGCGCTCCAGCCGCGCCAGGTCGTCCAGCCAGGCCTGGTCCTGCATCGACCCGGGCCGCCCTGCCACTGACTCGCCCTGCGCCGCGGCTGTCAGCGGTTTGCACCGGATCCCCCTGACCCGCGCGAAACCGGCCTGGCGCGCCAGCAGCTCCGCGCATCCTGGAGTGCCGAACGGCGCGTAGGCCACCACCGCGGCAGCCATGCCGGGGCGCCAGGCCTGGCCGTGCAGCCACGCGGTCTCGTCGACGGCTTCGCGGCGGTCGCGTTCGGCCTCTACGTGCACAGTGGCCAGCACTGTGACGGCGCTAGTGTCATACGCGTACTGCGCCTCAAGGTAATCGCTGCGCAGGGCCTGGTAATCGCCGAGAAAGAAGCTCTGTGGCCGGTATTCGTCCTGCAGCCAGGGATAGCGGCCGCGCCCGAGTTGCCACAGGTGGTGGTGGGCGTCGACGATGGCCAGGCCTGCGGGCAGCGCGGCAGTTGTTACGCTGCTCATCGGCACCGCCTCGGCAGCGTGGCGGCCAGGGCGCCGGCCATCACCAGCGCGGCGACCAGCAGGTAGACACCGGCGCCCGCGCTGACGCGCTCGATCAGCACGCCCGCGGAATAGGGACCGCAGAATCCGCCCAGGTTGCCCAGCGCATTAATCACGCCGCGCGCCACGCCCGCGTGCTCGGCGGCCAGCAGCCGTGGCGGCAGGGTCCAGAAGACCCCCGCGGCGGACTGCAGGAAGAAGCCGCTGCCGACCAGCAGGCCATAGGACAGCCAGGTATTGTCGTGCCACCAGACCGAACCGGCCAGGCAGGCGGCGAAACCCAGCAGCGGCCAGACCACGAAGTCCTTGCGCCGGCCGGTGCGGTCGGACAGCGAGGAGATCGCGAGGATGCCGGCCATGGTGCCCAGGTACGGCAGCACGGCCAGCATGCCGACCTGCCCCATGCCGCCTCCGGTCAGGCCCTTCAGGATCGTGGGCAGCCACAGCGTGTACCCGTAGATCCCCATCTGGTAGAGAAAATTGACGGCGATCAGGCGCCAGATCACGTCCTGCGACAGGATGTGCGCCAACACCGCCCGCGTGCCGGCCGCGCCCTGCCCCACGCTTGCGCCAGCGGCGGCTGCCTGCTGCTCTTCCTCGCGCAGGCGGGCCAGCAGATAAGCCTTCTCTTCGGCGGAAATCCAGCGCGCCTGCTCCGGCCGGTCACAGGCCAGCTTCCACCACACGCCGAGGCAGGCCAGCGAAATCAGGCCTTCCACGATAAACAGCCAGCGCCAGTCGAGCGCCGCGATTACCAGGCCCGACAGCGGCGCGGTGATGACGCCGGCGATCGGCACGAACAGGATCACCAGGGCGTTGGCGCGTCCGCGTTCGTGGTCGGGAAACCAGTTGCCGACCATGGTCAGCACCACCGGCAGCATGCCGCCCTCGGCCACCCCCAGCGCAAAGCGCAGAATCAGCAGTTCGGTCTCGTTGCGCACCAGGCCGGTCAGCACGGAAATGACGGCCCAGGCCAGCATCGACCAGGCGATGAAATTGCGCCCGCTGCCGCGCACGGCCAGCTTG
Organism: Cupriavidus sp. GW823-FHT07B10; assembly: GCF_058794355.1. Classification (NCBI taxonomy): domain Bacteria; kingdom Pseudomonadati; phylum Pseudomonadota; class Betaproteobacteria; order Burkholderiales; family Burkholderiaceae; genus Cupriavidus; species Cupriavidus sp. GW823-FHT07B10. Next base: position 87,988 of record NZ_JBXAGS010000005.1, read on the forward strand.
CCGCCGGGAATCTGCAGGAACAGATAGCCGACAAAGAAGATGCCGCCGGCCAGGCCGGCCATGCTGGCGCCGATACCGAGCGCATCGCCCATCCCGCCCGGCATCGCGAAGGCGATATTGACGCGATCCATGTATGAGACGATGCAGACCATCAGGATCGGCGGGATGATGCGCCACCAGCGCTGGGCTGGAATGCTGGCGGCACCGGTGAGTGGTGTCGCATCGATGGCGACCGACGTGCCGGCGCCGGCTTGGTCCAAGCCTTTCATACTCTGTCTCCGTATTGATTTCCGGGTATGGGCCGCTGGCATCCGCGCTGCCTTCGCGGCCGTGAACGCCGGTTGACTACCGCGTCGGCAAAGCCAGGATGGCAAGACCGTCCGGTTCCTTGCCGGTGGTGAAGGCATGGCGCAGGGCCAGGCCAGGCAGGTCAAGCTGGCCGACGGTGTGGTCGTTGAGCGCGATATAGGCGCGGCTCGGGTCAGCCGGATGGAAGGCGAGCGCAATCGGCCTGGCGCCGGTGTCGACCCGGCCGGTTTCGGCGAGCGTGTCGGGGTCGAAAACGCGGATGCTGCGCTCGCCGTAGTTGAGCACGAACAGGCGGTCGTCCGGCGACCAGTAGATGCGGGTGGGATCCTCGCCGGTCGGCACCGTGCGCACCGCTTCCATCGTGCGCGCGTCCAGCCGGGTCAGACTGTGATCGTCGCGGCTGGCGACGTAGAGCGCCGCTTCGTCGCGGCTCAGGCAGCAGCCCTCGGGGCGCCTGCCGGCGTACGCCGCGCGCGGAGCGCGGGTGGCATCGTAGGGGTGGACCAGTGTCACGGTATGCGACAGCAGGTTGGTCACGTAGGCACGCTCGCCATCGGCCGACAACACGAACAGATGGCTTTTCACCCCGCCCGCGGGCACGGCGCGGTCAGGCACGGGGTGCTCCAGCGGCGCCTCGAACACCACCAGCATATTGTCGCGCTCGCTCAGCGCGTAGACGCGTCCTTGCCGGTCGATCTGCAGGCCATGGATACGGTGATAGGGCGAGCAATCGAGCCGTGCCCCCACTGCGCCGCGCATCAGGTCGACCGCGATCACCGCGGCGCCGCCGTCGCCGGCGTGCGCGAAGGTCTGCACGCCATAGTGTCCGACGTAGCCGCACAGGCGCTCGCGGTCCACCACGAATTCATGCGGATAGTCAGGCAACTGCACACTGAAGCGGCGCTCGCCGCCATCCAGTTCGTAAGCGCTGAAGCTATGGCCGAATTTCTCCACCAGCACGGCCGTCCATTGGCTTTCCATTCTGTCTCCTTGTGATTCGCACGCCTGTAGGCTCCAGGCTGTTCGGAAGGCGGCACAGGTGCTGCCATGGGCGGAAGTCTGGCGCAGCCAACGATAACTATCTATTGAATATTAGGTATCGAGCTATCTCCATTAGTTATCGCCACGCCAGGCGGAGGCGCCACCATCACCTGCACCGGGGAACCGCCGGGCCGTCATGCGCGGATGGTATGCTTGGTGCTTTCAACTCACACGCAAAGAGCGCGTACCCTGATGGAAATTGCCATACTACTGGCGCTCATTCTGCTTAACGGCCTGTTCGCGATGTCCGAGATCGCGCTGGTCACGGCCCGTAAGGCACGTCTGCAGCGCCAGATCGAGAACGGTGACCGCGGCGCGATTGCCGCGGTCCAGCTGGGCGAGGACCCCACGCGCTTCCTGTCCACGGTGCAGATCGGCATCACGTCGATCGGCGTGCTCAACGGCGTGGTCGGCGAATCCACGCTGGCGCAGCCGCTGGGCCTCTGGCTGCAAGGCTTCGGCTTGTCGCCTAACACCTCCGGCTATGTGGCAACCGCCATCGTGGTGGCCGGCCTGACCTACTTTTCCATCGTGCTGGGCGAACTGGTGCCCAAGCGCCTGGGCCAGATGGCCCCCGAAGCCATCGCGCGGCTGGTGGCGCGCCCGATCGGCTGGCTGGCGGTGGCCTCCACCCCGTTCGTCAAGCTGCTGTCCAGCTCAACGCGGCTGGTGCTGCGGCTGCTCGGCACCAAGGTCGACCGCGGCCCGGGCGTGACCGAGGAAGAAATCCACGCGCTGCTGGTCGAGGGTTCCGAAGCCGGCGTGATCGAACAGCACGAGCACACCATGGTGCGCAACGTGTTCCGGCTGGACGACCGCCAGCTGGCATCGCTGATGGTGCCGCGCGGCGATGTCGTGTACCTGGACGTGGAAGAGACGCTCGATGAAAACCTGCACCGCATCGAAGAATCCGACCACTCGCGCTTTCCGGTCGTGCGCGGCGGCATGCACGACATCATCGGCGTGGTCAGCGCGCGCCAGCTGCTGGCGCGCCGGCTGCGCGGCGAGGAAGCCGACCTGAAGGCCGCGGCGCAGCCGGCGGTGTTCGTGCCCGAGAGCGTGACCGGCATGGAGCTGCTGGAGAATTTCCGCGGCTCCGGCGGCCAGATGGCCTTTGTCATCGACGAATACGGCGAAGTGCTGGGCCTGGTGACGCTGCAGGACCTGATCGAGGCCATCACCGGCGAATTCAAGGCCGACGCCGCCGGCGAGGAATGGGCGGTGCAGCGCGACGACGGCTCGTGGCTGCTCGACGGCCTGATCCCGATCCCGGAACTGAAGGACCGCATCGGCCTGCGCCAGGTGCCCGAGGAAGAAAAAGAGCGCTACCACACCCTGTCCGGCATGCTGCTCCTGCTGCTGGGCCGCCTGCCGCAGATCGCCGACAGCGTGCAATGGGGCGACTGGCGCTTCGAGATCGTCGACATGGACGGCAAACGCATTGACAAAGTGCTGGCCGCGCGCCTGCCCCCGCAGGAAGGACCTGAGGAAGAGACCACCGGCTGATCAGGCCAGCCCATCCGCCGCTGCCGGATTCCGGCGGTGGCGTCAATCCAGGATCACGGCCAATTCCGGCCATATTGATCCATATCAAGTTGCAGGTTGCGACCAAGTCACCTTGGCGCAATTTGCAATGTTCCGCACCTTCCCCTTCGCTTATGATCGGCCTGTGCGGCCCGCATGCGGCCGTGGCAGGCGTGGATTACCAAGGCCTGACGACAAGCGCCGGCGGCCGTCCCAGCGGCAAGCCGAACGACCAAATCTGATACCGGGGAGACGCGGGCAGCGCACGGCCTTCAACAGGCTGCCCGCAAGACCATCCATGCATCCTGATGCCGATGACAACGCCGCGGGCGCGCCTGGCGCGATGCAGCCGTCCGCCCTGGTGTCCGCGCTAGCGGCACGCCGCTCCGGCACCGGGCAGCCAGCGACGATCCTTTCTATCCGCCTGGACCGGTTTGCCAGCGCCTGCGAAACCCTGGGGCCACGGCGCGCGGCCAGGCTGCAGGCCATCGTGCAGGCACGCATCGCCTGCCTGCTGCCGCCCGGCGCCATCATGCACTGGATGGCGCCGGCAGACCTGGTGGTCATTACCGCGCTGCCGGACGGTGAGCCCGACCCCGGCCCGGTGGCCAGCCGGCTGGCCGACGACCTGTCCCGGCCGTTCGCGCTGGAGGGCTTCGAGCTGTTTATTTCGTGCAGCATCGGCGTGGCCACCGACCATCCGGATATCCCGGCGGAACGCAGCCTGCAGCAGGCCCTGGACGCCATGCTGCGGGTCGATCGACGGGGAGGCGACGGCCTGGCGCGCGCCGACAAGCCCGCCGCGCCACCGACGGCGCCCCTGCTGGCCGCCCTGCCCGACGCACTGGAGCGCGGCGAACTGAGCCTGCAGCTGCAGCCGCGCGCCGACTTCGCCAGCGCCGTGGTCAGCGGCTACACCGTGCGGCTGCGCTGGCACCATCCGGCGCTCGGGCGGGTGGCGCCGCAGGATTTCCTGCCGGCGGTGGAGTCGCTGGGGCTGGTCGGCCGGATTGGCAGCTGGCTGCTGGAAAGCGTGCTGCCGCTGGTACGCGCCGCCGAAAACGTGGCCCCGCTGCAATTCACCCTGCTGGCCTCCAGCGCCCAGCTGCACCGCCCGCAGATGGTGGAGGCACTGGCCCAGGCCATCGACGCAGGCGGCATCGCACCGGACCGCCTGTGCATCGAAGTGTCGGCCAGCGCGGTGCCGGCCGACGCCGACATCATTGCCCGCTTTGCCGCCCTGCGCCGGCGCGGACTGCAACTGACGCTGGGCGATTTCGACGACAGCCCGGGCTGCCGCCAGTTGCTGGCGGCGCTGCACCCGGACCGCGTCACGCTGGACGCGCGCCGGCTGGGCCATGCCCCCCGGCCCGGTGATTCCGCCAACCGTGCCGACAGCCTGCGCGCCGCCTGCCGGCTGGCCCGGGGCGCCGGCGTGTCGGTCTGCGCCAAGGGGATCGAGACCCGCCAGCAGCTCGAGGCGGTGCGTGCCTGGGGCTGCCACAGCGTGCAGGGCTACCTGCTGGCGCAGCCATTCCCTGCGACCTGGCTGCTCCAGACCCATGCGGCAATCCAGCAGCGCGCCCGGGAACTGCTGGCGCCCCACGCCTGAGAAGCGGCTGGCGTTGCGCCCGTTGCACGATTTACAAATTGGCACATACCAGATGTCAAACCCGCTCACAGCAGCGGTAAAATCGGCGCAAATCCCTCAATCCCTGAATCTCTCGATTCTTGAAATCCTCGAAAGGAGCCCGGCGTGAAGAAAGGTTGGATCTGGTGCGTTTTGTTTGCCACACTGTTGGCTGGATGCAACACGATGGCGGGGCTCGGCCAGGACATTCAGCGCGGTGGCCAGAAGCTCGAAAGCTCGGCGGACCGTCACAAGTAAGCCGCCAGCCCCCCAAGTCTGATGCGGCCCGGACCGCGTCGATATGAAAACGGCACGCCGCATGGCGTGCCGTTTCTCTTTGCGCTGCCGCTGCTCAGCGCTTGTTGCGCAACGCCCTGGCCTGCTCGGCCAGCGTGCGGATGCGGCCCCAGTCGCCACTGGCAACCGCGTCCTTGGGCACCACCCACGAACCGCCCACGCACACCACGTTCGGCAGCGCCAGGTAGGTCGGCGCCAGCGCGGCGTCGATGCCGCCGGTCGGGCAGAAGCGCAGCTGCGGCAGCGGGCCGCCCAGCGACTTCAGCATCGGCACGCCGCCCGCTGCCTGCGCCGGGAAGAACTTGAGGAAGGTGAAGCCGGCTTCCAGCGCCGCCATCGCCTCACTGGCGGTGGCCACGCCCGGCAGCAGCGAGATGCCCGCGCCCTGCGCGCCCTCGGCCAGCGCCGGGGTCAGGCCGGGCGAGACGGCAAACTGCGCGCCCGCATCGCGCACGGCGTGCAGCTGCTCGACGTTCAGCACCGTGCCGGCTCCGACGCAGGCCTGCGGCAAGGCTGCCGCCACCGCCTTGATCGCCTCCAGTGCCACCGGCGTACGCAGCGTGATCTCAAGCAGCGGCAAGCCGCCGGTGACCAGTGCCTCGCTGACGTGCAGGGCCTCGTCGACCGAGTGGAATTCCAGCACCGGGATCACCGGCACGTCGGCAAGGCGTTGAAGCAGCGGGGAAGTCTGGTTTTGCATGGCTGTCTCGGAGTAGGGAGTGCAGAAGCAGGGTTTCAGGGAAGCAGGAGTTCAGGCCAACCGGGTCATGCGATCACCGACACCGACTGCGCCAGCCGGCCCAGCACGGTCTGGGCGTCGGGGATCGGCGCCACCGCGCCATAACCGGTGGTCGACAGCGCGGCAGCCACGTTGGCATAACGCGCCGCCTCGAACGGGTCGGCACCCGCGGCCAGGCGCGCAACAAAGCTGCCGCCGAAGCAGTCGCCCGCCCCGGTGGCATCGACCGGCTTGACCGGATAAGGCGGCACCAGCGCGCGCGACTCTGGCGTGGCCACATAGGAGCCCTCTTCGCCCAGCTTCAGCGCGACCAGGCCGATGCCGCAGCCCAGCAGGTAGTCGACGATGGCGTCGCGGTCGTCCAACCCGGTCAGCACGGTGATGTCATCCCAGCTGGGCAGGCACACGTCGGTCAGCATCAGGGCCTCGCGCATGATGCCGCGCGCGCGCGCCAGCGACCACAGCCGCAGCCGCAGGTTGGTGTCCAGCGTGACCTTGGTGCCGGCCTTGCGCGCATGCTCCATCGCGTCCAGCCCGGCATCGCAGGCGCTGGTGCTGATGGCCAGGCTGATGCCCGACAGGTGCAGGTAGCGCGCCGCGGTGATCGCGCCCAGCGGCAGATGCTCGTGCTGGTAGCGGCTGGCAGCAGAGCCTTCGCGCAGGTAATCGAAGCGGTGGCCGTGGTTGTCGTGCGAGACAAAGTAGACCCCGGTAGGCGCGCTCGGGTCGACGCGCACGTGGCGGGTATCGACCCGCTCCTGCGTCCATAGCGCGCGCAGGCGCTCGCCGAAGGTGTCGGCACCGACCGCGCAGATATAGCCGGTGCTGGCGCCCTGGCGCGCAGCGGCAATGCAGAAGTTGGAAGTGTCGCCGCCAAAGCCTTGCAGGTAGCGCGACGGATCGTCGGGCTGTTGGTTGAACTCCACCAGCGGTTCGCCGTAGGCCAGGATATCGATGCTCATGGGGCTGCCTGCCTCAGAAGAAGGTTTGCACGATGTCGATCACGCGCATGTCGCGGTCCAGCACCGGGATATGGCGCCACTTGTCGAAAGTCAGGCACGGGTGCGAGATATCGAAGGCGATCATGTCGCCGACCTGAACGTCGTCGCCAGGCTTGACCTGCAGGTAGGCGTGCTGGTCCATCATGCCGGTGACTTCCCAATGCGCGGGGACGTCCACCGGCGCCTCGGTGCCAGGCCGGTACAGCCGTGCCGGGATCGGCATGCCGGCGTCGAAGGCCGCATCGCGCTTGCCCATGCCGATGATGACGCGGTCCGGCTCGGGGATCGACTGCACATAGGCCCACAGCTGCAGCGCCGGCAGCAGGCCCTCGCGCATCTTCTGCGCGACCGGGTTGCTGGCCAGGATGCGCTGCTGCGCGGCGCGGTAGATGCCCACGTCATGCGTCAGGTAGCAGCCCGGGCGCAGCACGATGTCGATCGGCGCGCCGATCTCGGTGCGCGCGAATTCCTCGGCCACCACGTCGTACCAGGCCGAACCCGCGCCCGACATCACCACCGGGCTGCGGCCGAAGCGGCCTTCCTGTGCCAGCTGCCGCGTTACCGCCACGGTGCGCTGCAGGAACTTGCGGATATCGGCTTCTTCCTTGAGCACGCCTTCATAGATCTCGACGCCGGCCAGCGACAGCGCCTGCGGCCAGCGCGCCAGCGCGTCCAGCACGGCCTGCTGCTGCGCGTCGTCGCGTACGCCGGTGCGCCCGCCTTCCACGCCCAGTTCCAGCAGCACCTGCAGCTTCTGGCCGCGCTCCTGGAAGAACTTGCCGAGCTGGTCGACCAGCGCGGCCGAGTCCACCAGCGCGAAGAATTCGAAATCCGGATCGCGCAGCAGGTCAGCGATGATTTCCATATTGCGCCGGCCCACCAGCTGGTTGGCCATCAGCACGCGCTTGACGCCGTGCGCATGCGCGGCAGCGGTCTGGTGCGCGGTGGCCAGCGTGATGCCCCACGCGCCGGCGCCAAGCTGGCGCGCAAACAGCTTGGGCGCCATGGTGGTCTTGCCATGCGGCGCAAGCTGCACGCCGTATTCGTTCATGAAGCGGCGCATCCATTCCAGGTTATGCGCAAGCCGGTCTTCATAGAGCACCGCGGCCGGCAGGCTCAGCTCTTCCCGCAACAGGTTCCAGCCGGTCTGGCCGGCCGCATCCGGGGCGATCGGGGTCTCCATCCGTCCCAGCGCCTTGTTGAGCGGATCGATCACGCCAGCCTGATACTTTATTTCACGCATGCTTGTCATCACCCTGAAAAAATCTGATTGACGTAATGATAGCCCTGAAAATAAGATATTTCATCCTTGTTATAAAGTAACACGCAGATGCCCGGAAGGGCTAGCCGGGACCACGCGACTGGCATCCGCCACGTGCGCCAATCACTGTTATAGCCCCTGCCTGCAAGCACCGCAGTTTTCGTCACATTTCGATCCGACCCGTCTTCCGACCAGACCTGCCGCCCATGACCGCGCCCTTCGACATCCTGACCCGCATCGCCGAGCGCGGCCCCGCGCTGCGCCTGGCCGAGCAGAAGGTGGCGCAGGTGGTACTGGAAGACCTGGCCGGCGCGGCCGCCGCCAGCATCAATGAGCTGGCGCGCAAGGCCGGCGTCAGCGAGGCCAGCGTGACGCGCTTTGCCAAGGCCATCGGCTGCCGCGACGTGCGCGACCTGAAGCTGCGCCTGGCGCAGGCCACCGCGGTGGGTGCGCGCTTCCTGCAACCCGGCAGCGTTCCCGCCGGTGAAGCCACCCCGGCCACACTCGCTGACAGCATCCACGCCGACATCCTCACCGCGCTCGAAGTCAACCGCGGCATGATGGATGCGCAGCGCATCGAACAGGCCGCGCGCCTGTTGCTCGGCGCACGCATGGTCTACGCTTTTGGCATGGGCGGCGGCTCGTCGTTCATGGCCGACGAGGCCCGCCATCGCCTGGCGCGCCTGGGCCAGCCGGTGGCGAGCTACCAGGACGCGCTGCTACAGAAGATGGTGGCGGCCACGCTGGGCCGCGACGACGTGGTGCTGGCCTTCTCGGCCAGCGGCCGCGTGCCGGAGATGCTGGCCAGCTGCGATATCGCGCGCGAGTACGGTGCCCGCCTGGTGGCCGTGACCGCGCTGGGCTCGCCGCTGGCCGCGCGCGCCGACGTGCTGCTGCCGGTGCGCACGCTGGAGACGGATTTCATTTTCAAACCGTCGGCATCGCGCTACGCCATGCTGATGGTGCTGGACGTGCTCGCCACGCAATGCGCGCTGTTGCAGCCGGACCAGAGCAAAGAGCGCCTGCGCCGGCTCAAGTACGTGCTGGACAGCCACCGCGGCGAAAGCGGCCCCGCCCGGGGCCCTGACAGCCGCCAGCCGCTCGGAGACTGACCATGCCACACCTGTTCGATACCCTGATCCGCTGCGTCACCCTGATCGACGGCTCCGGCGCCGCCGCACGCCTGGCCGACGTGGCCCTGCGCGACGGCCGCATCGCCCGCATCGATGAAGCCGGCGCGATCGATCCCGACGCCGCCTCGCATGTAGTCGAAGGCGACGGCCTGGTCCTTGCACCGGGCTTTGTCGACGTGCATACGCACGACGATACCAACGTGGTGCGCCAGCCCGCGATGACGCCCAAGCTGTCGCAGGGCGTGACCACGGTGGTGGTCGGCAACTGCGGCATCAGCGCCGCACCGGTGACGCTGGCGGGCGAGCCGCCCGACCCGATGAACCTGCTCGGCCATGCCGACGCCTTCCGCTACCCGGATTTCAAGTCCTACGTCGATGCGGTGGAAGCCGCGCAGCCCGCGGTCAACGTTGCCGCGCTGGTCGGCCATACCGCGCTGCGCAGCAACCATATGGACCGCTTCGACCGCGCCGCCACGCCGGAAGAAATCGCGGCAATGCGCGCGCAGCTGGAAGAAGCGCTGCAGCACGGCGCGCTGGGCCTGTCCACGGGCCTGGCCTACGCCAACGCCTTCAGCGCGCCGACCGATGAGGTGCTGGCGCTGGCCGAACCGCTGGCCAAGGCCGGCGCGCTCTACGCCACCCACCTGCGCAGCGAGTTCGCCGAGATCCTCGACGCCATGGATGAGGCCTTCCGCATCGGCCGCCATGCGCGCGTGCCGGTGGTGATCTCGCACCTGAAATGCGCGGGCGTGGCCAACTGGGGCCGCAGCACCGAGGTGCTGGACGCGCTCGACGGTGCGCAGCGCTGGCAGCCGGTGGGCTGCGACTGCTACCCCTACACCGCCAGCTCCTCCACGCTGGACCTGAAGCAGGTCACCAGCGACTTCGACATCATGGTGACCTGGTCCGAAGGCGCGCCCGAGATGGGCGGCCGCCTGCTGGCCGATATCGCCGCCGAATGGCAGGTAAACCTGCACGAAGCCGCGCGCCGGCTGATGCCCGCGGGCGCGGTCTACCACTGCATGGAAGACGCCGACGTCGACCGCATCCTGAGCCATCCGGCCACGGTGGTCGGGTCGGACGGGCTGCCCAACGACCCGCTGCCGCATCCGCGCCTGTGGGGCGCCTTCCCGCGCGTGCTGGGCCACTACGCCCGCGACCGCGAGCTGTTCCCGCTGACGGTGGCCGTCAACAAGATGACCGGCATGTCCGCCGAGCGCTTCGGGCTGCAGGAGCGCGGCTTCGTGCGTGAAGGCTACTGGGCCGACCTGGTGCTGTTCGACGCCACCACCATCCGAGATGCGGCCAGCTTTACCGATCCCATGCAACCGGCCGAGGGCATTGCCGCGGTCTGGGTCAACGGCGAGCTGTCATGGCAGCAGCGCCAGGCCACCGGCGTGCGCGCCGGCCGGTTCCTGCCGCGAGGCTCGCGGCCTGAGTTCGGCGCCGCCTGACCGGCGCGCTGCCCTCCTTCCTTCCCATATCCAACCCATCCCAGGAGTACCCATGGACATCAAACGATTCGGCGTCGAAGGCGGCACCGGTACCGGCGGCCAGCACATGCCCTTTGCCCGCGCGGTCGCGGCCGACGGCTGGCTCTACGTCTCCGGCCAGGTGCCGATGGTCAGCGGCGAGGTCATCGACGGCGGCATCGTGCCCCAGACCCACCAGGCCATCAAGAACGTGCTGGCCATCCTGGCCGAGGCCGGCTACGGCCCGGAGCACGTGGTGCGCTGCGGCGTCTGGCTGGACGACACGCGCGACTTCGCCTCGTTCAACAAGATCTTCAAGGAATACTTCGGCGCCAACCCGCCCGCGCGCGCCTGCGTGCAGTCGAGCATGGTGGTGGACTGCAAGGTCGAAGTGGACTGCATCGCCTACAAGAAGCCGGCGGCCTGAGCCTGCTGCCTGCGGATTGCGTGCCCTCTCCCGCTACCGCGGGAGAGGGGAAAAACTAAAAACTAACCCCTGCCGCCACAAGCGGCCTTTTTTCCACACAAGGAGACTATATGGGTGCCGTCACCGGAACCACGCTCTTGGTGTATGCGCTGATCGCAGTGATCGCACTGGTGGTGCTGATCGCGCGCTTCAAGCTCAACCCCTTCATTACCCTGGTGGTCGTATCGGTGCTGCTCGGCTTTGCCGTGGGCATGCCGATGGGCGACATCGTCAAGTCCTTTGAAGCCGGTGTCGGCGGCACGCTGGGCCATATCGCGCTGGTGGTCGGCCTTGGCACCATGCTCGGCAAGATGATGGCCGAATCCGGCGGCGCGGAGCGCATCGCGAACACACTGATCGATTTCTTCGGCGCGAAGAACGTGCATTGGGCAATGGCCACCATCGCCTTTATCGTCGGCCTGCCGGTGTTCTTTGAAGTGGGCTTCGTGCTGCTGGTGCCGATCGCCTTCAACGTGGCCAAGCGCACCGGCACGTCGATGGTGCTGGTCGGCATCCCGATGGTGGCCGGCCTGTCCGTGGTGCACGGCCTGATCCCGCCGCACCCGGCCGCGCTGCTGGCGGTGACCGCCTATGGCGCCGACATCGGCAAGACCATCATGTACGCGCTGATCGTTGGCATTCCCACGGCAGCCCTCGCCGGCCCGCTGTTCGCCAAGCTGATGGACCGCTACGTCAAGCTGCCCGAGGTCAACCCGCTGGCGGACCAGTTCACCGAAGAGGATGAGCGCGTCAAGGCATCGCACGAGTTGCCGGGCTTCGGCATCACGGTGTTCACCATCCTGCTGCCCGTGATCCTGATGCTGATCGGCAGCTGGGCCGACCTGTTCACCACGCCCAAGACCTTTGCCAACGACTTCCTGAAGCTGATCGGCAACTCGGTGATGGCGCTGCTGATCGCCGCGCTGGTGAGCTTCTACACCTTCGGCAAGGCGCGCGGCTTCAACCGCGAGACCATCCTCAAGTTCACCAACGAGTGCGTGGCGCCCACCGCCATCATCACGCTGGTGGTCGGCGCCGGCGGCGGCTTTGGCCGCATCCTGCGCGACTCCGGCATCTCCAACGCCATCGTCGACGTCGCCACCGGCGCCAACGTGTCGGTGCTGGTGCTGGGCTGGCTGGTGGCGGTGATGATCCGCATCGCCACGGGCTCGGCCACGGTGGCCATGACCACCGCCGCGGGCATCGTCGCGCCGATCGCCGCCAGCGTGCCGGGCACCCGCCCGGAACTGCTGGTGCTGACCACCGGCGCCGGCTCGCTGATCCTGTCGCACGTGAACGACGGCGGCTTCTGGCTGGTCAAGGAGTACTTCAACATGACCGTGACCCAGACCTTCCAGACCTGGTCGGTCTGCGAAACCATCATCTCCGTGGTGGCACTGCTGCTGACGCTGGGCCTGGCCACGCTGATCTGAGCATTACCTCCCACGCCCCCGCCCCGGGGGCGCGCCGGGCGGCCCCGGCAGGCCCCGGTATCCACCGGGATTGGCTTGCCTGCGCGGGCCATCCCAGCTTCATGGCCGTGACTGCCTTCGACGGCATGGGCGCGGTTTACGAAAGCCGCACGTGCATTTTCAAGAGTCGGCGATTTCTGGATCCGCTGCATGGATTCAAACTTCGCCCGCCCCTGGAAATGCGACATCTCTCATCGATTCCCCTGCACCGACAGCAAATACTGGTGGCGTCATCGGATCACCGATGATCGGGTGTGGAAAGCCCGGATGTCTGACGAGGACAGGCGTTGCTCGTCAGACCGGTCTTTCCACCCTCGTTGACTGGCCCGCCGCCCTCACGTGGAAAGGAGTGGCGCGCACTCACCAGTGAGGAATCAATGACGACGATCGATAAGATGGCTAACGAATGCTTGCAGCAGGTCCGCGCTGGTATCGACGGAGTTCTCGTACTTCTGGATCACGAAAGCGAACGCTCGGAGGGCTGCTTCAGCGCGCTTTGCCTGCTTGGCATGGTGAAGGCGCAGCTTGATGGACTGCTGGCCGAACGGGAGCGGATGATGTAGCGGCGCGTTGGTGTGACGGGGCAGTCACCGTCACACCATCCTGCGGGCAACCTTGCCTAGATGCTTTTTTTGATGCACCATAACATCAAATTTGAGGCAAGGAGCATGCTATGCGCACGACCGTCACTATCGATGACGCCCTTTATGAACAAGCACTAGAGATAGCCGACCCTGGCATGGACAAATCTGATCTTTTTCGTGAGGCAATCAAGACTTTCGTGCGGGTGCAAGCAGCCAAGCGCCTCGCGGCGCTGGGTGGCACCGCGCCCGACATGGAAGATGTGCCACGTAGCCGCATGGAACCCGAATCGAAATGAGCGTGCTCGTCGACACCTCTGTGTGGGTGGATCATTTCAAGAACCGCAATGACGCACTGGTCAGTTTGCTCGTGTCGGATCAAGCACTGACCCACCCCATGGTCCTGGTTGAACTAGCCTGCGGCACGCCCCCGGCACCGCGTGCGCGGACACTCGGTGACATCGGGCTGTTGCAGCCCGCAAGGCAGGCCAGCCTGGCAGAGGTAATGGCGTTCATCGAGCACGAGAAATTGCATGGACTCGGTTGCGGCCTGGTGGATGTCTCATTGCTGGCTTCCACTTTGATCACGCCAGGCGCACGGCTATGGACACTGGATCAGCGTCTCAACGACTTGTCAGTGCGTTTTCGTGTGGCGCATCGACCCAAGCTTCACTAGCAGGCTGCTGAAGTACGCCCCGCTACAACCGGATGCTTGCCAACTGTTGGTGTGCCGATGATTCTGCACTGTCACGCCTCGTCCTGCGGGAATCAGTACCGATACACCACCTGCAACCCAGCCGTCACCGCGGCCGTATGGAACGCTGCGGGCTTATAGACCGGCATACCGACGAACACGTCATACGAGACTGAGCCCAGCCGCGAGCCCAGCCCTCCGCGTAGTCCAATCACCGCCCCGGTCAGTTGGGTGCCGGCCAGCGCAGTGGTAATCGGCCCGAAGACCCTTCCATAATCGAGTCCTGCAGACAGCGCCTGCCCGGCTGCCGCCCAGAGGCGCATGTAGCTCATTGCGCCAATAGAAGCCGCGCTCGCTGGCCAGCAGGTTCTCTCCATCGAAGCCACGCACCGTGTAGCGGCTGCCGATGGTGAGCGCATCAATGTAGTAGAGCCGGTCGTTGGTGAACTGGCCGTGGAAAGTGGTGACATACCGCAGCGGCAGCTCGCCCAGCTTGAACGGTACCGACAGGTTGGCGTCCGCCACGAGCATCCGATAGCGCCAGGGGGGCCGCCACTGTCGGCCAACACATCGTCCTGCGCGCCGAATCCGCCGATGCCCTGGCGATAGGCCAGCGTGCCGTCGAACTGCGCCGCGCCGAAGTAGTGGCGATCCGTGATGCCCGCCTCGAGCACCGTATTGTTGCGGCGCTGCTGCGCGATCTCGGTGTCCTCGATGAAGCTCTTGCCAAAGCGCCGGGTCAGGCGAAACTGCATGCCGAACACATCGTTCTGGCTGCGGTTGAGCACGCGGTGCAGCTTCAGGTCCGCTGTCTCCGACTTGCCGCTGGAGATGAAGGTCTGATTGACACCGGCGATCTGCTGGAAATAGTTGTTCACCGAGTAATAGCCATTCCAGCCACGCGTGCCTGTTCCTTGTTGGCGAAGCCCAGATCCTGGTTGTAGCCGACGTTGAAAAGGTCGTTCAGGCCGAGCGGATTGTCCAGACTCACGCTCAGGTTGCCCTGCCACTTGCCGGTCGAGCGCGTGCCGGAATTGTCCACCGAGGCCACCACCGTCCAGGGCTTGCCGCGTTTGACGGCGATCACCACACCGCTCACGCCCGGCGCCTTCGTCGGCACGATCTGCATGTCCACATCCTGGCTCGGCACACGCTTCATTTGCTCCAGGCCTTGCTCAAGGTCGCGCAGGTTCAGCAAGTCGCCTGGGCGTGCGGGGAAAGCCGATTTCCGGGTGCCCCACAGGTCGGGCTCGGCGAAGCGCAGTTCGCCTATGACGCCGGGGAGCAGTGCCAGCTTCAGCGTGCCGGAACTCAAGTCCTGCTCGGGTACCAGCACGCGGGTGGTGACGTAGCCCTTGTCCGGCAACCTCCAGGTAGCCGCGCAACTGGCTCGGCAGTGTGCCGGTGGCCTGGTTGACGATGATGCGGGCCGAGCCGCCCGGCAGCAGGTTCGGGTTGCCGTTGACGTACCCCGCCTGCTGGGTAGCCACGATCGACGGCGAATTGTTCAGGATGATGCCGGCCTTGGGGACGTCGAACTGGGTGTAGGCGTTGACGGACACGCCGGCGGTGGACGGCCGGGTGATATTGACCTGCTGCAGCCCGTTCGCGGTCTGGACCACGGCGGGCCGGTTGGCGCCCGCGTTCGGGTCCGCCACCACCTGTGCGCTGGCCGCCCATGGCAGCCCCATTGCGCACCAGGCGGCCAGGGTCGTTGCCGGCAGGCCGAAGCGCGCCATGCGGGTGAACGCCGGAGCCTGTGTGCCGCGTGACCCGGCGCTGCGCCGCTTGCCCAGGCCGCTCGCCGATTCCTCGACCGCCATCAGCATGGCGCGTGACCGATTGAAGACAAGGCGGTAGCAACGGCGATTCATGATCTGGGTAACGGCACACGGTTTGATACGTGCGCAACTTTACCCAAACCACTAAGAAATAAATGTCAAAAATCTCAAAATGAGACAAAACATGAAAATCTGAATTGCCTGATTGATTCCACAAGAAATTTAACGTTAGTGGCTCATTTTCGCCTGTGTCCGGAGCCACCGCGCCCCTCCAGGCCGCGCTCACCAGCGCATCCAGCCGCGCCTTGCCATTCCCCGCCCTGAACGGCGAAGTCTGCCGCGCAACCGATCAACGCAACGGTTTACAAGGCTCCGCCCACCGCCTAAGGTCAACCAGTAAGTGACTTGCCGGGAACCATCCCATGTCGATCGACCGCCGCTCCTTCCTCAGCCTTGCAGCAGGCCTGGCCGCTACCGGCCTCGGCCCTGTGCTGCCGGCTCATGCCGCCACCGTCGCCGCCCCCTTGCGCCGCAATATCCCGGGCACCACCGAAGCCCTGCCCGTGATCGGCATGGGCACCGCCGACACCTTCAACGTCGGCACCGGCGCCGCCGAACGCAAGCCGCTGGCGGAGGTAATGGGCCTGCTGCTGCAGAGCGAAGGCTCGGTCGTCGATACCGCGCCCAGCTACGGCAGCGCAGAGGCCGTGACCGGCGACCTGCTGCGCGCGGCCAACGCCCGCAGCCGGGTGTTCCTGGCCACCAAGATCTCGGCCAAGTCCGGCGCGCCCGCGCAGGCGCAATGGGCGCGCTCGCTGGCCGACCTGCATGTAGACAAGGTCGACCTGCTGCAGATACACAACCTGATTGACTGGCAGGCCAACCTGCGCTGGCTGCGCGAGCTGAAGGAACAGGGCCGCATCCGCTACCTGGGCGTCACCCACTACCGCGACGATGCGCACGAGGCGCTGGAGAATATCGTGCGCAGCGAGCGCGTGGACTTTGTCCAGATCAACTATTCAGTGGCCGAGCGCAATGCCGAGCGCACGCTGCTGCCGCTGTGCGAAGCACGCGGCGTGGCGGTGCTGATCAACCGGCCATTTCAGGACGGGCGCCTCTTTCGCGCCGTCAAGGACCGACCGCTGCCGCCGTGGGCCGGCGATATCGACTGCGGCTCGTGGGCCCAGCTGTTCCTGAAGTTCATCGTCAGCCATCCCGCCGTGACCGCGGCGATCCCGGCCACCTCCAAGCCGCCCAACATGGCCGACAACCTCGGCGCCGGACTGGGCCGCATGCCTGACCCCGGCCAGCGCGAGCGCATCGCCGCGCTGCTGCGCTGAGCGGCAATCTATCGTGGACGATCCCGCGCGCGAGGCGCCTGCCGGCGGCCTGGCCCGGCTGCGGCGCGGCTTCGGCATCCGCCCCGGCGAGACCGGCGCCGTGGTGGCCGGCTTCCTGTTTTTCTTCTGCCTGTTCGCCAGCTATTTCATGCTGCGCCCGGTGCGCGAGACCATGGGCATTGCCGGCGGCGTGAAGAACCTGCAGTGGCTGTTCACCGCCACCTTTGTCGTGATGCTGGCCGCGATCCCGCTGTACGGCGCGGTCTGCGCGTGGCTGCCGCGGCGGCGCTTCGTGCCCTGGGTGTACGCCTTCTTTATCGCCAACCTGCTTGGCTTTGCGCTGGCCACTCGCGCCCTGCCTGACAACGTCTGGCTGGCGCGCGTGTTCTACGTGTGGCTGTCGGTGTTCAACCTGTTCGTGGTGTCCGTGGCATGGAGCCTGATGGCCGATGTGTTCCGCCCCGAGCAGGCGCGCCGCCTGTTCGCATTGCTGGCCGCCGGCGCCAGCGCGGGCGGACTGGCCGGGCCGGTGCTGGGCGGCTGGCTGGTGCCGCAGATCGGCCTGACCGGGCTGATGCTGCTGTCGGCAGCGCTGCTGGCCGCAACGCTGCCGGGCGTGGGCTGGCTGTTCGGCTGGCGCCGCCGCGCCGGCGCGGGCGTGGTGCAGCCGGGCGAAGCCCCGGCCGGCGCGGCGCAGGATCCGGCCAACCCCATCGGCGGCGGGCTGCTGGCCGGGCTGTCGCTGCTGCTGCGCTCGCGCTACCTGCTTGGCATCGGCCTGTTCGTGATCCTGCTGGCCACGGCCAGCACCTTCCTGTATTTCGAGCAGGCGCGGCTGGTGGCCGAGGCCTTCCCGGAGCGCACCCGCCAGACCCAGGTCTTCAGCGCGCTGGATGCTACCGTGCAGGCGCTGACCATCCTGGTCCAGCTCTTCTTCACCGGCCGTATGGCGCGCCGCTATGGCGTCACCGTGCTGCTGACCGCGGTGCCGCTGGCGGTGACCTGCGGCTTTCTCGTGCTGGCGATGCTGCCGACCTTCGGCGTGCTGGCCGGCGTGATGATCCTGCGGCGCGTGGGCGAATACGCGCTGCTGCGCCCCGGGCGCGAGATGCTGTTCACCGTGGTCGATCCCGAGACCAAGTACAAGGCCAAGAACGTGATTGACACCGCGGTCTACCGTGCGGGCGATGCGGTCAGTGCGTGGGTCAAGACGGCGATCGATGCGCTGTCGGGCCATCCCGCCACGGTGGCGCTGGCTGGCGCCGTGCTGGCGCTGGTGTGGGCGGGGCTGGGCTGGTGGCTGGGGCGGCGGCATGAGGGGCAGTTGCGACCGCCGGATGCCAGCCTCAGCCGTGCAGTGGGAAATACCGCTGCACGCTAATGCCCGGGACAAGGGTTTTCCCGGTTGACGCTGTGCCTGCGAAGCCATACATTGGTCACGCAGATCTAGATAAGAGACCATCTGTAAGATGGTCTCTTCGCGCCTTGCAGTTGCTGCGGCCTCTTACAGAACAAATAAGAGGAGACCGCCGTGCAACACTCTGCCATCAAGATTCGTGGCATCGATGATGTCATTGCCTACATAGATTCCTGCCCGGGCATTCGCGGCAGGGCCGGTGTCATCTGGTGGCTCGCACTCGGCGGGCTATTCCTTGACGCGTTTTCCAATTCTGCGCTGAGCGCCGGCCTCGGGCCGATGACGCGCAACCTTCAACTCGCGCCTGCAAAGGTCGCCCTGTTGACCTCGTTTGCCTCCTGGGTGGCCATTGCCTTCAACCCTATCGGCGGCTGGATGGCCGACCGCTGGGGCCGCGTCCGCCCGCTGGTTCTCGCCAAGGTCCTGGCCGTGGTCGGCGCATTGCTGGTGGTGTTTGCCCCCGGCTTCGAGGTGATCCTGGCCGGTCGCTTCTTTGTCGGCGCGGCCTACGGCATCGACTTTGCCATCGCCATGGCGGTGCTGGCGGAGTTCACGCCGGTGAAACTCAAGAGTCGGCTGAACACGTGGCAAGGCATGTGGTACACGGCCGTCTGCTCCAACCTGCTGCTGGCACTGCTGTTCTACTCCTGGGACGTTGGCGATACGATCTGGCGCTACTCGGTGGCAGCCACCGCGGTCTTCGGCGTGATCATCCTGCTGCTGCAGGGCCTGTTCCTGGTGGAAAGCCCGATCTGGCTGGCACGCAAGGAATTGCTCGATGCCGCCGCACACGCCATGACGCGCATCTACGGACGTGAGTTCGTAGCCGCACCGCCCGCGGAACGCATCCCCGTCCTCAACCAGGCGCGCCGCGGCCTGGCCAACGTTCTGCTGATCTTCCGCGGCGTCTACCTGCCGCGCACCGTGCTGGCGGCCACCGTGCAAATCGGGCAGTCGATCCAGTACTTCGCGATCGGCTGGTACCTGCCGCTGATCAGTGCGGCCCTGTTCGGCAAGGACTTTGTCTACGCGACCATCGGCGCGCTGGTTTTCAACGTCTGCGGCATCTTTGGCGGCTTCCTCTCGCCCTTGATAGGCCGCAAGCTGGGCCTGCGCCGCGCCTCGGCGTTCGGCTTTGCGGCGGTATTCGCCATGCTGCTGATCCTGGGCCTGTTCAACGGCAAGATGCCGATGTGGATGGCAGTGGTGGTTCCGTCGCTGTTCATCCTGTTCCACTCGGGCGGGCCCGGCGCGAATGGCAAAAGCCTGTCGTCACTGTCCTTCCGCAGCGAACTTCGCGCGGGCGCCAACGGCATCATCGGCGCGCTCGGCGCCATCGGCGCTGCACTGGGCCTGCTGGTGTTCCCGCTGTTCCGCGCACAATATGGGCTGGAAACCACCTTCCTGATTCTCTCTGTGGTCCCGCTGCTGGCCAGCATCATCTGCTTTGCGATCCGCTGGGACCCGACCCGCACCACCATCAACCCCGACAATGAAGCCGATGCCCCGCAGTTCAAGGGCGATGTGCCGGACGCTCCGGGTTTCATGAATCCCGCGATTGAGAAGGCCCGCCCATGACCCAGCGCAGAAATGTCATCCTTGCGATCGATGAGGGCACCTCAGGCACCCGGGCAGCGGTGGTCGCCGCTGACGGTCATGTCATGTGCCTCGAGTACACCACGCTTGAGGTCCGTTCGCCCTGCCCTGGCGTGGTCGAGCAGGACGCCGACGTCCTGCTCGACAAGACCCTGGCAGTTTGCCACGCCACCCTGGCACAGGCTGCCCGCGAAAACCTGACCGTCACCGCCCTCGCCATCGCGACCCAGCGCGCCACCTCGGTACTGTGGGACACGCAGACCGGACGTGCGCTGGTACCCGCCATGGTGTGGCAGGACACGCGATACGCAGCCGATCTGGATCAGCTTGCGCCGGCATGGGACGCGACTCTGCGCGAAGCAGTCGGCCGCCCCACCGGTGTGCGCTCGCCTTACCTATGGGCGGCGCGGCACCTGCGCGACACGCCGGCTGTGGCTGACGCCTTCCGTGCGCGCCGGCTCGCCTTCGGCACCATCGACAGCTGGCTGCTTTGGCACCTGTCGACGGCACGCACGTGCATCACCACGCCGACCAACGCCACTTCCTGCAACGCCTATGTACTGACCGGGCATCGCTACCAGCTCGACTGGATCGACGCGCTTGGCTTTCCGCGCGAGCTGCTGCCTGAGCTGCGCCAGGATGCGGACAACTTCGGCCGCACGCGGCCGGACGTGCTGGGGCTTGACGTGCCGATCCTGGCTTGTGCCGGGGACCAGCTCGCCGGCGCAATCGGCCTGGGATGTCTCGATGCCGGCCAGGCGATGTGCCTGCATGGCACCGGCAGCTTCGTCGACCTGTTAGTCGGTCCGAACCTTCCTGCCCGCAGCGGCAAGTCGGACAGCACCCTGACCATGACCGCGCGCCGGCAACTGGGCGTGTCGCATTTCTCCGTCGAAACCTTTGTCGCCACCACCGGCTCCGCGCTCAACTGGGTCTGCGACAAGCTCGGCTGGTTCGAGAACGCCAGGCAAATCAGTGCGCTGGCCAGCACCGTTGCGTCTTCACGAGGCGTGACCTTTATTCCCGCGCTGACCGGCCTGCGCGTCCCACGCATGCAGCCCGAGGCGCGCGCCGCACTGACCGGCATCTCGATGGCAACGACGCAGGCCGAGATGGCCTTTGCCATCCTTGAAGGCATTGCGCATTCGGTGACTTCCTGCATCGAGGCAAACCGGAAGATCGCGGGCGTGCCGGTGTCGGAGCTCGTGGTTGGCGGCGGCTTGTCCGGCAGCGATGCGCTGCTGCAGATGCAGGCGGATCTCAGCGGAATTTCCATCCACCGCATGAAGGAGACCGACCGCGCCAGCCTGCGCGGCATCGCTTACCTTGCCGGCTCGTCCGGCCTGCTTTGGGATTCCATGCAGCAGGCCCGGACCACCACCACCCCGGACGCAGTATTCGAACCGGCGATCAGCGCCGATGAGCGCGCCCAGCGGCGCGCGCTCTGGCATGCGCGGGTGGCATCCGAGCTCAACCATGCGGACGCGCTTGCGGTCCATTAATCAGGAGCAATAACAGACATGGTGATTTTTCCATCCCGCAGCGCTAACCGCGAGCGCGCCGCCATGACCAGCACCGAGCCGTTGCGGCTGGTGCGCCGGGACCTGCTCGACCGCCTGGAGGCGGATGCGTTCGACATCCTGGTGGTCGGCGGCGGCGTGACGGGCGCCTACGCCGCGCTGGATGCCAGCTTGCGCGGCTATCGCGTGGCGCTGGTTGAAAAGTGCGACTTCGCCGCGGGGACCTCTTCCAAGTCATCCAAGATGGTGCACGGCGGCCTGCGCTATATCGAGCAGGGCAATCTCGGCCTGGTACGCCATTCACTGCTGGAGCGCCAGCGCCTGCGCCGCAACGCGCGCCACCTGGTGCAGCGGCTGCCGTTCCTGTTCCCGGTGATGGAGCGCAACGGCGTGTTCGACAAGCGCCTCGCCAAGGCCTTCGAGAGCCTGCTCTGGACCTACGACCTCGCCGGTGGCTGGCGCGAAGGAATCCTGCACCAGAAGCTGACCAAGGCCGAGGTGCTGTCCCACTGCCCGACCTTCAATGAGGAACATCTGACCGGCGGCTACCTGTACTTCGATGCGCGCGTCGATGATGCCCGCCTGACACTGAACATCGCGCGCACGGCAGCGTTCCACGGAGCGGCCGTGGTCAATCACGCGACCGTCGCCGAGATCACCCGCGACGGCCACGGCAAGGTGGATGGCGCCATTGTCCACGCCGGCGAGCGCGAGATCCGCGTGCGCGCAGGCGTGGTCATCATGGCAACCGGCGTCTGGCTGCGCGACTGGACCGGCCGCAGGAAGGGCGAGGCCAGGACCCTGCACATTCGCCCTGCCAAGGGCGTCCACGTTGCCATCCCGTGGCTGAAGATCCGCAATGACTGCACGGTGACGATCCCGGTGCCCGGGCGCAGCCGCCGGGCAACGATCACGCGGTGGGGCAATGTGTCCTACCTCGGCACCACCGACGAAGACTATGAGGGCGACCTCGACAATGTCATGTGCACCCGGCAGGAGCTCGACTTCCTGCTGGAGGGCGCGCGCTCGGCACTAAAAACCGACCTGACGGCGGATGACGTGGTCGGCAGCATCGCGGGGTGCCGCCCGCTGGTGGCGCCGCCCGGCGGCAAGACCCTGGAAATCAAGCGCAATCACGAGATTCATACCGCGGACGACGGCCTGGTGACCATCGTCGGCGGCAAGCTCACGACCTCGCGGCACATGGCCGAGCAAACCATCGATGCGGCGCAGAAGGTCATCGGCAAGCGCAGCAAGTGCCTGACCAGATCGGCCTATCTGCTCGGGGCGGCTGGCTATGACGCGCAGGCCATCGTCGCATCCGGCGGCATGTCCGCGCACCTGGGCGAGCGCTATGGCACGGAAGCGCGCTTTGTCAGCGACATCCTGCAGGCGGACGCCACCCTGGCCAGGCCGATCGTCGAAGGCCTGCCGTATACGGAAGCCGAAATCGTCTACGCCGTGCGCCATGAACTGGCCGGCACGGTTGACGACGTCTTGTCACGACGCATCCGCGCCCGCCTGATGGCGCGCGATGCCTCCGCCCGCGCCGCAGCGCGGGTGGGCCAGATCCTCCAGGCCGAACTCGGATTGTCCGAAGCGGCCGTGGCGCGGCAGGTCAGCGAATACCTGGCCGCCGTCGCCCTCGAAAAATCCGTCCTCATGGGAGACTCAGCATGATCAGCAAGGAAGCCATCAAGCGCGGCTACAACCGCGGCAACTACGTCGTCGGCGCCCACACGCCGCCGGGCTATGCGGCGAACATCCAGGGCACCCCGGATGCGCCGGGCCTGCAACGCGACACCATTGCCGTCTGCGCGGCCGATATTGCGGCCTTGCGCAAGGTGGCCGACGAGGTCCTGACCGATACCGCCGACGTCGTGGCGTGGACGCGCGACTGGTGGGCCGGATCGATGATCACGGAGACCGCCGGCAGGCCCGCCACGCCGCGCGGGGTCATCGTGCGCGCTTCCACCGTGGAACAGGTGCAGGCAGTCATGCGCATTGCCAGCGCCAGTGCCATTCCGGTCACCGTATCGGCCGGCCGCAGCAACGTGACGGGCGCCGCCCTGCCCGTGCGCGGCGGCATCGTGCTGGACGTGTGCGGCCTGAACCAGTTGGTCGGATTCGACAAGGACAGCCAGATCGTCGACGTGGAAGCCGGCATGTTCGGCGACATTTTCGAACAGACCGTGCAGAAGGAATTCGGCATGACGATGGGCCACTGGCCATCGTCGTACGCGATCAGCACGGTCGGCGGATGGGTAGCCTGCCGCGGCGCCGGTCAGTTGTCCACGCGCTACGGCAAGATCGAGGACATGGTGTTCGGCATGGATGTGGTGCTGGCCGACGGCAGCCTCGTCACCGTGGGCGGCTACTCGCGCGCGGCATTGGGCCCGGATCTGCAGCAACTGTTCATCGGGTCCGAGGGCATGCTGGGCGTGATCGTGCGCGTGCGCCTCAAGCTGCACCGCCTGCCCGACTACGGGCGCGCCATCGCCTATGGCTTCAAGACCTTTGCCATCGGTCTGGAGGCCTGCCGCGAAATCATGCAGCGCGGGGCCAATCCCGCGGCGCTGCGGCTCTATGACGAACTGGAGAGTGGCGTGCAGTTCGGGCTGCCGGACACCAACGTCCTGCTGGTTGCCGACGAGGGGGCGCGCGAGATGGTCGATGCGGTGATGACGATCAGCGAGCGCGTGTGCCAGGAACTTGGTGACAAGCTGGACAGCGAGTCCATTTTCGAGCGCTGGCTCGACACGCGCTACCTGACCGGCAAGAGCGCCGAGGGCTTCAAGCGCAGCCCCGGCTTTGTCGCCGACACGCTCGAAATGTCGGGACCGTGGCGCGACCTGGCTGCCATCTACGCGGACGTGGTCAAGGCCATCAATGCCGTGCCGGGCACCCTCGCCGGCTCCGCGCACCAGTCGCACGCCTATGTGGACGGCGCCTGCCTGTACTTCTCGCTGCGCGGTGAGGTCGCGGTGGAAGACCGCCAGAAGTGGTATCGCCAGGCATGGGATGCTGCCAATGCGGTGCTGATCCAATACAATGCGGCACTGAGCCACCACCACGGAATCGGACTGTTGCGCGCGCCATACATGGCCCCGTCGCTGGACACGGCGTTCCCGCTGCTGGCGGCGGTCAAGCAGGCACTCGACCCGCAGAATATCCTGAACCCAGGCAAGCTGGGTCTCAGTGACGTGCTCACCAACGAACCGAAGTAACCAGCATGGACAGGTCCCTCGGTGCGCGCCTGACGCGACACCCCGTCATCGGCACACTCTACGGTGTTGACCAGATCGACGCCATTTTTGAAAGCGTGGCCGAAGTCTGCATTGTCGCCAACGTGGAACTGCGCAAGCTGCAGCCCGTCATCGCCACGCTGGCCAGCGCCGGCAAGTACGTCATCGTCAATATCGACAGCTGCGAAGGCTTGTCGCAGGACAAGGGCGGGGTGGAGTACCTGGCCGACATCGGGGTGACCAGTCTGGTCTCCACGCGCGTGGCAACGATCCAGCGCGCCAACCGCGCCGGCATGGTGACGATGCAGAAGGTCTTTGTGACCGACCGCTCCACCTGGCCGCGCAGCGTCAAGGCGCTCGAACAGAGCGACCCGAACCTGGTGCAGCTGATGCCGGCACCGATGCTGTCGCACCTGCCAGAAGCGGACCGCAAGGCGCTGCCGCCGATCGTGACATCAGGCTTTGTCTGCAATCGGGATGATATCCGCAGCGCGCTCGCACAAGGCGCTGTGGCCGTCTCCACCAGCGACCGCAAGCTCTGGAACCTGGAAGCGAGAGCGCTGAAGGCGTAAGAGTCCCGCCTGGGCAGTTTCGCTGACCGCTGATCGGCCAAAACTGGCCTGCAGCCGCAGGAAGATCGTATAGTCATGTCCTCGGACCTGGCTTGCCCCGCGCCGCGCCGGCCTGCGCCGCGCAGCCTGCAAGCCACCCCCCACATTCCTGATCCCGGAGGACTCCCCCATGAAAACCAAAGCCGCCATCGCCTGGAAAGCCGGCGCCCCGCTGACCATTGAAGACGTGGACCTGGACGGCCCGCGCGCCGGGGAAGTGCTGGTGGAAGTCAAGGCCACCGGCATCTGCCATACCGATTACTACACCCTGTCCGGCGCCGACCCGGAAGGCATCTTCCCGGCAATCCTGGGCCATGAGGGCGCCGGCATCGTCACCGACGTTGGCCCCGGCGTGACCTCGCTCAAGCCCGGCGACCACGTGATCCCGCTGTACACGCCGGAATGCCGCCAGTGCAAGTTCTGCCTGTCGCGCAAGACCAACCTGTGCCAGGCGATCCGCGCCACGCAGGGCAAGGGCCTGATGCCGGACGGCACCTCGCGCTTTTCCATCGACGGCAAGCCGATCTTCCACTACATGGGCACCTCGACCTTCGCCAACCACATCGTGGTGCCGGAGATCGCGCTGGCCAAGATCCGCCCGGATGCGCCGTTCGACAAGGTCTGCTACATCGGCTGCGGCGTCACCACCGGCGTGGGCGCGGTGCTGTTCACCGCCAAGGTGGAAGCCGGCGCCAACGTGGTGGTGTTTGGCCTGGGCGGCATCGGCCTGAACGTGATCCAGGCGGCCAAGATGGTGGGCGCCGACAAGATCATCGGCGTGGACCTGAACCCGGGCCGCGAAGCCATGGCGCGCAAGTTCGGCATGACCCACTTCATCAACCCGAAGGACGTGGAGAACGTGGTCGACCACATCATCCAGCTGACCGACGGCGGTGCAGACTATTCGTTCGAATGCATCGGCAACACGCAGGTCATGCGCCAGGCGCTGGAGTGCTGCCACAAGGGCTGGGGCAAGTCGATCATCATCGGCGTGGCCGAGGCCGGCGCGGAGATCTCGACGCGCCCGTTCCAGCTGGTGACCGGGCGCGAGTGGAAGGGCTCGGCCTTTGGCGGCGCGCGCGGGCGCACCGATGTGCCCAGGATCGTCGACTGGTACATGGAAGGCAAGCTCAATATCGACGACCTGATCACGCACACGCTGCCGCTGGAGCGCATCAACGAGGGCTTCGACCTGATGAAGCGCGGCGAGTCGATCCGCTCCGTGGTGCTCTACTGAGGACGGCGCCGACATGGAACTGATCTCGCAACACGGCTGCCACGGCGGCGTGCAGCGCTTCTATCGCCATGATTCGACGGCGATCGGGCTGCCGATGCGTTTCTCGGTCTACCTGCCGCCGCAGGCGCAGGCAGGCGGCAAGGTGCCGGTGCTGTTCTACCTGGCCGGCCTGACCTGCACCGAGGAAACCTTC
Source organism: Cupriavidus sp. GW823-FHT07B10 (assembly GCF_058794355.1). NCBI lineage: Bacteria > Pseudomonadati > Pseudomonadota > Betaproteobacteria > Burkholderiales > Burkholderiaceae > Cupriavidus > Cupriavidus sp. GW823-FHT07B10. The sequence goes on from NZ_JBXAGS010000005.1 coordinate 114,548, forward strand.
ATGATCAAGGCCGGTGCGCAGCGCTTTGCCGCCGAGCACGGCCTGATGCTGGTGGCGCCCGATACCAGCCCGCGCGGAGCGGGCCTGCCGGGCGAGGCCGATGCCTGGGACTTCGGCGTGGGTGCCGGGTTCTATGTCGATGCCACCGAGGCGCCGTGGCAGGAGTACTGGCGCATGGAAAGCTATGTGGCCGACGAACTGTTCGGGCTGGTCACCACCGCCTTGCCGGGCGATGCCGGCCGCGTCGGCATCTTCGGGCATTCCATGGGCGGGCACGGCGCGCTGGTGCTGGCGCAGCGCCATCCGCAGCGCTTCCGCTCGGTGTCGGCGTTTGCGCCGATCGCCGCGCCGTCACGCTGCCCGTGGGGTGAGAAGGCGTTCACTGGCTACCTCGGCACGGACCGCGCCGCGTGGGCTGAGTACGACGCCAGTGAACTGATGGCACGCCAGAATGGGGCGCCCTTCCCGGCCGGCATCCTGGTCGACCAGGGACTGGACGACCAGTTCCTGCAAAGCCAGCTGCATCCGGAAGCCTTCGCGGCAGCCTGCCAGGCCGTCGGCCAGCCGCTGACGCTGCGCCGGCACAGCGGCTACGACCACGGCTACTACTTCATCACCAGCTTTATCGCCGATCACATCCGCCACCACGCGGCACAGCTGTAGACGCGCCGCATCAACCTTCCGCCACGCGGCGGTATGCCCCCGGGCGCGATCCGGTCCAGCGCCGGAACGCCCGGTGGAACGCGCCCGGCTCGGCAAAGCCGAGCTCGGCCGCGATATCCGCGACCGGGCGGCCCGAATGGCTGAGCGCCTCGATGGCAAGATCGCGCCGCAGCGCGTCCTTCAGGTCCTGGTAGCTGACGCCCTCCTCCATCAGCCGGCGCCGCAGCGATGATGCCGACAGGCTCAGGCTGATCGCCAGATCTTCAAAGGTGGGCCATTGATCCGGGCGTTGGTTACGCAGCAGCCTGCGCACGCGCGCGCCCACGCTGGCGCGGTCGGAGTACTTCACCACCACGTTGTGCGGCGCATCGCGCAGGAAGGCCTTCAGGCTGCGCTCGTCCTGGCGCACCGGCTGCTCCAGCAGTGCCGCGTCGAAGACCAGCGCCGTGGCCGGCTGCCCGAACGCCAGCTGGCGCGAATACATGACGCGGTATTCCGCGCTGTACTGCGGCTCGTCGTAGTCGAAGGCCGCCAGCCGCACCGGCACGCGCCGCCGCAGCAGCCAGCTCATCAGGCCATGCAGCATGATCAGCATGGTTTCCTTGGCAAACACGCCGGGCTGCCGCCCCAGGTGTGCGCAGGGCGCGGTCAGCACCAGCGCGGCCTCGTCGCCGTGGCGCTCCAGCCGCACGCCGATATCGTCCAGCAGCAGCCGGAAGTACCGCGTGATGCGCTCCAGCCCCTGCCCCAGGGTGCGGCTGCCCGCCACCGCGTGGCACAGCATGGCAAAACTGCCGCACTTCATGCTGCGTGAATCCTGCCCGAAGAATTCATCGTCCAGCGCCGCCGCCACGGCCATCCACAGCTCGCTGTAGCTGGCGGCCGATACGCGTGACTGCGGCACCGCCAGCAGCGCCGGCGCAATGCCAGAGCCGCGCAGCACCGGATCCGGGTCGATGCCGCGCGCGCGCAGCCCCGCGATGGCGTGGTGGACGAAACAGATGGCGACACTGCCTTTTTCCATGGCGCTGGAGGGTGGCAAACGAGTTCACGAAGATTGGCGGATTTTGGCATAGGAGCCCGCCTCCGGCGTTCCTACACTGCCCGCAGGTCAAACGCCAAGCGCGCATTCTGCCTGACTTGCCGCGCGGCTCCAAACCCCCACCCTCATCTGCCATGCACAGCGACTACACCGAAGAGCAAACCATGATCCGCGACAGCGCGCGCGCCTTTGCCAGCGAACGGCTGGCAGTGGGCGCCGCGCAATGGGACCGCGACGGCCGCCTGCCCGATGAAGTCGTCGCCGAGATGGGCGCGCTGGGGCTACTGGGCATGATCGTTCCCGAGGAATGGGGCGGCACCTATACCGACTACGTCGCCTATGCGCTCGCCATCGAAGAAATTGCCGCCGGCTGCGCCGCCTGCGCCACGATGATGAGCGTGCACAACTCGGTCGGCTGCGGGCCGGTCCTGCACTATGGCACCGATGCGCAGAAAGAACGCTACCTGGCGCGGCTGGCCAGCGGCGAGCTGATCGGCGCGTTCTGCCTGACCGAGCCGCAGGCCGGCTCCGAGGCGCACAACCTGCGCACGCGCGCGCGCTTCACCGACAACGGCTGGGTGCTCAACGGCAGCAAGCAGTTCGTCACCAACGGCCAGCGCGCCGGTGTGGCGGTGGTGTTCGCCTCGACCGAGCCCGAGCGCGGCAAGAAGGGCATCTCGGCCTTCCTTGTCCCCACAAACACCCCCGGCTTTATCGTCCACGCCCCGGAGAAAAAGCTCGGCATCCGCGCCTCGGACACCTGCGCGATCACGCTGGAAGACTGCACCGTGCCGCATGACGCACTGCTGGGCGAGCCCGGCGAGGGCCTGCGCATTGCGCTGTCCAACCTGGAAGGCGGACGCATCGGCATCGCCGCGCAGGCAATCGGCATTGCACGCTCAGCCTTCGAGGCCGCATGTCGCTATGCATCTGAACGCATCCAGTTCGGCCGCGCACTGCGTGAACACCCGCCCATTGCCAACATGCTGGCCGACATGGCCACCGAGCTGAACGCCGCGCGCCTGCTGGTGCACCGCGCCGCGCGCATGCGCAGCGAAGGCGTGCCGTGCCTGTCCGAAGCCTCGCAGGCCAAGCTGTATGCGTCCGAGCTGGCCGAGCGCGTGTGCTCCAAGGCGTTGCAGATCCACGGCGGCTACGGCTACCTCGAAGACTACCCGGTCGAGCGCCACTACCGCGACGCCCGCATCACCCAGATCTACGAAGGCACCAGCGAGATCCAGCGCATGCTGATCGCGCGCAGCCTGTAGTCCCCCATCCCTTGCCAACAGAACCAGACCTTCCGGAGACAACCATGAGTGCCGTGCCCAAGACCGACAATGCCGTGCCGACCGTGCCGCTGCTGATCAACGGCGAATGGGTGGATTCATCCGCCACCGAATTCCGCAACGTGGTCAATCCCGCCACGCAGGAAGTGCTGGCACGCGTGCCGCTGGCCACCGCAAGCGAGGTCGCCGCTGCCGTGGGCGCCGCACACCGCGCCTTTGCCACGTGGCGCCACACGCCCATCGGCGCACGGCTGCGCGTCATGCTGCGCTTCCAGGCCCTGATCCGCGAGCACAGCAAGCGTATCGCCGCCATCCTGACCGCCGAGCAGGGCAAGACCCTGGCCGATGCCGAGGGCGACATCTTCCGCGGGCTGGAGGTGGTCGAACACGCCTGTTCGATCGGCACCCTGCAGCAAGGGGGCTTTGCCGAGAACGTGGCCGCCACCGTCGACACCTACACGCTGCAGCAGCCGATTGGCGTGTGCGCGGGTATCACCCCGTTCAACTTCCCGGCGATGATCCCGCTGTGGATGTTCCCGATGGCGATCGTGTGCGGCAATACCTTTGTGCTCAAGCCGTCGGAGCAGGACCCGCTGTCCACCGTGGAGCTGGTCAAGCTGGCGCTGGAAGCCGGCGTGCCGCCGGGCGTGCTGAACGTGGTGCACGGCGCCAAGGACGTGGTCGATGCGCTGTGCACGCACCCGGACATCAAGGCGGTGTCGTTCGTGGGCTCGACCGCCGTTGGCACCCATGTCTATAACCTGGCCAGCGCGCACGGCAAGCGCGTGCAGTCGATGATGGGCGCGAAGAATCATGCCGTGGTACTGCCCGATGCGCACAAGGAGCAGACGCTGAACGCGCTGGCCGGTGCAGGCTTCGGCGCGGCCGGCCAGCGTTGCATGGCCACCTCGGTGGTGGTGCTGGTGGGGGCGGCACGCGACTGGGTGCCCGACCTGGTCGAACGCGCCAAGACCCTGAAAGTCGGCGCCGGCGCTGAAGCAGGCACCGATGTCGGCCCCGTGGTATCGGTGGCGGCAAAGGAACGGATCCTCGGCCTCATCGCCGCCGGCGAGCGCGAAGGCGCGACGCTGGTGCTGGATGGCCGCGGCGTGGAGGTGCCGGGCTTTCCGCAGGGCAACTTCATCGGCCCGACCATCTTTACCGATGTCCGGACCGACATGTCGATCTACACCGAGGAGATCTTCGGGCCGGTGCTGGTGGTGATCGGCGTCGATACGCTGGACGAGGCCATCGCCCTGGTCAACCGCAACCCGTTCGGCAACGGCACCGGCGTGTTCACGCAGAGCGGCGCCGCGGCGCGCAAGTTCCAGAGCGAGATCGACGTGGGCCAGGTCGGCATCAACATCCCCATCCCGGTGCCGGTGCCCTACTTCAGCTTCACCGGATCGCGTGGCTCCAAGCTGGGCGACCTGGGTCCGTACGGCAAGCAGGTGGTGCAGTTCTATACGCAGACCAAGACGGTGACGGCGCGGTGGTTTGATGACGCGACGGTCAACGATGGGGTGAACACCACCATCAGCCTGAAGTAATCGGGCGGCATTCAAGAACGACACGGAAGGAGACCCCATGCATATCGCCTTCATCGGCCTCGGCAACATGGGCGCGCCCATGGCGCGCAACCTGCTCAAGGCCGGCCATACGCTGACCGTATTCGACCTGAACGCCGCGGCGGTGGCGTCGCTGTGCGCCGAGGGCGCCGCCACCGCGGATTCCGCCCGAAAGGCCGTGGCCGAAGCAGACTTTGTCATCACCATGCTGCCCGCCGCTGCCCATGTGCGCAGCGCCTACCTGGGCCCGGAAGGCGTGCTGGCCGGCGTGCGCCCGGGCGTGCCGCTGGTGGATTCCAGCACCATCGACCCCGCCACCGTGCGCGAACTGGCCGCTGCCGCCGAGGCGCACGGCAATGCGCTGGCCGATGCACCGGTCTCCGGCGGCACCGTTGGCGCCCAGGCCGGCACGCTGACCTTCATGGTCGGCGCCACCGAAGCACTGTTCGCCCAGGTGCGCCCGGTGCTGGCCGGCATGGGGCGCAACCTGGTCCACTGCGGCGGCACCGGCACCGGCCAGGTCGCCAAGATCTGCAACAACCTGATCCTCGGCATCTCCATGATCGGCGTATCCGAGGCGATGGCGCTGGGCGTCAAGCTGGGCATCGACGCCAATGTGCTGGCCGGCATCGTCAATACCTCCACCGGCCGCTGCTGGGCCTCGGATACCTGCAACCCCTGGCCCGGCGTGATCGAGGCCGCGCCGGCCGGGCGCGGCTACACCGGCGGCTTTGGCGCCGACCTGATGCTCAAGGACCTGGGCCTGGCCAACGACGCCGCGCGCAGCGTGAAGCAGCCGCTGTTCCTGGGCGCGCTGGCGCAGCAGGTCTACCAGGCCGTGAGCCATGCCGGCGACGGCCAGCTCGACTTCTCCGGCGTGATCCGCCAGTACCTGTCCGCCGCTGACAAGGAGTCCAAGCAATGATCGAGTTCGCCCTGCACGGCCACGTCGCCACGCTGACGCTGAGCCGCCCGCCCGCCAACGCCTTCACTGCGGAAGGCCTGCAGCAGTTGCGCGAGCTGGTGGCAAAGATCGACGCCAACCCCGAAGTGCGCGCCGTGGTGGTCACCGGTGCCGGCGAGAAGTTCTTCAGCGCCGGCGCCGACCTGAACGGCTTCGCCGAGGGCGACCGCGCCCATGCCCGCGTGATGGCGCAGCAGTTCGGCAGCGCCTTCGAGGCCCTGCAGAACGCGCGGCCCGTGGTGATCGCCGCGATCAACGGCTATGCCATGGGCGGCGGGCTGGAATGCGCACTGGCCTGCGATATCCGCATCGCCGAGGAACACGCGCAGATGGCCCTGCCTGAAGCCGCGGTCGGCCTGCTGCCGTGCGGCTGCGGCACGCAGACGCTGCCGTGGCTGGTCGGCGAAGGCTGGGCCAAGCGCATGATCCTGACCAACGAGCGCGTGGATGCCGCCACCGCGTTGCGCATCGGGCTGGTGGAAGAAGTCGTGCCGCGCGGCCAGGCCATCGCCACCGCGCTGGCGATGGCTGAGCGCGCCTGCAACGTGAGTCCCCGGGCCGCCGCGCACAGCAAGCGGCTGGTGCACCTGGCGCGCCAGGGCGTGCCACGCCAGGCCGCGCTGGCGCTGGAGCGCGAGCGCTTTGTCGACCTCTTCGACGATGCCGATCAGCGCGAAGGCGTCAACGCCTTCCTCGAGAAACGAACGCCGCAATGGCGCAACGCCTAGGAGCCCGCCATGCGCCTGACTGAAGAGACCAAGGCCGCCAACCTGGATGCCGCCGAGCCGGAGGTGCTGTTCCAGGTCGTCAACGGTGTCGGCATTGCCACGCTGAACCGGCCGCGCCAGCTCAATGCCCTGTCGTACCCGATGATCGTCGCGCTTGGTGCGCAGATGGAAGCCTGGGCGCGGGATGACGCCGTCCGCGCAGTGGTGCTGCGCGGCGCCGGCCCCAAGGCCTTCTGCGCCGGCGGCGACATCCGCGCGCTGACCGACAGCTACCGCGACGGCACCCCGCTGCACCGGCGCTTCTTCATCGACGAATACACGCTGGATTACCGCCTGCACCGCTATCCCAAGCCGCTGGTGGCGCTGATGGACGGCATTGTCATGGGCGGCGGCATGGGCCTGGCGCAAGCCGCGCACCTGCGCCTGGTCACCGAACGCTCGCGCGTGGCCATGCCGGAGACCGGCATCGGCCTGGTGCCGGACGTGGGCGCCAGCCATTTCCTGTCGAAGCTGCCGGTGCAGCTGGCGCTGTACCTGGGACTGACCGGGGTCACCATCGGCGCTGCCGATGCCCTGCTGTGCGGGCTGGCCGACGCCGCGGTCGACAGCGCCACGCTGGCCGGCCTGGAGCAGACCCTCGCCGGCATCGCCTGGGGCGATGACACGCTGTCAGACCTGCGCCATGCGCTGGTGCGCGAGCACGTCGCCAGCGCCGCCGACGCACCGCTGCTGCAAGTGCTGCCGGCCTTGCTGCGGCATTTCCCCGCACATGCAACGCTGACCGAGATCCTGGCCGGACTGGCCTGCCAGGACGACCCGGCTTACTCTGCCTGGGCCACCCGCACCATCGACGTGCTGCGCACCCGCTCGCCGCTGTCCGCCTGCGCCACGCGCGAGCTGCTGCTGCGCGGCCGCCGCATGGACCTGGCCGACTGCTTCCGCATGGAACTGGCGGTGGTGGTCAACACGTTCTCGCAGGGGGACTTCATCGAAGGCGTGCGCGCGCTGATCGTCGACAAGGACAACACGCCGCACTGGCGCATCGCCAGCTATGAAGCCGTCGATGACGTCGCCGTGCAGGCGCTGTTCCGGCCGTGGTGGGCACCGGGCGAACAGCCGCTGCCCCTGCCCGCCTGAGCGGATGCACCACCGTGAGCCTCGACGCGCTGCTGGCGCGCAGCCCCTGGGCGGCGGCACTGACCCCGGAGCAACGCCAGCGCGTGCGCGCCGAACTGCGTGAGCGCGCGGTGCCGCAAGGCGCCTATGTCATCCGCAAGGGCGACCTGGCCGACTGCTGGCTTGGCATCGCACAAGGCCTGGTCAAGGTGCATTGCGCATCGCCCTCGGGCAAGCGCGCGACGCTGACCGGCGTGCCGGCCGGTGGCTGGCTCGGTGAAGGCTCCCTGCTCAAGCGCGAGGCGCTGCGCTATGACGTAGTGGCCCTGCGCGATTCACGCATCGCCTGCATGCCGGGGGCGACGTTCCGCTGGCTGCAGGAGACCAGCCTTCCCTTCAACCGCTATCTGCTCGACCAGCTCAATGAAAGGCTGGGCCTGTTTATCGCCACCGTAGAGCATGAGCGGCTGCACGGCATCGAAGGACGCGTGGCGCGGGCGCTGGCTACGCTATTCCATCCCGTGCTATGCCCTTCCGGACCGGGCCCGGCGTTGCATCTGACGCAGGAAGAAGTCGGCCTGCTGGCGGGCATCTCGCGCCAGCGGGCTAATGCGGCGCTCAAGGTGCTGGAGGATGAAGGCTTGCTGGCGGTCAAGCACAGCGTGGTGCATGTGCTTGACCTGGAGGCGCTGCGCCGCTACTGAGCGCAGCGCTGGTTCATGCCTGCGCGGTTGATGCCGGCTTGACCAGCCCGTCGGCCCGGAACATCGCCTTGATGCCCCGCACCGCCTGCCGGATGCGCGATTCGTTCTCGATCAGGGCAAAGCGCACATACTCGTCGCCATAGTCGCCAAAGCCGATGCCCGGCGAGACCGATACCTTGGCCTTGGCCAGCAACTGCTTGGAGAATTCCAGCGAACCCAGCGCGCGGTACGGCTCGGGAATCCGCGCCCAGATATACATCGACGCCTTCGGGATCTCCACGGGCCAGCCCGCTTCGATCAGCCCGCGCGCCAGCACGTCACGGCGCGACTGGTACTGCGCGGCGATCTCGCTCACGCATCGCTGGTCGCCCTCCAGCGCGGCAATGGCCGCGATCTGCAGCGGCGTGAAGGTGCCGTAGTCGTGATAGCTCTTGATGCGCGTCAGCGCCGCCACCAGGTCCGGGTTGCCCACCATGAAGCCCACGCGCCAGCCCGCCATGTTGTAGCTCTTGGACAGCGTGAAGAACTCCACCGCGATGTCCTTGGCGCCCGGCACCTGCATGATCGACGGCGCCTTCCAGCCATCGAACACGATGTCGGCATAGGCCAGGTCGTGCACCACGAAGATATCGTGCTTGCGTGCCAGCGCAATGACGCGCTCGAAGAAGTCCAGCTCCACGCATTGCGCGGTGGGGTTGGACGGAAAGCCCAGCACGATCATCTTCGGCTTGGGATAGCTGCCGCGGATGGCGCGCTCCAGCTCGGCAAAGAAATCGATGCCCGGCACCAGCGGCACCGAGCGGATATCCGCGCCGGCAATGACCGCGCCGTAGATATGGATGGGGTAGCTGGGATCGGGCACCAGCACCGTGTCGCCGCGGTCCAGCGTGGCCAGCATCAAGTGCGCCAGGCCTTCCTTGGACCCGATGGTGACGATGGCCTCGGTATCCGGGTCAATCTCCACGTCATAGCGTTCGCGGTACCAGTGCGCGATCGCGCGGCGCAGCCGCGGGATGCCCTTGGAGGCCGAATAGCCGTGCGTATCGGGCCGTTGCGCCGCTTCCGTGAGCTTGGCCACGATATGCGCCGGCGTGGCGCCATCGGGGTTGCCCATGCTCATGTCGATGATGTCCTCGCCACGGCGGCGGGCGGCCATCTTCAGCTCGGCGGTGATATTGAAAACGTACGGGGGAAGGCGATCGATGCGCGCAAAGCGGCGCTTGCCAGAAGCGGCAGTCATGGAGGAAGTCCTTTACGTAAGCGCCCGGAACCGTCCGAGCGACGTCGGCAGCCGTTGTCTCGGCTGCCGGAGACTCATGTTAGCGGGGATGCGGCGAATGCACAACGGTCACGTGAGGCCGCGCGAAAGATCAAAGCAGCTTGCCGCCCGGCGGACGCGTCGGCCGGTCCGGCGGCAGGTTGCGCACGATGCAGTCCAGCGCGCGCGAATCTGACTTGCCGCCAAGCGCCGCGCTGACCGAATCCCGATACTGCGTTGGCGAGATGCGCTGGTAGTAGAGCCGCGAGGTCTGGTCCAGCCAGTAGACGTAGTTGTCGTCGCCCCTGCTGCCACTGGTGCGCAGCCAGTCGCTGATATTGCTGGAGCCAACCACCATGTTGGGGCAAGCGGTCTGCAGCGAATCGAGATAGGCATTGAAGCCCTTGGCCTGGATATTGCGCACGGAGTCCGGCGCACAGGCCGCCAGCAACGCTGCGCAGGCGCAGGCCAGCGCGAAGCGCCGGCTGATCGTGAAGCGGCGAAAGGTGGGCGAAGGCTGCACGGCAGGGTCTCCCTGGCGGATGGCGGTCGCACTATCTTACCGGCACCCCGCCCGCTTCAGTCGTCCAGCGTCTCATGCACCGCCGAAGCGCCACGCTTCCAGTACGCCGACGCGCGGATACGGCGCTTGTCGACACCGCGTTCGCTGACCAGGTACTGGCGCACCGCTTTCATCGCCGCGGCTTCACCAGCGGCCCACACATAACCCTCGCCGCGCGGCAGCGTGAGCTTGCGTAGCACCCCTTCCAGCAGGCTGCCTTCCAGCGCATCGTCACGATGCAGCCAGTGCACATCGCATTGCGCCTGCGTCGGCAGAGGAATCTGCGACGCGGCATTGCCCACTTCCACCACCACGATGGCGCGCGTATCGGCCCCGAGCTCTTCCAGGCGCCGGGCGATCGCCGGCAGCGCGGTATCGTCGCCGATCAGCAGGTGCCAGTCGAACGCCGTGGGCACCACGAACGAGCCGCGCGGCCCGCCCACGCCCAGGTACTGGCCCGGCTGCGCCTGCGCGGCCCAGGTCGACGCGGGACCATCGCCATGCAGCACGAACTCGATATCCAGCTCCTGCTTCGCCCCATCGTAGCGGCGCGGCGTGTAGTCGCGCGCGGCCGGCCGCGGCTGGCCTTCGGGGAAGGTGATGCCGTCCGGGGTGACCTGCGGCAGCACCGGCTTGTCAGCGCCGTCCACCGGGAAGAAGACCTTGACGTGGTCGTCGAACGACGCCGAGACAAAGTCCTGCAGGTCCGAGCCGCCCAGCGTGACGCGCAGCAGCTGCGGTGACATTTGCGCGGTGCGCACCACTTGCAGCAGGCGCATCTTAAGAGGATGGCGCACGCGCTGCACAGTCAGGTCGCGTGCGGAGGCTTGATTGTTCTCACTCATATTGGAATTCCTTGGGATAGAACCCGGCACCTGCCGGGTCAGGTTGCCGATGGCCGCAGCCAGCGTCAGTGCCACATGTCAGGCCTTGCGCACCGCTTCGATCTCGGCCGCCGCGCGCAGCAGGATCTCCGCGATGCGGCGCTGCTCGTCGGCGCCCGCATCGCTGCGCAGCGCAATGGCACGCTTGATCGCGGCGCGGGCTTGCATCAGCTCGGGCAGCCAGCCGCCCTGCTCCGGCTCGGGCTGCGGCTCACCGCTCATGGCGCGCCGCATCCACTCAACCTTGCGCGCCACGTGGCGCAGCTTGGCAATCATCACCTCGACCCGCTCGCGGTTGGCGGCCAGGTGGGCCTTGCCGGTCTCGGACAGCTGGTAGCGCTTCTTGTTGCCTTCCGTATCGACGGTGGCGTAGCCGACTTCTTCCAGGTAAGTCAGGGCCGGATAGACCACGCCGGGACTGGGCTTGTAGAAGCCGTTGGTACGGGTCTCGATCGCCTTGATCAGCTCGTAGCCGTGGCTCGGCTTCTCTTCGAGCATGGCGAGCAGCAGCAACTGCAGGTCATCGGCGCTGAACTTGCGGCCCCGGCGCCAGCCTTCGCCATCGAAGCTGCCGGGACCATCGGGGCCGCCCGGGCCGAAGCCGTTGTCATGCCCGCCGCCCCAGAAGCCGCCGCCATGGCGACCAATGGCGTGGTGGGCGAAGTGGCGCTCAAAGTGAGGCAAAAGGCGTATCAGCAGGTGAGGGCCGTGGCCTGAGGAGCCAAAAGGGTGGGAATGATGGCGCATGACACTTCCGATATGTCGCAAAACATATCTTACGATATATATCGTAAGAGCTAATGTCAAGCACGGCCAAGCTTCCGCCAGCTGGTACGTGCCCTGCCACACCAAGCCGGCTTGTAGAGCGGCTCCCCGCTTTCCAACATTCATTTAACGCCACGCTCGAAGAACAAGGCGAGAACAAGGCACAAGAAAAGCGAACCGGGAACGAGAGCAAGAGCGCAACAACAAGCGCCAAGAGAAGCATCAAACCGGTGCGCCAGAAGCCGCAACAACCGAGCTGGCACACCGGGGAACCATATGAACGCCATCAAACAGCGAAGGCTCGCGGCGGCCTGGATCGGTGCCATGATGCTGGGACCGTGGCACGCGGCGCACAGCGCCATGGAAGATGCGCTGCTCAGCGCCGAGCCGGTGGGACCGGCACCGCAAGGTTATGTGGTGGAAGGCGCCTATGACTTCAGCGGTCACTACCAGGGCGGCCATCTCCGGGCAGCCTACAAGTTCTCGCCGTCCTGGTCGCTGGAAGCAGGATACTGGCGCCGGCATATGAGTCACGGGCAAGACTCAGCGGACGTCGACAGCTGGCTGGCTGGCGTGAGCTATGGCCTGCTCACCAGCCCGGATGCGGGCCGCAAGCTCACACTGCGGCTGTCCGCCTGGGGCAACTATGCCGGCAGCCTGAGCAGGAGCGGATCCAGCAACGGCAAGAAGCTTGGAGACTTCACCGTCGCGCATCCGAACGACACGCAAGTGCAGGCAGACCTCATCTACACCGGGCAGCCATGGACCAACCACTTCCTGACGGGTTTTGTCAGCGCAGGCTATAGCTGGGTGCGAGCCGGCGATATACAGGGCACGTGGCGACAAGGCACATGCCAGTACAACGTAAGGGTCAGCGCGGACAACATGGCCATCGGCACGCTCGCAGCGCCATGTCGGATGGGACGCGCCACCCTCACCAGTGCCAGCGTCCGCGTCAACGCGACCCAGTTCGGCCTGAACGCCGGAGACGGCTTTCATGACAGCAGCGCTTTCATCGGCGCCGGCGGCTCATGGCGGTGGCGGGTTGGCTCGATAAGCCTTCTGGCCGGCTACCATGCCCAGTATTTCCTTCGCGAACTAGACCAGCGCTACTCGTCCTATGGTGCGCCGAAGGCCCAATTTAATCAGACGATTGCACTGCAGGCTTCCTATGCGGTCAACCACTACCTTGACGTGTTCGTACGCGGGGAAGGCTCACAGAACAGCCTCTTCGGCTATGTGCCGATGCTCTACAACCCGGTCATGGCAAAGGGGCTGGGCCGATCAAATGGGCTGATATCGATCGGGCTGCGTATCAACGGCTTCTAGAAATGGCCCCGCCAGGCGAGGTGCCCGCGGGACCGGGTAGCTCGACAGCCGCGGCCCCACACCGCGGCCCGCGCAACATCAGTCACGCTGCAATGCCTGGCCATGCAGCAAGGCCAGCTCGCTCAACACCTGCGTTTCATGCGCCAGCCTGCCCGCAAGGGAAAGCAGGCTCTCCCTGGTCTCCTGGCTCAGACCGCCCAGGTCCTCGCCCGAGGCGTCATAGTCGCTGGCCATCAACAGCAGGCCATAGAGCTCGGCCGCGCGTTCTGTCGCAAGGCTCAGCGGATTTTCTCCAGGGCTGTGGGCGGTCACGAGCATGTCGGCACCATTGTGTTCGGCTGTGATGCCGTGATGGCTATGGCTATACATGGCGCACCTCCGCATGCGTGGCTCGCGCGCGCTGATGCATTGTGCAGATGCTGGAGATTGCCAATCGCCCAATATGGGCAAGCAAAGACTGAAGCATGGAAATGCCCCCCTTGTCATACAGGTTCAGTCCCGCTCCCCGGGTGCGAATCGGGGTGGGCGGGCGCAAGGCAGGGTTAGCGGACCGGGGAACAGGAGCCGGCGAGCCCGGGGGCTCCCCTGCCAGGGCCCGCCCATGGAAGGGCGTGCGCAGGCACGGCGACCGCCAGAAGGCGGTCGCTCGGCCTGTTCACTCGGGCCGCTAAACCCGATCGCTACGATGGCAGCGACGAGCCTAGTATGCCGAGGGACAAGACCTGCTGGTATGGGCAAATTCGCAAAAGCGGCCGTAGGCAGCGCGGTATCGCGGCGTCTGTCAGCAACACCACCCTGCCGACCCCGTTGCCCGACCGGGCTCACCAGTTGCCAACTATTGGCGAATCGTCAGCACACCACGGGCGCGGGGCCCGTGCGCTACATCATTGCACGCGGCCGTAGTTGTCCTCAAAACGGACGATGTCGTCTTCGCCCAGGTAGGAACCTAAACGTCGATCTTGTTAAGGGCGTCAGTATCGTGGTCCTTGTCATCGGCGATGCCGGCCGGGCGTACCCCCAGCAATGGCAACGCCTCGGGCCTGTCGCCCGCCTGTCTGCCAGTCAGGTGAAACTTCGCCAGCATCCCCAGTCGGTCAACCAGTGCATGAATCTTCATGCTCAGTCCACCACGCGATCGCCCGGGGCCTGGCCTAGCTACCGTTTTTTGGGGTACACCGGCGGCGCGCTGATGAGCGCGCGCAATGATGCTACCCGATCCTCCGCGGATTAGTATCCCGCTTCATTTCCACTAGTCAAGACACCCGAAGTTTTGCAGCCAGACGACGTTCGATCGTAGAATCACCAGCTACCGTGTCGGCAATGCCGACCCCATTGAGTGGAGAAATCAGCGTTGACTGGAAGAAGAATCTCGGACGGCTACGTTGTCTGGCTAACGGGCCTATCGGGGGCTGGCAAATCGACGATTGCAGTAGCACTGCGTAATAGCCTGCGCGATCGAAGCGTCAATGCAGTCGTGCTGGACGGCGATAATCTGCGCACTGGCCTGAACGCCGACCTTGGATACAGCGCCGAGGATAGAACCGAGAATCTGCGCCGCATGGCGCATGTCGCCGACTTGTTTCGGAAACAGGGTTTCGTTGTAATCGTTGCCACTATTTCGCCCGAGCAAAAGCATCGAGATAGAGCTCGTGAAATCGCCGGCACGAACTTCATCGAAGTCTTTATCGATACACCACTCCATATTTGCGAGTCGCGAGACCCCAAGGGCCTCTATGAAAGAGCCCGCGCGGGCACGATCAAGAACTTTACGGGAATCGCCGCACCTTACGAAGTACCTCACAATCCAGATCTATCAATCAACACAAAGGAGCTAAGCGTAGAGGAGTGCTCGAACAAGATCTTCAGCTTCCTGGTCGGAGATGTCTCGCTCGCAGCATCAGCACCTCCACCCTCTTCACTTGCAAGCGCCAACAATGCCGAATAACAAAAATATCGCCGCTCCTATTTTCATTCACTCGCTCTATCGCTCTGGTAGCACGTATCTGTTCAATGTATTCAGAAGATCCGAAGGTCGGTATTTTTGCTATCAGGAACCGGAACATGAATTCCTGCTCAACCTCAATGAAGATCCGGATGCATTACTTGAGGTTCATGAGGACATGGCGGAGAGCCTTCGCCACCCAAAACTGACGAGACCCTATTTCTGGGAGTTCCACCAGATACAAGAAACTTTGAATGGCCTTTTCAGAAAAACGTTTAGTTTCGACGATTTTTTTTGCTTGCCCGCCGATGTTCTATCGACCGAGCAGACTTCATACTTCGGTGCCTTGATTGAGCACGCCAAAGCGCGACCGGTACTCCAGTTCTGCCGTAGCGCTGGGAGAGTCGCTGCATTCAAGGCACAGTTTGGCGGTGCACACGTGCATCTCTGGCGGGAGCCGCGCAACCAGTGGTGGTCATTTAAGGTTAATGATTTCTTTGATCCAGCAGTTCTGCTGATCTACAACGCAAAGAACATTCCATCCGCGCTGGCTGAAATTCGCACTCGATGCCAAATTGGTGAGATTCATGCCGAGACAATCGGCGATGAATTGACCTTCTTCAGGCAGCATCCACTAACCGCGGCCGAGAACTACCTTGCATTCTTTGGACTCTGGCTATATTCGTATATCGAATTCGAGCGTCATGCCGACATATCGATTAGCGTCGAGCGCTTGAGTTCGGATGAGGGCTATCGAGATGAGATTATCAGAAAACTCGAGATGCAAGGTATTATGGGCCTTGATTTCTCCGATGCTGATATTCCTCATGCATCCTTTGCGGGAAAGGAAATCAATTTCTATCACCACATCGAGCAGTTAGTCCTACAGATCTTTCAAGAGCATGGCTACCATAGAGAGGCACTAGATCAGGCATTTGCGGCAAAAGAAGCACTTTCAGCCCTAACGGCCGCGTCTGAACCGCATGGTTCAGCGGATGATTCCGTCAGAGCAAGAAGAACCGCACTCCGCCTTCTTGATCAATCTACGGAAGCCTCAGCGAGAGCTATCGCCTCGATGGCAAAGGCGGAACAGATCGACGCTGAATCCCGGTTAGTGGTCGCTGAACTCGCTTCCACGCGGCAAATCAGCAGCGCACAGCACGCGAGAATGCTTGTCGCAGAAGAACAAAGCGCCGGTATCCAAGCACAACTGAATCACACGCAGGCCGAACTGTCTGGTGTGCGGGAGGTCGTTCGAGAGCAGAGCGCCAGCCTTGTCCTTGCGAACCAAGAAATGGAGCGGCTACATGGGCAGGTGCGCACGGTACACGGCGAACTGGCGGCTGCCCGGAGTCTTGCAGAGGAACGGCATGCAAGCATGCTCTGCGCGGAGCAGGTGGCGAGCGAGCTGCGCGATCAAGTGCGTCTCGTGCAAGAGCGACTGCAGACTACCGAGAGAGTCGCCGACGCACATCGTGCCGAGGCACTCGCCATTGCGCTGGACAGATCGGCGCTGCAAGAGCACTTGCGTCTGGCCGAGCAGAACCTGACAGCATCCAGGCAAACCGCTGACGAGCGCTACGCGAGCATTCTCGCAGTCACAGGTGAGAAGCTGGCCCTACAAACCGAGTTGGACAGCACCCGCGAACTTGTCGAGCGTCAGCACGCTGCCGCCCTGGCTGCACAACGGCAGATGGATGCTCTCTCGCAACAGCTTGAAGACATCCATGCCAGTCGGTCATGGCGCCTCACGTCGCCCATGCGCGCGGCATCAATGCAGTTTTCCAAGCTATTTGCGCGGAAGCGCAATTCAGCGAATTAAGCGAAGCCCGGCGTACACGAGCCTCGCCTGAGAAGCCTATGTCGACGCCGTCACGCGCGGCCGCGGCTGCGCCGGTTGCTCAATTGAGGCGACCGTAGTGATCTTCGAACCGAACAATATCATCTTCACCGAGATACGCGCCGGACTGCACCTCGATCAACTCCAAAGGAATCTTCCCTGGATTTTCCAATCGATGGGTCACTCCAATCGGAATGTAGGTAGACTGGTTCTCCGATAACAGCAACTCCTGATCGCCGTTGAATACCCTGGCGGTCCCACTCACCACGACCCAGTGCTCAGCGCGATGATGGTGCATCTGTAGGCTCAAAGATGAACCTGGCTTAACTACGATTCGCTTCACCTGAAAACGATCGCCCTTGTCGATTCCCTCATAGGAACCCCAAGGCCGGAAGACCCGGCGATGCGTGAAAGACTCGTGCCGGCCTGAGCTATTCAGGCGCTCGACGATCTTCTTCACCTCCTGCGTCTTGTCGCGATGCGAAACCAGAATCGCGTCCGCAGTCTCGATAATCACCAGATCCCTCACGCCGACCGCCGCAACCATGCGATGCTCCGCACGGATATATGTATTGCTCGCATCCTCGATCAATACGTCGCCAGACAGCGCATTTCCATTCGCGTCGGTCGCTGCTATATCCGCCAGCGCCGTCCATGAGCCAATATCGCTCCAGCCGAGGCCAGCGGCTGCTACCATGGCAGCGCGCTCGGTCTTCTCCATCACAGCATAGTCGATTGAGATATCGGGGCACGCTGCAAAGGCTTCCGCACCTAGACGGAAAAAATCAAGGTCACTCGCAGCCGAGGCCACCGCAAGTTCAGTCTGGGCCAGAATCAACGGTTCGTGCCTAGCCAGTTCATCGAGATACGCCGACGCTCTCATCATGAACATCCCGCTGTTCCAATAGTAGCCGCCTTCTTGGAGAAGGCGCACCGCCGCATCCTTGTCGGGCTTCTCGACGAAACGATCGACCAGATATGCGCTTCTCTCGGACGACAAGGTGCCACCGCTTCGGATATAACCAAAACCGGTATGCGGCTCAGTCGGCTCTACACCAAAGGTAACCAGATAGTTGTCCTGCGCAAGCGCGGCAGCAGTATCCACCAGCCTGCAGAACACCTCCTCATCTTGGATCACATGATCAGACGGCAAAATCATCAGCAACGTGTCCTCAGCCTCCCGACTCGCAAGTAGCGCGGCCACAGCGACTGCGGGTGCCGTATTCCTGCCGACAGGCTCCAGCACGATCGAGGATGGCGTAATTCCCACCTCACGCAATTGTTCCGCTACTAGAAAGCGCTGCTCTGCGTTGGTGATGACGATTGGTGGTGCCACACCATGAACAGCTCGAAGCCGCATCGCGGTCTGCTGGACGAGGGTTCTACCGCCGGCGAGCTTCAGATACTGCTTCGGATAAGTGCTGCGCGACATCGGCCAGAGGCGGGTCCCACTACCGCCGCAGAGGATCACGGGGCAAATTCTCATGCCAGTTTTCCTAAAGTCTTTAAAAATACAGACCCGATCATATCCTTTCTCCCTTAGCGGCAATATCCATCGCACCCTCCGGAATATCCAGACGGCCGGCGCGGGCACGGCGTTCGTGGACCCACGACCACCACCCAAACCATACGACGTTCCGGCCCCAACGCCAGATCTTGCGTGGCCAGCGAAGACGATCTTCCGCGATGCGCACCAGTGGACGGCCGGCGGTCATGCCGAGCTCGCGTACAACGGATTCAGGTGTGGTGAATAGCCGCGAATGCCAATCCCAGTAGACTGGATAGCGGAGCAGAGCCCCCGCGACCAGCATGTCCAGCGAAAGCCGACGCTCGCGCCATGGCTGTGGCAATGCATCCTCGGTTAGCCCCCAACCAGCGTAGAAAGGCAAGCCATAGGTGAACACGCGCTTGCCACGCAGCAGCGCATCAAACCCCACCAGCGACGATAGAATATGAACTTGATCCGCCCGGTCCACCAGCGATAGCACGTCCGCTTCAGCATCCACAACATCTGCCAGGCCCTGAGCCTCGACCAATCCCTTTCGATTGCCTGAAAGGACATCAGGGTGTGGCTTGTAGACAATAAAACTATCCGGGTTACGAGCGCGCACTTCTTCAAGCAGTGCCTGCGCAGTCCCGATGGCGCCCGTACCGAAACGAATCGACGCGTCATCGGCTACCTGCCCTGCCACCAGAATCACGGTCTTCCCCACCGGTGCCCTCCAGATCGGTGTCCGGCGGCCCATGTTGTATTTTGTGACGCCCAGGCGGCAGACCAGCTCGCGCAGCTCTGCCGCGCGCGCAAGCTCAGCGCGGTCGAAGGTGGCGCTATTAAGAATGTGCGTCAGTTCGCAGGGCTTGCGAGCATCGAAGTAGAGCCCGAGACGATCGAGTACCTGGCTGCGTGGAGCAACCATGTCCGACCCCAAGCCATCGGAGTGAAAGAAGCCATCCTCCATGCGCAATGTCGGCGTGGAGGCAGTCATACCCTCGGCTGTCTTGCTTCCCCATAGCGCCACCCGACCATCTATGGCAGCATTGCTCGTGAGCGCGGTGCGCCAGGACACCCGTCCCCCGCCAGCCATCAGGTACGGCAAGGCAAACCGGCGCTTCCATAGCTGGAACCGCATCGCTACGACCTGCCGGCAATCGGCGTAGCGGAATTGAACGGCTCGCTGAAGCTCGATCGCGTCCAATACATTCGCGAGCGTTCCAGCGCCTTGGGAGCCCAAATCCAGGTATTGGGCCAACCGAATGTAGACAGCATCGAATAGCGCCATCGGCGTAGCTGCAGCGGTAGATTCAGGTTCCATGTCGTGAGTCAGCCCCAATCCGGCGTAGTACGGCCGTCCGAGCACATGGAGAGGAACACCTGCAAGCAAAACCTGCATACCCTCGGGCGCGCTGATTGTATAAACGTGATCTATGCGGGAAAGCGCGGCGAAAAGACTCCCTCCCTCAGCCAACCTGTGATATCGCCCCGCTGGCAGACGAATCTCGGAAAGCCCGCCGCGCCGGCGCCCTGAGAGGGGCCAGATCCAAAGGTCTGCCCCCGGATGCGCAAGACTTGCGGTAGCCGCCAACCGTTTGAATGATTCCGCGCTTGCACCTGGCCCGATGGGCTGATCGAGCAGCAAGACGGCGGGACGAGAGACCCTGGCCGTCAGAGCCGGCGGTACTTGAGGCGAGATGACTTGCAGGGCATCGGCCCGCAAGGCAACGACTCGCTCCATTAAGGAAGGCAGAGCGGGCGACGTACCCAAGGAGGGATCGGTGATGAGCAGACGTCGGACCGCATTGGTCAGCGGATCATCGGCATGTCGTTCGTCACGTGCATCCTCGGCAGACAGATCAAACCAGGACAACACTGGTGCCCCCGCTTCGCGCTGCCCCCACACCGGGCCAACCATCGCGATTCCAGGCGCCTTGACGCCACTACCCAGCGCGGCAGGCAGCCGTCCGACGCCGCACAATCCCCCGCTCTCGGTGCGCGCCCGATCCGAGCCCTTTGCCGAACTCCGCATCTACGCGAGTTCCTCAAGGAAATGATCGACAGTCTCGAAATGCGCCTTCCAGGTAGGTGCCCGAAAGCCGCCAATCCGCTTGATCTGCGCGCGGCGCGCCGCGCTGTTCTTCTCCGCAAACGCACAAATTCGCGAGATCCAACCTGGACCGTCCAACGGATCAAGATAATCAGGAATATCGTCCGCGATCTCGCGAAATACCGGCAGGTCACTTGCGATAACCGGGACCCCCATCTGCAGCGCCTCGACCAGCGGCATACCGTAGCCCTCGACAAACGAGGGAAACAGCAACGCACATGCATGGCGAAGATAATTATGCAAACGGGAATCCGGACAATCACTCTCCTCCACCACTGCCCCACGCAACGCCTCGCATCGCTCCAGCATATCGATTGCGTTCTCGCACTCCCATCCGCGGCGACCAATGATTACAAGTTTGGGGGCGCGCTCCCCGAACCTCTCCACAAGGCGACGCCACACATGTAGGATGAACCAATGGTTCTTCCGAGCCTCGATGGTGCCGATCATGACAAAATACGGACCCTCCAGCAAACTCGGACCCGCCGCCTGGCTCGCTACACCCGACGCCAGCCGCGCGACCACCGCCTTGGGCATCGACCAGCCAGCCCGGTCCGCCTCGTGGACCAGAGTATCGAGTGTGTCCTGGGAGTTGGAAATAATGCCCGCAGCGTGATCAAGCGCTACCTTCAACCGGCTGAGATGCTTGGCACGGACTCCGGGACGACAATACTCAGCGTGGGAAATTGGAATGAGATCATGCACCATGATCACGGTACGGATCTGCCTGCCGCATAGCGCATTGAAATAGCGCCTGAACTCCAGCCCAGAGTGGCTGGTATGCAACAGCACCCCTGGGTGAACGACCTCTCGACGGAGTCCGCTAAGCGCGCCGCGCACGAGCACCGCACGCGCCTGCCTCCAGCGCGTGGTGTCCTGACTCAGCAGCAATTCGAAGGCCAGCGCAGATTGGCGTTCGGACAGGACGACATGAAATCCGCCCTCGCTCAGTACAGCACGCGCCCTATGCGCGTAGTGTTGAACATAGGACAGGCCAACGCGATCCACGCCCGTAGGCAGCATTCGCTGTCGTAGCCGGTCCAGCAGTCGCGTAACGTCCAAGTATATTGGGAGCACTGTCTTCCTATCTGAAGGGATACCGTGGCTGGAACTAAGGAAAAGGCACATCCTGTCACAGGAACGAAATCGCCTCTCGCGGACCGCGAATCGTCGCATCCGCCGATGTCTCCGTCCTGCCAGCCTCCTCACCTCCGATCAGCAATAGCTTCTTTCCCACTCCCGCTTTAATCCCAGCCTCGATATCGGACTCCTTGTCGCCGACCAGCAACGAGCGCTCAAGGTCGATATCGAAATCCCGCCGGGCGGACAGGAGCATCCCAGGGTTGGGCTTACGAAACTCAGACTCTGTCTTATACTTCCCAATGCCGTGCTCTGGATGCGTCGGACAAAAATAGACGTGATCGATGAAGGCATTCTCTTTTTCGAAAACACCCTTCATCCAGTCCGATAACCTCAGGAAATCATTCACCGAATAATAACCCCGTCCAATCCCAGCCTGATTAGTCACCACAATAATCAGGTAGCCCAAATCCCTGGCGGCGCGCGTAAGCTCAAAAATCCCATCGATGAAGAAGAAATGCTCCTTCTCGAAGACATAGCCATCATCGCGATTTATAACACCATCCCGGTCTAAAAACAGGGCTCGATTCTTCACAGCCAGACTCCTGCCAGCTCGGTCTGGGCCCGGTGGAAGTCCTCGGGAATACCTATGTCGATGAAATGTCCGCGCGTCACGAACAGATCGAACCGCTGGCGATCGAGTTGCTTCGAAATAAAATCCACTTCCAATGAAAACGATTCGCTCGATTCGTTCTCGAGAAAGTCCCTGGGCAGGACATAGCAACCGGCATTGATTAGCCCCGGACCTGAGACGCCTTTCTCCGCGAATCCCATCACCCTCCCCTCACTGGTAAGCAGACGGCCATACCGGCTGGTATCCGGCACCTCGCGCCCGACGATCACGGGTACGCGCCCGATCTGCCAGCATGCCTCTAGTTCGTCAATTTCGAGATCCACATAAGTATCCCCATTGAAAACAAAGGCATGCCCATCCAGGCACTGCGCCAGCGCAGCCTTCACTGCGCCGCCGGTGCCCAACGGATGATCCTCAATCACGTAAGCGATTTCCATCCCTGCAAAGTGATTGCCGAAATGGCTGATGATCTTCTCGGCCATGAATCCTACCGACAGGATCACCCGGCCGAACCCCTTGCCAGCCAGGCGCTTAAGCAGAATCTCAAGGAACGGCCGACCTGCGATCGGAGCCATCGGCTTGGGAACATCGGAAACAACAGCACGCAAGCGCGTACCAAAACCACCGGCGAGAACAATCGCTTCACGCATGCTCACTGCTTCCCGAAGATCGCGCTCTCCACAAGCCCGCAGACGATATGACCGAGAACCAGATGCCCTTCCTGGATCTTGGGCGTATCCGCCGACGGGACTTCGAGCAGCAGGTCGCACGCCTCGCGCATGGGTCCGCCCCGGTTACCGGTAAAGCCCACGCAAAGCATGCCCTTTGCCTTAGCTTCCTGAAACGCCAGCAGGACATTCGGCGATTTGCCGGAGGTCGAATAGCCAATCAGCACGTCACCCCGGTTACCAAGCGCCTGCACCTGGCGGGCGAACAGCTTCTCGTAGCCGTAGTCATTGCCAATGGCGGTGAGGATCGAGGTGTCCGTCGTCAGCGCCACCGCCGCCAGCCCCGGGCGATCGAATTCAAAGCGGCTGACAAACTCCCCAGCGATGTGCTGCGCATCCGCAGCACTGCCGCCGTTGCCAGCGAGCAGCACCTTGCAACCTTGCCCAAGGGAGGTAACACAAGCGTCGGCCACCTTCTGGACGGTATCCAGCAGATGCTCATCGGCTAGCATCGCCGACATGATCCTCTGGGTCTCGGCGATATTGCGAGTGATATAGGTCATTTCAGATTCTCCAAGCTTGTGTGCCGTGCTTCGTGAAGTGGCAATTGCTGACCTGCCCCTCGTAGCGGCTCAAAGTTCGAATAAGATTCATGCGCTTCTCCGTAGGCACGAAGAACAGCATGAAGCCGCCGCCGCCCGCGCCGGACACCTTGCCCGCCTGCGCGCCAGACTCCATGGCGGCTTCGTAGATCTCATCAATATGCGCGTTGGAAACTGTCTTTGCCGAGTTCTTCTTGTTGTCCCAACCCTGGCGCATGGATGCCACAAACGCCTTGAAGTCTCCGCGTAGCAATGCCTCTTTCATGACCAGCGCTTCGCGCTTGATGCCATGCATCGCATCGACCGCGGCAGTCCTACCCGCGGTGACGTTCTCGCTCTGGTCCTGGATGATCTTCGCGGACTCCCTCGATACACCGGTGTAGAACAACACCAGTGATGCTTCCAGTTCGCAGAGTACCCAGTTCTTGATTCGAAGCGGATTGACAATCGTCCGGTCGTCCGAATAGAACTCCATGAAATTGAATCCCCCGAACGTTGCCGAATACTGATCCTGGCGCCCACCCTTTAAGCCGCAATCGACGCGCTCGATCTGGTACGCCAGCAGTGCGATCGCATAGTCGTCCAACGCCAGGTTCAGCAACTCGACAAATGCCTTGATCATGACCACGACGAGTGTCGATGACGAACCGAGACCGGATCCGGCTGGTGCGTCACAGAACGTGCTCAGCTCCAGCGCTATGGGCTTCGAGTCGTTGTAGTTACGGATCATGTGGTTGTAGACGGCCTTGTGCAGATCCAGCTTGCCGTTCAGCTCCAGAGGCTCGGAAATCAGCTTGTGCTTTTCAACCATCTGGTCGGTCGCGACGAATCGCACCACTGGTTCATCCAGCGTCTTGATCACCGCATAGGCATAGCGATCAATAGTTGCATTCAGAACGTAACCACCAAAAGTATCCGCATAGGGCGCGACGTCGGTCCCGCCCCCCGCCAAGCCCAGGCGCAGCGGAGCTCTCGCACGAACAATCATTGCAGTAACCTTGTTATCGGGTAAGGAACTTCTCGCCGGCAGAAACACGAGCGCGCCAGTAGTTCAGCAAGTCCTCCATGGTCTTCTCAAAGGAGATTTCCGGCTTCCAGCCGGTCACGGCTTCAAACTTCTGGGTGTTCGGAACCTGCAGGTCGGCATCGATGGGGCGCAGGCGCTCCGGGTCCGTCTCAACGCGAATGACGTCCTTCGCGGTCGACATGGAGACCAGAGTATCCAGCATCTGCCGGATGGTGCAGGTGTAGGTGCCACCAATGTTGTAGTACGCCGCCGGAATCGGATTGACGGTCACCAGCATGTAGTACGCCTTGACAGCATCGCGGACGTCCGCGAACGTCCGCAGAGAGTCCAGATTGCCCGTCTTGACGACCGGCGGAATCATGCCTGCCTCGATCATTGCAATCTGCTTGGCGAACGTCGACTCGGCAAATACATCACCGCGCCGCGGGCCGGTGTGCGTAAACATCCGGGTCGTCATCACGGTCATGTCGTACGCCTCGGCATAGTAACGACCGATCAGGTCGGTACCCACCTTCGAAATGGCGTAGGGCGAAGCCGGATGGAAGGTGCACTCTTCATCAATGGGCAGCTTCTCGCGGGGTACCCGACCGAAGACCTCCGACGACGCGCAAACGTGCGTCACCGCCTTGACCTCGTTCTTGCGCAAGGCTTCCAGCACGTTGGCCGTTCCCTGAACATTGGTCTCAAGGGTGTCGAGCGGCGAATCAAAGCTCGTCTTGGGATAACTCTGCGCCGCCAAATGAAACACAAAATCGGGCTGCGATTGCCTTACCGCTTCGTGGATAGACAGGTAATCGCGCAGGTCGCCGTAAACAAGCGAAATCCGATCCTTCTGATTGATCCTGGGCAGCAAGTGGGCAATGTTGTCCAGCGGGCTACGCCAGCGGCACAGGCCATAAATCTCCCAATCCGTATTTTCAAGCAGGAAATCGGCCAGATGAGATCCAACCATCCCGGTAATTCCGGTAATCAATGCACGCTTTTTCATATAACTCTCTCTAGTTAGACAATTCCAAATCAATCGCCTCATCGAGGCGGCGTGGCCGCCGCCCCAGCAATTTCTCAAAGCGAAGTGAACTCACATTTATGACACGAGGCCGATTCTCGAAGAATGCTGCTTCCGGCTCGCTGATTCCGTAGTTCAGCCTCGGCAGCGCCCTCGCCCGAATGCTCTCGACGAACTCTTCCCGTGGCACTAACTCGGGCCCGACGAAGTTGATAACACGATCGCCTGCCACGGAACCCCGTTCAATCAACCGCAGCACACCTTCCACAACGTCATCCCGATGCACGACACAACGGGAAAATGGTTTGAAGATTTCTGCTGTACGTCCCGCTCTCTCGCAGTCAAACAAATACTGGGTAAACCGATCAGCAAACGAGAACACATAGGAGAGACGAATCACCGTGACGCCTTCGCAAGCTGCAAATTCCTCCTCGACTTGACGCTTCATCGCCCCATAGACCCCAATTGGCGCGACCGCATCGTCCTCCTTCAGCAATTGTTCGGTAGCCCCATAGACGGTATCGCTTGAGAAGAAGATGACACGCCCGCCACGAGCTACCACTTCGCGAACTAACGCAATCGTTCCCGTCACGTTGACCTGGAACGCCCTGTCATAGTCTTTCGCACATGCATCCGGGGAGGAAATCGCTGCCGTCACAACCACATAATCGCCAGCCCTCACGTCCTCATACGGAAACGACTCAGGAGATGCCAGAGAAAAAAGGACATCGGCGCCGCCCGTCGTTGACGTTCCCACTATTTGCCAGCGCTTGGCGCACGCCGCATAGAGTACCTTTCCGATATAACCGGTGCTACCAATCAGGAAAACTTTCAGCACGCAAAGGCCCTCCGCAGTGAGGTTCTCAGCCATGGACGGCTCGTGGCGAGCCGTTCAAAAAAATCACCAACGTCATCGGACGGCAAGCGTTCGAACCAATCGAACTGCTCCCCGAGATATACCTCATACGACTTTGTGTTGGAGAGCAACTTGGAGTCACTCATCCGTTTATCCTCATTGAAACTAAATACATCTCTATATATTGGATAAAGTGCTATTTGGCTTGCATTCAAAGGATCCAGCACTGGATCGAACCAAATGTCGGAATGCGCGTATCCGAGCTTCAGCATGCACTGCGCACTGGCCTCGTGCAACAGCGCCACAGTCGGGTGATTCACTGTGTAGAACAGCCTACTATTGCGATAGTTCGTGGAAATGAAGTCAGTCACCGTGATGTCGATTCGTTTTCCACCATCGTTCTCACCGCTTTCCCGCGCCTTCAACTCGCTAACACACCAGGCCTCGATCTCCCCCATATCAATTGCGAGCGACGCGCCGACTTCCTCCAGGCGGCGCAAATATGTGGCGCGGTCAACCCCCATTCCGATTGCCGCCGCCACCAGAGTGTCAACATATCCCTCCGGATGCGGCGGCAGACCATATACCTGATTGAGCGTAGGATGATAGGCTTCCCAGTGCATGTATTGCACCGACAACGCCATAGCCCCGGCAGGCTGGCAGTTTCTGAGAAATTCAGAGGAAAATTGGGGGCCGCGATAATCTTCCGAAACTGGCTGATAAAGAAGCAGATCGAGATCCGGAAGTAGCTCTTTCGCGAAATGATCGATCTGCTCCTCGCTGACCGCATAGCAAGGGGGGATTTCGATGAATTCCCACTCGCTGGCAAATCTCGGGCAACTGTTCATTACTTGCGCCAATGCTGGCGCCTGACAAGAGCCATAGACAGAGTATTTTTTTCGTTGCACCACCAGATTTTCTCCTTAGATGTCACGCCTTCATTGCTCTGCCCAGCGGGTTAGGCTGATGTAGTCACTACTGGTCCGCGTTTCACCGAAGCGCTCCGTGTACTCTGCCGAACGGAGCATCGCCGAAACCAGTCCTCGCTTCGAAAGGCCGCTGCCCACGAGTCGTTCGGCGTAATCGCGCAGGCCACCCAGATCGGGCTCGCGACACAGCAGCTTCTTGTAGCAGATATAGACAAAGTGTTCAGCTCCGGAGCTGTCGAGCTCGCTCCAGAACAACTTATCGAGTACCGGTGCCAATTCGGTCGAATAGAGCGACAAATTGTCAATTTCCAGCAAGTCGTTCCCCGTTCCCGGCTGCGACTCGTCGGCCGAGGAGAGCGCACGAAGATTCTCTAGCAACGGGCGATGGCGCTTGGTCAGGAAGGAAAGATAATGTTGCTGGGCATCCTGCGGAATCATAGAGATCGCCTGTGCCG
Organism: Cupriavidus sp. GW823-FHT07B10; assembly: GCF_058794355.1. Taxonomy (NCBI): domain Bacteria; kingdom Pseudomonadati; phylum Pseudomonadota; class Betaproteobacteria; order Burkholderiales; family Burkholderiaceae; genus Cupriavidus; species Cupriavidus sp. GW823-FHT07B10. Next base: position 142,058 of record NZ_JBXAGS010000005.1, read on the forward strand.
AGGCCGGGGATGCGAATCCGTCCAGCACACCCCAGATAGCCTGGGTTCTAAGATAGGCTGCGGGGTGTTTCGGATCCATGACGTCGCCCAATTGCCCGGAACACTGCAATGAGTCAAATTCCCGGTGTTGGAACGCCTTGAGATATTCGCGATTCTCGAAAATGAATTCAAAGAGCTCGCGGGCATAGCGCGCGTTGTCGTATTCCAGCGCGGCGGCTCGCCCACGCATGCCGATTGCGCGACGCTCCGTCGGATCCCCTAGGAGACGCTCGAATACGATCTGAAGCTCGTCAAAATCATCCGTGCTGTCTATTTTGCATGCAGTATCGCGAGGCAAATCCGCGTAGCAGCCAGTGTCATAGCAGACAACCGGCTTGCCCGCAGCCATCTGCTCAATCAGGGACCCGGACTGGCCTTCGGTGTTAGGCTGACGCAGATTGACAAAGACGTCGGCCTCCACCTGGAGCGCATATAGCTCGGTGTCGCTGACAGACCCGCGAAATTCAACGCATTCATCCAGACCACCAATGGAACATAAGCGCCGCAGGTACTTTTCATAGTCTGGCGAAGCGCCGCCGCAGAGAATCAAGCGCGCTTCGTTCCTAAGCCGCGCTGAATGGCCGAAGACGCGAATGACCCGATCGATGCATTTGCTAGGCGACATGTGACCAAAGGCGGCGAACACGACCTTGCCTCCGGCCCTCTCACGCACCTTGTAGAAGGTGTCGATGACTTCACTGGAAGGCACACGCTTGAGGTCGTACGGGTTCCGCGTCCTCAGGATGGGCCCAGCGAAGTGAGGCTTCAGCTGCTCCTCGAAGAAGCGGGAGTGCACCACGCACGCGGACGCGAGCCCAGCAAAGGGCTCGAACATTGGAAAGGAAGACACGGACGGCGCATCCCAGCCGCCACGCACGCCACCGGCATAAGCGATTTGACTGATATAGGCCGCCCGCACACCATCCTTGCCATACAGAGCGGAGAGCAGCCAGTAATACAGCTCCGGATTGTTCTTGCGATTAAAGAGATCGTTTACGAGACCGTGCTGCATTACGAAATCATGCAGCACTACAATCCCAGGCAACCTCTTCAGGCATTGGAAGATGGCATAGTGGTTCTCCTCGTTATTCCCGAGGTTATAGACCACCGCGTCGTAGTCCCGAGCGATGGGCTCCATATCCATGTTCTCTTCAATGACTCGGACCTCGACATCGTCGACCTCATAAGGATGGTGCCTACTATTCCACTGATAGAAAACAGTGACATCGAAGTAGTTCTTCAAATATTCCACGACAGCCTTGGACATGAAGCCAGGCCCACATGCAGAATGAAATGGAGTAAAAAATGCAAGCCTCATTGCAGCGCCTCCAGCAGAATGTTGTCGGGGCAGTATCGTCTTGTGTAATGCAGATACAAGCACTCGCCGAATTGCTGGGGGTTCAGTTCGTCTCGCGCAAACATACCGACGGCATGTCCAAGCGTAGCGAGTTCGTCGGTTTCAAAACCCGTCACCTCGTTCACGAAGTAAGCATCATCAACCGATGACCGATAGAACACGACCGGTCGTAGCAGCGTCGCAGCCAGGGCGAGACGCTGGAAGCTGACACGCGTGCTCAGACCAATGCCTACATAGAGCAAGCTTCCGGACAGCGCCGCGACAAAGGCGTCGAATTCGTGAATCGCATGAACCGGAATCTCAGCGTCGACTTCCAGGCGGGCTACCTTTGCGAGGACTGCCGGCTCGGCACAATGCACCACGAGCGCCTGGATTCCCGGTTGGCAAACGGCACACAGCGCCGCGCGCAGCGCATCGTCCGTCATGTCGGCCGAACTGTCGATGTCCACGGCTACGGTCCGGCTGTACTTGCCTGGCAAGGCCGCAGCGTTGTAGGTCAACGGGAAGCGCAATACTTCGGCATCGCCAGCGGTTGCGACAAGCCGGCTCTTCAGGTGAGGGCCGTCGACAAAAACACGATGTCGTCGTAGCGATGCGTTGCCCATGGCATTCATGAAAACATGTTTCACATGCGCCAACGTTCCGATACCAACTCCGGATCCGGTGTCGACGTTTGCTTCGTCCAGCCAATAAACGATCTTCTCCGCTCCCATCGGTCGATACTTTGGCGTCAGGGAAATGGTCGCGCCACTCGATGCCTGCGGAATCCCGGCAGCACTATCCTTCCGCGCCCGGTCAAGTGAAACGATGGATACGCATTTCCGCCCGGACCTGATGCAATTGGCCAAGTAGGACGCAACCTCCGCAGAGGTCGATATATTCTCGTCAAATACGATTCTAATCATCACTGGATGTCTTGAATGCCAGAAGCCTGCAATCCCGCTGAAATCCTAATGTCGATGCTCGACGCCCCGGCATCCCGATTCGGCAAACAACCGGCCCGAGCGAGGCTTCCCCCATCTGCCTTTTCATGCTTATGATGGCCAAAGTCAAGCGGTCGGGTGGCCGTCATCGGCAAGCCGCTCCCGGCAACCCTGACCGGCCATTCGAATAAGCCTGTCCCATTTATCCGTCACAGCCTCGACCCTGTATTGAGCGGAGATTCGATTTGCCCGCTCCCGGTAGGCGGCGAAGGCGTCTGCGTCGTTGCGCAACTCCATCGCCTCGACAATGCCGCTTGCCATGGATTCAACGGAATAGGGATCGAAGTAGATGCAGGCTTCCTGATAAACCTCGCGATGCACAGGAATGTCGGACGCGGCGACCATGCCACCGCTCATCATCGACTCGACACCGGAATAGTCGAAACCCTCCGCATAGCTTGGGCAGATCGTCACCGATGCATGCTTATACAAATCCCTCAACTCCTGCGCCGAGACATTAGTCAACTGGAACAGCTCGCCCTTCTCGATCCATGGCATCATCGAGTCGACCAGATCACTGTATTCCCAACCTAGATCCCCGACGAAAACCAACTTCAACGGGAGGTTGTGGCGTGTCCGCAGCATTTCCCAGGCGAAGAGTAGCGAGGCATGATTCTTCCTCGGCTCGACCGTCGAAACCATCAAAATGTAGTCAAAGTCTTGCTGCATCGAATCGAAACGATTTCGCCTGAAGACTTCGATATGACCGGTACCGAGTTCCTTGTATTTCTTTCCCAATGGCCTGAACAACCGAGATGAAATGATGGCGCGAACCACGTGCCTCGGCGACTCCTCATTCCGGTAGATCGATGACACGGTGTTGTGAATTACCACGGCACGGTCGCCAATCTCAGGAAAGACCTTAAGCAGATCATCCCGGGTGGCCGCCGACACGCAGGCGAAGAACGTCCCGGCGCGAACATTCCTGGCGAGCGCATCATAGTGGGCGCGCTGGTGGAAGGCGCGGTCCTTGATGGTATGCGGCATGAAGATCGGTATCGCATCGTGATACCGGACGATCATCCTAGTGTTGGGCGAGACAATGCCCGGGAAAGGGGTCTGGGCGATAAAGACGTCAAAATCCCGGGTTTCGATTCTCTTGAATCGCTTGACACCAAAAAATCCGAACATCGAAAGCTTGACGCGATGCAGAGTCCCCATGGCAACCGCCAGCACTCGGTACTCAGCACCGAGGATTCGGGAGCGGTCCTCGATCGGAAGCGTCTTGGCGAAGAAGGTGCGCCAGATGAAATCTTCAAATGACTTTGGAGAGAACATGCCGAGTTTCTCCGCTGTCCCGAACAACACGGACAGCCGCAAGCGGAAGCGGCGGACCTCGTTCCGGACAAGCCGGAGAATGGTTCCGGCAGTTCCGCGATGCCCATCATCCGAGAATGCCACGACCACCCGTGACATGGCGCCGATCTCCGCGGATCTATCTCGTGCATCCCCAGCGGAATGGACCAGGCCCGCCGTAATATCCCGGCCTCCTTGCTGGAGCAATCCTGTGACCGCAACGTCCTTCAATCCCAGCAGCGTACGGAACAGCAGCCGTGTCTCTTGCGGAATACCCGAGTACCCGTCTATAGCAGGCCGGAGCTCAACCAATATCCGTATCTTGTCACTCATTTCAACTTGTTTCTTCGCTGGCTTCAAAGCGCTAGATTTGCTGGGTTTTTCCGTAGAAGGAATATGCTTCATCCATGTCCGCGAACTCGTGCAGTTTTCCGCCGACCAGAACCGTGGCACGATTGCAGTTTGCCCTGATAAATGCCGGATCGTGGGAAACAAATATCATGGCCCTGGATGCACGCTTCTCGAATAACTCTATATGGCATTTCTGCCGAAATCGCTCATCGCCAACCGCTGTGACCTCGTCGATCAGGAAGCAATCGAAATCGACAGCCATCGAAATAGCAAAAGCTAGCTTGGCGCGCATGCCAGCCGAATACGTCTTTACAGGCTCCTTGAGATACCTTCCGAGTTCGGTGAAATCCTGAACGAAAGGAATTCTATCCTCCACGGACATACCGTAAATCCGGCATATGAAGCGCAGGTTGTCGATGCCGGTGAGGGAATTCTGAAACGCGCCGCCGAAAGCGAGCGGCCACGAGACACTCATTCCACGGTAGATCGATCCACGCGATGGCCTTTCAGCTCCGCTTATGATTCTGATCAGCGTGGACTTGCCTGCGCCATTTCCACCTAGGATGCCAACCTTCTCGCCGTAGCCGATCTCCAGGTTGACACCATCGAGAACCGTCCGCGATCCCGAACGGGTCTGGTACAACTTCCCAATGTCAGACAGTTGAATCATTCCGGGGTGACCTTTCGACCAACGTCGCGAACCAGGGCCAGCCCAATCAATGTCATCGCGAAGCATGTACATGCCATGTATCCAATGTCATAGTGGGCCACGACACGTCGACCGAAGTATCCTTCGCGCAATATCTCAACACCATGCACCATCGGCAACCACAGAACAGCCTGCTGAAACTCCGTCGACAACCAATCGACCATAAAGATGGCGCCTGACAATGGGAACATCAAATAGGTAACCGGGTGCCAGAGCTTTTCGATCAGCTCCGATTTTTCGCTCAATGCGCCAACGATTAGGGCAAGTGAGGCGCCGAACCAAATAATCATCACCCACCCAAAAAGTACTCCAAGGATGTCATTTGGAAGATCCACAAGCCCCAGAGCATAAAACGTGAGCATTAATATGAAAAAAGACGCCGTATTACCGGCAACTTCCAGCAGGATTCGAGCTAGAAAGATGTCAATCACCTTCACATTGCGGTGATACATCAACGACAGGTTCGGAGTAATAGCCAGAGAACAGCGTCCAGGCATATTTCTCCACAGCAGGATAGAGGAATATCCGGTCAACGCAAACGCGGTAATCGGTAGATCCGAGCCATGAGTGGCTCCTGTGATATTCCAGAGAATAGTAATCCCGATCGTGAAAATCATAGGCTCGACGAACAGCCACAGGAACCCAATGTTGTGGCGCCCATAGCGGGTCAGGATTTCACGCATAACAAGCGCGAATACCACTCTTCCCTGAATTTTCAGCGATCGGCCTAGGGTGGTAGCCATGAGATGCTAATCCTGATGCTCGCGGATACCCGAGAGCAGCATGGTCAAGATGCCCCATGCCACCAACCCGAGAAAGAGGCAGGCAAGTACGTTGCGGATACGCCTAGGCTCCATGGCAACATCAGGTTCGTTCGGCTGCGCCACCCGTTCCAGGTAGATTTGCTTTCTTTGGGCTTCATCTCTGGCCTGTTCCAGCGAAGCGAGTGCGGATCCGAGTAGCTTTTCGGCAAAAGTACGCTCCAGCGCCAAGCGCTCGTAGTCGACCGAGCGATTGGACAGTGAATTCTTTTCGCCAGCGACCTTACCTTTCTCGCTCTCAATGGTCGATTCCAAATCGCCGATCGACGCCGTGAGGCTGGCAATCTGAGGATTCTTCGGGCTGATCAATCTCAATTGGGCGAGCTGGGCTTTTTTGGTGATCAGTTCGTCTTGCAACTTCGCTACCAATTGCAACTGGATACCAGACTGGCGATCCGGGTCGAATACGCTGGCCTTGCCACGAAACTCAGACAGTGCTCTCGATGCTGCCTTCACCTTTTTTTCCGCGAGTGCCACCTCGGCAAGGGCATAGCTGAGCGAATCCTGTCGCGAGCGATTGTTCAGCTCGTTGACCAGACCCTCGGCCATCTCCAACATATTCTTGTTGATGAGATACGCATCCTTCGACGTAAATGCCTGGACGCGCAGCGTGCTCACTGCGGATGAGGACCCTGGGTCGATACCCACATGCTTCTGGAAATAGCGATACAGTTGTTCAAAACTGTCGTCGTAGAATATGCCGGGAAAACGGCTGAAAATGTCGGCGTTCTGAGAACCAAACGCGTTCCGCAGCGACAATTTTCCCTCGAGGATCGCAAGCGCATCTCTGGATTTGACATACTCCTGCACGACGCTGGAGTCTTCACTGACCTTGGAGAGAGAAACTCCCTGAAAAATGGCGCCCAATCCAGTCGCGCCATTTCTCTGGGGAACACGCAGGATGAACTTTGATTCCGAGATGTAGACGTCCGACGCAATCAGGCCGTAGTAGATGCTGGATATCACCGTGGGCAATACAACGGCGAGGAGGAACAGCGGCGACCTTTTCAATGTGGCAAACGACAGGAAGCGCAAAAACGACGGCATCCTAGACGACTTCGCGGGCATCTTGGCTGTCACGGCCCGCTGTGGGCTGGCGCTTGCCCGGGCTACCGGTTCAGCCTGCTCCACCGGTTCCGCTAGCTTTTCGGTCAGCGGCAGATCCACGGGAATGTCCGACGCGCGCGGGTCCGTCAGTACATACTCAAGGACCATCCGGCGGTGCCGAAGATCCGCTTCGTCGGATGCAAACTGAATGGACAGGCGTAGCGGACCCTCGCCCGCTTCCAGGAGAAAGCGCCAGGTTTTGAACACGTACCCCAGGATGCCGGCGGAATCCACCTGCGGAGAGCAATCCGAATAGTGCTCCCTTGCCCGGGCAAGCGCTGCGTGCGAGTCCGAAACTACGATTACAGATTCCCGTACCGGCAAGCCCCCGATCGAGAAGAAATCACCTAATGCACTGATAGTCATAATCTTTACTAGAGCCCTGCCCGCCTGAAACGTCAGATACCGTATCTAAGGGAGTGCCCTCGTGAACTCGAACCAGTTTGCAAGCCAATCACAGAGGGCGAAATTGCGCCCACGCTACTTGAACGTTTGCACGCCGGTCACGACCGGGTATACCACGGAGAACACTAGATTCAGCACCTTCTGTATATCTGCAATAGGCGCGTTCGACACGAACAACAGATCTTTGTTATCCATCATGAAGCTTTGCGCGACAAAGAAGGAATTTGGGTCTCGCAAGTTCACTCGGTATACGACCGGCACCTTCCCGTCAGCTGTAGTACGGACCGGCGTGCTTGGCCATTGCATTGCTCCGGCGTCTTCAAATCGGAAAACAAACACGCCTTGAGCATCTGAGCGCGAATCGTCCAATCCGCCAGCGCGCGCCAAGGCCTGGGCAAGCGAAATGCCCTTCGCTTCAAAATTGATTTCCTGGTTCTTACCCCCGCCAGAGAGCGCTCCAAGGGCCGTGAAACTGTACGGCTGGAATAGCGCGGTCACGACGTCGCCGGCGCGGAGGGGAACGTTCTGGCGCGGATCTTGGATGACTACCTGCAGTGGCAGCGAGGCAACCTTGTTTCCACGTGTCACCTGGAGCGTAATTTTATCGACTGGTTGTCGCACGCCGCCGGCGCCTGCCAATGCGTCCAACAACCGCTCGCCGCGCGCCGTCAACGGCATCCGGTTACTGTTTACGACATCGCCAACTACCGTTACATATGAGGTTACGTTGCGTGACAGCTTCACCAGCACCTGTGGATCGTGCGCCATGTGCTTGAGCCTTTCGGCAATATCTCGCTGCAGTTGACTGGGCGTGCGTCCAGCCGCCCTCACCGCTCCGATGAACGGCACACTGATATTGCCGTCGCCGTCAATCGTCTGGTCAGGCAATACCGTCACGCGCGAACTGCTCACACCGGTTTTCGCGTCAATTTGCGTGGCCCCGAAGAGCGTGGCCGGCGGGGCTTCCCAGATGGAAACCTCGACCGTATCGCTGATGCCTAGTTGCTGCTGGAATACCGTGCTGTTGCCGAGTGCCGTGAAAAAGTCCCCGCCATTGCGCTCTGCGTAGAGTTTCCGCGCAATCTCGTCAGTGACATCCACGACCTGAATGCCGTTTGTATTCAGTGCTTGTGCCGCCTGATTGATTTGCGCCCTGCTAGGCCCTGAAGTGGGCACAATCGAGCAAGCTGTGAGCAAGCTCGTGGACCCAACAAACGCGACCAGAACCGCACTGGATAGCAAACGCAACATTTCTTTGGGATAGTCTGTGATATTCGTTCGGCCGAATCGACTGAGCTTGCCTACTGGAACATCGAGCGAGGGAACGAAGACAAGAGGAAAACGGGGCCGGGCAACATGGAAACGCGCTGACTCGCCGACCAACCGTTGACGAGCGGCCAACGCCACGCATCCACCGCCAGATTGGCAAGTTGCGGGCGCCGATTATAGCTCTCACCCTATGACAGCGCTACTCCTTGTCGCCGCCAACGCGTCGAATTAACAACGCCTCTAAGGCCATTTCACCTTACCAAGCATCCCCGGCTACGGTATCCTTCCAACCTTTCCAAGGTACCCCGTCGCAGGCCTCGCCATGCCACGCGGATCAAACCACTCCGCGTTTTTTCGATACTCAGCCTGCTCCAATGCGTCGATCCTTTCTCACCCTGCAAGGCACGGCCTCCCCCTTCTTTAGCCAATTGGCCGCGGCGCTGATAGAGCGCGGCCACGGGACACAGCGCGTCAACTTCTGTGGCGGGGACTTGGCCTATACCGGCAAGGAAAAGGCGTATAACTTTTCTGCGGAATCACCTACTTTGCCGGCGTGGTACTCAAGAATCCTCAGTTCCGGTAATTTCACCGACATCCTACTTTTTGGGGATTGCCGAAAGATTCATAAGGCGATATATCCAATCGCACAACAATATGAAATCCGTGTGAACGTATTCGAAGAGGGCTACGTCCGGCCAAACTGGCTGACCTTGGAAACGCATGGTGTCAACGGCCGCTCGCGACTCCCGCGCGACCCTGCGTGCTATCGCGAGCGGCGCAGCGTCACGCCGCCCTGCCCTTCCAGCCAGCCCACCGGCTACAGCCTCTTTGAGCGCGCTTTCCACGATATCCGCTATCGCGCAGCGAACGCACTGTATGCCGTCCGTTTTCCGCACTACCAGAGCCATCGCCCCCATAACGGTTATCGGGAATATGCCGGCCTGGCTCGCCGCCTGCTCCAGCAACGCCAGCACCGGAATGAAGCCGACCGGCTCACGGAGCGCCTCCTGGCAAGGAAGCTGCCTTACTACCTCTTCCCCCTGCAACTTAACTCAGACTCCCAGATCCAGGTCCACTCGCCATTCGAGGGTATCCGTCAAGCCATCGACCACGTGCTGACCTCCTTTGCCGTGCACGCGCCCGCCGACGCCCTCCTGGTCATCAAGAATCATCCGCTTGACACAGGACTGATCGACTATCGCCACTACGCCAAGATGAAGGCAAAAGAGCTAGGCATGGACGATCGCCTCGAATTCATCGACGCCGGCCATCTGCCCACGCTGCTCGACCACGCACGGGGCGTGGTGGTCGTCAACAGCACAGTCGGACTGTCCGCCCTGCACCACCGCCGCCCCCTGGTGGCATTGGGAACGGCGATCTACGACATGGCCGGCATGACCTGGCAGGGCAACCTGGACGCCTTCTGGCGTGAAGCGGAAGGACCGGACATGGACCTGTACCAGGCATTCCTCGATTACGTGGTGCACCACACGCAGATTAATGGCGATTTCTATACCCGCACCGGTATTGCCATGGCCGTCGCCGGCGCGGTGAAGCGGCTGGAGGCCACTCCTCAATGAACAACCGCGGCCCCCGCCACGTTGTCATCACTGGTGCAAGCGCCGGCATCGGCCAGGCGCTTGCCCGCGCCTACGCGGCTCCCGGCGTGACGCTGGGCTTGGTCGCCCGCGACGCAGCGCGCCTCGCTGCATGCGCGGAACAATGCCGCCAATCCGGTGCGATGGTGGAAACTGCGCAACTGGATGTCCGCGACGCCGCCGGCATGTCGGCATGGCTGATGGCCTTCGACGACGCCCACCCGATCGACCTGCTGATTGCCAATGCCGGCGTCGCCAGCACCTTGGCAACAACCGGCGACTGGGAAGACCTGGAGCGTACGCGCCGCGTCTTCGACACCAATTTCTATGGCGCCATGCACACGCTATTACCGGTGATCGACCGGTTACGCGGCCGCAAGCGCGGACAAATCGCGATCGTCAGCTCGCTGGCCGCACTGCGTGGCATGGCGATTTCGCCGGCCTATTGCGCCAGCAAGTCGGCCATCAAGGCGTACGGCGAATCCGTTCGGCCGCTGCTGGCCCGCGATGGCGTCCGGCTTTCGCTTGTGTTCCCCGGCTTCGTGAAGACATCGATGAGCGACGTCTTCCCCGGAGAAAAACCGATGCTGTGGTCCGCCGACAAGGCTGCACGGCACATCCGCGCCAAACTTGCTGCCGGACGCGCCGAGATCAAGTTCCCCGGCCTGCTTGCCTTCGGCATGGGCCTGCTGCCGCTGCTGCCAGCCAAGCTTGGCGATGCCATTCTCGGCCGGCTCTCCTACGTGCCCCGGGAAGACCGCTAGGGACACATGTCGGGCTGGATCTGCTTCCTCCTGGCGCTTGCCATCTCGTTTGTGCCGGACAGCATCGTCCTGCCACGGCACCGCGCACCCTGGCGCCGGAGCATCCGGGCACTCAGCATCCACTGCCTGTCGGTGACGAACCTCTTTTCGCTGGCGCTGCTTTGTACCGCGCGCCCGGCCTTTGCCGCGCTCGTTGCTGTCTCGATCGTCGGCCTGCTGGCGGTGGTCAGCAACGCCAAGTACGCGTCGCTGCGCGAGCCGTTCGTCTTCACGGACCTGAGCCTGTTCAGCCAGCTCTTCCGCCATCCGCGCCTGTACCTGCCATTCCTCAGCGCCGTTGAGGTCCTCGCGATGCTTCTCGGTGCGGCCCTGTTCGCCGGCGCCTTCATCGCCAGCCCGGCGCTGCCCGTCGTGCCCGCCGTCGCACTGCTAGCCACGTCCGCCGCATGTGTGCTAGGGGGCGCGGTGTTCTCCGCCGCGCTGCCGCTCACACTCGAACCCGGCAAAGACCAGCAGCACCATGGCTTCTTCGCGGTGTTCGTCGCCTACTTGCTGAATGGCATGCGGCCCGCTGTGGTGCGCGGATTCCGGTCCGCGCTGGTGGCCGGCCCCTTCTCCGGAAAGGCCGCGCCGGTTGAGAAGCCCGACGTCATCCTGATCCAAAGTGAGTCGTTCTTCGATGCCCGGCGACTCGGCGATGCGATCCGCCCGGAGTTGCTACGGCACTTCGATGCGGCCCGGCAATCCGCCTTGCAGCACGGTGAGCTGCGCGTGCCGGCCTGGGGCGCCAACACGATGCGCACGGAATTTGCTGTGCTGACTGGACTGCCCGAGTCGGAGCTTGGTTTGGCACGCTTCTACCCCTATGTGTTCATCCGTCGGCCGTGTGCATCGATCGCCGGCTGGTTCCGCCGCGCGGCCTATCGCACGGTCGCGATCCATCCGTACTACGCGGACTTCTTCGGGCGCGACCGCGCGCTGCCGCTGATGCACTTCGAGCGTTTTCTCGATATCCGTCACTTCGCGGATGCCAGCCGGGCCGGTCCCTATGTCTCGGATGCGGCGGTTGCGGATGCGATCCTCGCGGAACTGGAAGCCGCCGGCAACGAGCCGGCGTTCGTCATGGCGATGACCATGGAGAACCACGGGCCGCTGCACCTGGAGAAGGTGGCACCTGGCGAAGGCGCGCAGTACCACACACGCGGCGATGGCGCTCCGTGGGACGACCTGACGGCGTACCTGCGCCACCTGGCCAACGCCGACGCAATGATCGGTCGCCTGATGGAAGCCCTGCGCGCGCGCAAGCGCAGCGCCATCCTGTGCTTCTACGGCGACCACGTACCGGCGCTGCCCAGGGTCTTTCAGGCGCTCGGCGGCATGCAGACACACAGCGATTACTTTATCTGGCGCAGCGACGACGGCGGAGAATCCGCCCCGCTGCGCCGGAACATATCAGCAGCTGATCTCGGACAGGAATTGGTACGGCGCATCCAACAAGTGGTGCCCGCCGGCCTGTCAGCATAAGCAGAAGAAAGATACGAATTGAGCAGTAGCAGGGATAGCAGGGTCTGAAAAAAATGAAAGATGCAATTGCGATCGTCGGGATGTCGTGCAGGTTTCCGGGAGGCGTACGCAGCCCGGAAGATTACTGGAACCTCTTGCTGGCGGAGAAGGATGCGGTAACCTCAGTACCGCCCGGCCGCTTCGACACCGAGTTCTACCAGCACCCCTCCAAGCGCGAACCAGGCAAGAGCTACACCTTCTCCGCCGGCGTGATCGACGACGTGGCCGGCTTCGATGCCGACTTCTTCGGCATCTCGCCGCGCGAAGCCCAGCAGATGGATCCGCAGCAGCGCCTGCTGCTCGAACTCGCCTGGGAGGCCTTCGAGAATGCCGGCCAGCTGCCGCAGCAAATGGCCGGCAGCAACTGCGCCGTCTTTGTCGGCGTGGCGAGCCAGGACTATGGCGACCGGGCCGTCGACGACCTGAGCGTGGTCGATGCCTACTCCGCCACCGGCAATACGCTCTCCATCGCGTCGAACCGGATTTCCTACCTGTTTGACCTGCGCGGCCCCAGCATGTCGATCGACACGGCGTGCTCGTCGTCGCTGGTGGCGCTGCACCAGGCCTGCAACGCGATCCGCTCCGGCGAGGCCGAGACGGCGCTGGCTGGTGGCGTCAACCTGCTGCTGCACCCCTTCCCTTTCATCAGCTTCTCCAAGGCCTCGATGCTTTCGCCGACGGGTCGCTGCCGCGCGTTTGACGCCAGCGGCGACGGCTACGTCCGCGCCGAAGGCGGTGCGCTCGTGCTGCTCAAGCCGCTCAGCAATGCGCTGGCGGACGGTGACACCATCCACGCGGTGATCGCGGCCTCCGGCGTCAACTCGGATGGCCACTCGCATGGCGGTATCAACGTGCCCAGCGCCGCAACGCAAGCCGCGCTGCTCGAAGCCGTCTACGCACGCGCCGGGGTGGATCCGCGAGACCTGGCCTACGTGGAAGCGCACGGCACCGGCACCGCGGTCGGCGACCCGATCGAGGCCCGCGCACTGATCGACGTGATCGGCAGCCGGCGCAGCGCCGAGTCGCCGCTGCTGATCGGCTCCGCCAAGACGAACCTCGGCCACCTCGAAACCGCGTCGGGCATGGCCGGCCTGTTGAAGGCCGTGCTGTGCCTGAAGCACCGCGCGGTGCCGGCATCGATCCATTTCCGCAATCCCAATCCGAACATCGACTTTGGTGGCGGTAACCTGCGCGTCGTGGACCGCTACCTGCCGCTGAAGGCAGGCTCCGCGCCGCTGCTGATGGGCGTCAACTCGTTCGGTTTTGGCGGCACCAACGCTCACGTGCTGCTGCGCGAAGCGGTGGCCCGGCCTGACGCTGCGCCCATGGCGCCTGAGGCAGACGCGTCGCGCCTCGCGCCGCTGGTGCTGAGCGCGCGCGCGCCGCAGGCGCTGCAGGCACTGGCCGGCAAGTACCAGGCACGGCTGCAGGCCGGCGCGTCGTGGCAGTCGCTTGCCAGCGCCACCGCGCATCGGCGGCAGTTGCTGCGGCATCGCGCCGTAATCGCCCCGGCCACGGAGGCGGAAGGCCTGGCCGCGCTCGCGCTGCTGGCAAAAGGCGAAAGTTCGCCGTCATATGTCACCGGCGAAGCAGCCAGCCAGGAAGGCAAGCTTGCGCTCGTCTTCTCCGGCAACGGCTCGCAGTGGGCCGGCATGGGCCAGCGCCTGCTTGCCGAGGATGCCGTCTTCCGCGCCGCACTGGAGGAAATCGACGTGCTGTGGCGGGCCGACGGCAGCCCGTCGCTGGCCGGCGTGATGGGCGATGGCGCCACCGCTGAATGGCTGCAGCGCACCGAGAACGCGCAACCGTTGCTGTTCGCGATGCAGGTCGGCATCGTGCGCTCGCTGCGCGCCAGCGGCCTCGAATACGACGCCTGCTACGGCCACAGCGTGGGCGAGATCGCCGCGGCGTGGGCGTCCGGCGCACTGACCCTGGCGCAGGCCGTCAAGGTGATCAAGGTTCGCAGCCGCGCACAAGCGCTGACGGCCGGCACCGGCAAGATGGCCGCAGTGGGGCTCGGCGAGGCGGCAACGCGTGAGCTGATTGAACGGCTGGGGCTGGCCGACGACCTCGAAGTGGCCGGCATCAACAGCCCGGAGGCCGTCACGCTGGCCGGCTCGCTGCAGGCGTTGCAGGTGCTGCAGGACCATGTCTCCCGCCAGGGCAAGTTCTTCCAGTTGCTGGACCTGGACTACGCATTCCACAGCAAGCGGATGGATGCGATCCGCGAGACCGTGTTGTCGGGGCTGGCCGATCTGCGTCCGCAGCCGACTGAGGCAATCTTCGCCTCCACGGTGACCGGCGGCCCGTTGTCCGGCGTGGAGCTGGATGCGCAATACTGGTGGCGCAACATCCGTGAGCCCGTGCGCTTCGATCAGGCGACGCAACACCTGGCCGGCACCGGCATCCATCTGTTCCTGGAGGTGGGCCCGCATTCGATCCTGCGCAACTACGTGGTGCAGACTGTCGAGCCGGCTGGCTCGGGTGACCGCGTGCTGCCCACGCTGAAGCGCAATCACGACTCGGCGGCCCAGCTCCGCCATGCGCTGTGCGCGGCGGTTGCTCATGGCGCCCGCCTCGACCGCGCCGCCGTTTATCCGGGCGATGACCGGACGCTGGCGCTGCCGGGCTACCCCTGGCAACGCAGTCGCCACTGGGCACCGGTCACCGCCGAAGGCTACGACCTCGTCGACCGCCATCGTGAGCACCCGCTGCTGGGCTACCGCCTGAAGGACAGCGCGGCCGCCTGGGAAAACCAGCTTGACCCGGTCAAGCTACCCGCACTCGCCGCGCACGTGGTGGACGGCACCGTGACCTTCCCGGGCGCCGGCTATGTGGAAATGGCGCTGGCGGCAGCACGCCTGTACTTTGGCACCGAACAGTGCGCCGTGGAGAATCTCGACATCCGCGCGCCGGCCGTGTTCCAGCCGCAGCAGAGCAAGCTGTTCCGCTTCACCATCGAGCCGCGCACGGCCAGCTTCGCCATCGAATCGCGGCCGCGCGGCAGCAACGATCCCTGGACGCAGAACGCCGTCGGCCGCCTGCTCATCGGCGGCCCGGCGCTGCCCGCGCCGGCTCCGGCGGCGGCGCAACTCGCTGCGCTGCAGGCTGCGCCCGTCATTGACGGCGAGACGCTGTATCAAGGGGCTGCAGCCATCGGACTGGAATTCGGGGACGCGTTCCGCTGGGTGGGGAACGTCCGCGTGGACGGCGACACCGCGCTGGCGGCATTCAATGCGCCCGCCGCGCTGGCGGACCCGAAGGCTGTCGCCGCTTACGTGATGCACCCGGGCGCAATGGACAGCGGTTTCCATCCGCTGCTGGCACTGGAGGCCAACGGCCGCAAGTCGGCGGACAGCGCGGCCTACGTCCCGGTGCAGTTCGGTCGGATCGACTACTACGGCGGCGGCGCCCCGGTGCGCGTGGTCGCCCGCATCGACCGCCGCAACCCGCATTCGCTGGTCGGCACCTTCACCTACCTGGACCAGGCCGGCAATGTCACGCTGCGGATCAGCGAATGCCGCTTCCGCCGCGTCGACCTGGTGGCGCGCCGCCATGGCGCGCCCGGCCGCTATGTGTTCGCGGCCGAGGCTCGTCCGCATGCGCAGGACATTAGCGCCGCGGCACTGCCGGTACCGGCCACGTTGCTGGCTACCGCCGCGCAGGCCGTTGCCGCGCGGGAGGATGCCGCGCACCGCAATACCCACCGGACTGAGGTGATGCCGCTGCTGGACGTGCTGGCCGCCGCCTATGCGTGGCGCGCCATCGAGGCACTGGGCGTGCTCGAGGCCGAAGCACTCCCCACCACGGCGAACCCCGCTTTACTGGAGCGCCTGACCGGCATGCTGCTGGAAGATGGCGTGCTGGCGATACGCGACGGCCGCCTGGTTCGCGGCGACGAGACGTTACCGTCGATCGAGGAACTCTGGCGCACCCTGTTGTCCGCATCGCCGGGACATGTTGCCGAACTGACGCTGCTCGCACATTGCGGCGCCTCGCTACCGGCGATCCTGCAGGGCGAGCGTGACGCATCGGCGGTCCTGCCTAGCGGCCGCAGCAGCCTGCTCGATCATTTCTTCGAGGCCTCGCCCACCTGGGCGCATGTGAACGCGATGGCTGAGTCCTGCCTGGACGCCGCAGTGCGGTCCTGGACCCAGCGCCGGCCGATGCGGATCCTCGAGGTCATCACCCCCGGCGCGGACCTGTTCCAGCCGATCGGTGCACACTGGCAAGACCGCTGCGACTATACGATCGCCGGCAGCGTCGAACAGCTCGGCGCCTTCGATGCCGCCGGTCACCCGCGGATCCGCACCGCGCCGATCGAACTTGGCAACGAAGTCACGCTGGCCATCGAGCCGGGCCGCGGCAAGTCGTTCGACGTGGTCATCGTCAACAACCTGCTGCGCGCGGGCGGCCAGCCGGCCCGCCTGCTGGCCGCCATCCGCTCGTGGATGGCGCCCGGCGCGATGCTGATCCTCGCCGACGGCCAGTCCAGCCGGTTCTCCGACATCGTGTTCGGGCTGTCCGCGGAATGGTGGCGCCACGGCCGCGGCGAGCTGATCCCGGCTGCCGCGATCAGCGCGATGCTGCAAGCGCAGGGCTTCGAGGCTGCGACGCGGCATGTGGAGGCCGATCTCGATATCGAGGGCGCCCCGCTGCTGCTGGTTGCCCGCCGCGACGCATCGCACGACGAAACCGCGCCCGCCACCACCGGTGCCCCGACCTCTTCCGCCGTGCACTGGCTGCTGGCCTGCCCGGGCCAGCCCGGCCCGCTGGCGGCCGCGCTGGCCCAGGCCATCCAGGCCGCGTCGCCGGCGGCGCAAGTGTCGCTGCTCGCCTCGCCGGAGGCCTGCATCGCGCACGCCGCGGCGGCCATGGGCGGTGGCACTCCCTGCCATGTGGTATTCCTCGCGGCCGATGCCGCGGTGCAGTCCGCCGCTGCGGACGGCAATGCGATGATGCTCGCGCAGGAATCGACCTCGATCGCGCTGGCCCGGCTGGGCCGCGAACTGCCGGGCAGCATGCCGGCCGTGCGGCTGTCGGTGGTCACGCGCGGCGGCGCACCGCTGCCGGTCGCAGACGCCGGCGCGGAAGACTTCCAGCCAGCGCAGGCCACCGTATGGGGACTGGGCCGTGTGCTGATGAACGAGCGCGCGGAGCTTGGCTGCCGCCTGATCGATCTCGATGCGGCAAGCAAGGCACCGGCTGCCGCGCTCGCGTGCGAGCTGCTGTCTGCCGACCAGGAAAACGAAGTGCTGCTGTGGGGCGGCGAACGCTATGTCCCGCGCATGCTGCCGGCCGGTCTTGCGCCGCGTCAGGACGTCATGCCCGACCAGTCCACGGCGGCGCCTCACAGTGTGCTCGCGTTCGAGTCGCCAGGCTCGCTGCGCCACTTGCAATGGTTTGAACAGCCGGCCTTTGATCTAGCAGCCGACGAGGTCGAGGTCGAGCCGACTGCCACGGGCCTCAACTTCCGCGACGTGATGTACGCGATGGGGCTGCTGTCTGACGAAGCCGTGGAAAGCGGCTTTGCCGGCCCCACCATCGGCCTGGAGTTCTCCGGCCGTGTCACGCGCGTCGGCAGCGATGTGCGGTCCTTCGCCGTCGGTGACCCTGTGCTGGGCTTCGCTCCGGCTTGCTTCGCGAGCCGCGTGCGAACGCGGGCGACAGCTATCGCGCACAAGCCGGTGCGAATGAGCTTCGAGGAAGCCGCCACTATTCCCTCCACGTTTTTCACCGCCTACTACGCGCTGTGCGAGCTGGCGCGGCTGCGCAAGGGCGAGCGCGTGCTGATCCATGGCGCTGCTGGCGGCGTAGGGATCGCCGCGATCCAGCTGGCGCGCCATCTTGGCGCCGAGGTGTTTGCCACCGTCAGCAGCAACGAGAAGCGGGAGTTCGTGCGCCTGCTGGGCGCCTCCCACGTGTTGGACTCGCGCAGCCTGTCGTTCGCCGACGATATCCGCCGCATCACGAACGGCCAGGGCGTAGACATCGTGCTGAACTCGCTCGCCGGCGAGGCAATGGTGCTGGGTATCGATGTGTTGCGCCCGTTCGGCCGCTTCCTTGAACTTGGCAAGCGCGACTTCTACGAGAACAGCCGCATCGGGCTGCGCCCGTTCCGGAACAACATCAGCTACTTCGGCATCGACGCCGACCAGTTGATGAATGCCGCGCCTGAGCTGACCGCCTCGCTGTTCAGCAATGTGATGACGATGCTGGACGAGGGCTCGCTCGACCCGCTGCCGTACCGCGCCTTCCCCGCCAGCCGCGTGGAGGAGGCGTTCCGCTACATGCAGCAGGCGCGCCAGATTGGCAAGATTGTCATTACCTTCCCGCACGGCGCGCCGGCGCCGCAGGCAGATGAGCCGGCCGGCCTGGCGCTGGACGCGCGTGCCGCCTACCTCGTCGTCGGCGGTACCAGCGGCCTCGGCTTCGCCACCGCGCGCTGGCTGGTGGACAAAGGTGCGCGCCACCTGGTGCTTGCCAGCCGCCGCGGCGCGCTCGCACCGGAACTGGCCGCCGAAGCCGACCGCTGGCGCGACGAGCACGGTGTTGCCGTCACGGTGTCGTCCTGCGACTTCACCGATGCCACGGCAGTGGACGCGCTCGTGGCGGGCATCGCCGCGCGCGGTGCGCCCCTCAAGGGCGTCGTGCATTCGGCCATGGTGATCGCCGATGGCCTCCTCGCCAACCTCGACGACGGCAAATGGCGCGACGTGCTTGCGCCCAAGGTTGCGGGCGCGTGGAACCTGCATCGCGCCACGCAGGCACTGGCCTTGGATTTCTTCGTGGTCTACTCGTCCGCCACCACGTTCCTGGGCAATCCGGGACAGGCCAACTACGTGGCTGCCAACAGCTTCCTCGAATCGCTCGTGCACCAGCGGCGTGCTGCAGGCCTGCCGGGCACCTTCATGGCCTGGGGCCCGCTTGAGGACGTCGGCTTCCTGGCGCGCAACGCGCAGACGCGCGAGGCGATCCAGTCGCGCATCGGAGGCCGCTCCATCACATCCGATGAAGCGATGGCAGCGCTGGAACGGGCACTGCTCACCAACCGCGCCGGCGAGGCGCTGCTGTGGCTGGACTGGCAGGCAATTTCGCGCGTGATGCCGGCCGCGCGCTCGCTGCGCTATATGGAGATGGGCGCAGGCACCGGCCAGGACGCGCAGCGCCAGGGCGGCGCCAGCGTCGCAGCCGACGTGCGCGCCCTGCCCGTCAATGAAGCCGTGCAGCGCGTCATCGACACGCTGCAAGCCCAGATTGCGCACATCCTGCACCTGTCGGCAAAGAAGATCGATCCGGACCGTTCGATCACCGACCTGGGCATGGATTCGCTGATGGGCATGGAGCTCGGCATGGCTGTCGAAGAGTCCTTCGAGGTGAAGCTCTCGGTGATGCTGCTGGCCGAAGGTGCTACCGTGCGCTCGCTGGCGCAGAAGATCGTTGAGTCCGTGCGCGCCGGCGCGGACAGCGAGGATAGCGGGGAAGCCGCCAGCATGGAGCAACAGATCGCTGCGATGGCATCGATCCACGCCATCGATCTGTCGCAGCCGGGACACGACGGCAGCGCCGGCACGACGATCCTGGCCGACGAGGCCGCGCAGTGACGGCGCAGCCCGGCTGGGCGCGGCAGCAAGGCACGCTCGCGACCGAACTGCGGCTGTCCGGCCACGGCCTGCACACGGGGCGGCGCGTCAACGTGCACATCTCGCCCGCACCGCTGGGCCAGGGGATCGTGTTCCGGCGCATGCGCGCGGGGCGCGTGGTGGCTGAGTTGCCCGCGTCGCCGCAGCTCCGGCTCGGGCAACCGCTCTGCACGGCGCTGCAGTCGGCAAGCGGCGTGCGCGTGCGCACTGTGGAGCATCTGCTCGCGTCGCTGCTGGCCTGCCAGATCGATCACGCCACGGTCGGGCTCGATGCCGAAGAAGTACCGATTCTCGATGGCAGCGCACTGCCGTGGATCGCGGCCATTGATTCCTGCGGACGCACTGCACTGCCAGCGCCCAAGCGCTTCCTGCGCATCCGGCACGCAGTGACGGTCGCGGATGGCGGCACGCGCCGCCTCACGGTAACGCCCGCTGACCGCTACGAGATGGATGTCACCAATGATCTGAAAGGCTTTGGCGAACTGAAGTGGGCAGGCACGATCGACCCGGCCTCCTTCGCCAGCGAGATTGCGCCGGCGCGCTCGTACGGGCGGCTCAAGTGGGCGGTGCCTGCCATCGCCTTCGGCTACCTCCGCGGCAATCCGATTCTGCGGGGCGCGCGGCCATCCTGCACCGCAACCATCGTCGGCAACGGTGTCATCGGCGGCATGCGGCTGCCGGTGGAGTTCGTGCGGCATCGGGTGCTCGACCTGATCGGCGATCTCGCGCTGCTCGGTGCGCCCCTGCTGGGCAAGGTCACGGCGCTGCGCCCCAGCCATGAAATGAACTACCGCCTCTGTGCCGCCCTGCTCGACCAGCCCGATGCGTGGGAGTGGGCGGACACGGCCAACTGAAAACAAGGACAAGCATGGGACTGGGAGACCAGTTGAGACAGCAGCTCGCGGCCAAGGCGCTCAAGCGTCAGCTGGAACGGGTGACTAACGAGATCGATGCGCAAGCCACTGCTCGCGACGCGAACGACGCCACGCCGCGTGCTGTGACGGCGCCGGCCAACCTGGCGGAGCTCTCCCGCTTCGACACCATGCCGGCCTACCAGCAGGTGGCGATCGGCCGCCAGATGAGCGAGCGGCTGCGCATCCCGTCGCCGTTTTTCCGCGTGCACGAGGCAGTGGCCAGCGCCACCACGCAAATCGACGGGCGGACTTACGACAACTTCGCCAACTACAACTATCTCGGCTTGGCCGGAGACCCGGTGGTATCCGCCAGCGCCAAGGCTGCGATCGACCGGTACGGCACGTCTGCCTCCGCCAGCCGGATCGTGGCGGGCGAACGGCCGATCCAGCGTGAGCTCGAGCAGGAGCTGGCGCGGCTGTACGACGTGGATGACTGCGTCGCATTCGTCAGCGGCCACGCCACCAACGTCACGGTGATCGGCTGCCTGTTCGGGCCGTCCGACCTGATCGTGCACGATGCGCTGGCTCACAACAGCATCGTGCAGGGCGCGCAACTGAGCGGCGCCAAGCGCTTGAGCTTCCCCCACAACGACTGGGCAGCGCTGGACGCGTTGCTGACGCGCGTGCGCCGGCAATACCGGCGCGTGCTGATCGCCGTGGAAGGCATCTACAGCATGGATGGCGACTTCCCGGAACTCGATCGCTTCATCGATATAAAGCGCCGGCACGCAGCATTCCTGATGGTGGATGAAGCCCATTCGCTCGGTGTGATGGGCGCACGGGGCCTTGGCATCCGCGAACACTTCGGGCTGGCTGGCCGCGATGTCGATATCTGGATGGGCACCTTCAGCAAGACGCTGGCCGGCTGCGGCGGATACATCGCAGGCGAGCGGGCACTGATCGACATACTGCGCCATCTGGCTCCCGGTTTCCTCTATAGCGTCGGGCTTTCGCCCGTGCTGGCGGCTGCATCGCTGGCCGCGCTGCAGTGCATGTTGCGCGAGCCGCAGCGCGTGGCGAGCCTGCAGCAGCGCGGACTCCAGTTCCTGGAGGAAGCGCGCCGCGCAGGACTCAATACAGGCCTGAGCACGGGCTACTCGGTGATCCCGGTCATCACCGGCAGTTCGATGAAGGCAGCGCAGTGGGCCAATGCACTCTTTGACCAGGGCATCAACGTGCAGCCGATCTTCTATCCGGCGGTGGAAGAGAAGGCGGCGCGGCTGCGCTTCTTCATCTGTTCCACGCATACGCCCGGGCAGATCAGTGCCACGGTGGACGCCGTGGCGCGACTGGCGCACGGATAGCGCATCGACAGGCATTCACACCATGCAAGATCGCCTCGGGTTCCGGTCAGCCACGGCAGACGACGCACGCGTGCTGGCACCGCTGGTGCTAGCCTCTGGGCGGCAGGAATTCGCGTTCCTGTTTGACGATAGCGATGCTGCATGCGAGGGATTCCTGGCGTATGCAATGGCTGCGGGGCATGGACGCTTTTCCTGGCGTCGTCACTACGTTGCAACCCTCGATGACATCCCTGTGGCCGTGATGGCGATTCAGGACGGCCGCAGCCGCACGGGCTGGCTGGACGATGCGGTTGCCGCCGGCCAGTTCCTGCGCCACTTCGGCGCGCGCCGCACGGCCGGCATCATCCGCCGCGGGCTGCTTCTCGAACGAGAAATCCCGAAGCCCGCCGCACATCAGACCCTGATGGCACATTGCGCCACGCAGCCCGAAATGCGCGGCACAGGCATTTTCCATGCGCTATTCCAGCACGTTCTCGAGACGAGCCGCCTGCCTGCATACCCCGGCCAGGAGTTGGTGCTTGACGTACTCAAGCACAATACACGCGCGGCAGCGTTGTACAAGCGGCTGGGTTTTATCGTTGCTGCGGGCAAGCGCCCCGCTCCGCGGGGCCTGCCCGTCTCACTTGCCGCGGACCGGATGACGTTCAGTCAAAAACCGACAGAATAAGGGTAAACCCCTACCTCAACGGCCTAACTGAGCCGATACCAATAACACCCGTCATCCCCGCGCTCCCGCACGGCCTCTTCCCGCATCAGCAAGTAGTTCAGATGCGCGATGCTTTCCCCTGTTGCCATCCCCAGCAAACCGCCACTCCCGGTGATCGGCCGCGAAAACAGTTCACCGAATACGTCCACCGCCCGCTTCGGTGTGGCCAACGCGCCACGCAAGCGGTCCAGCGCCTGCATCTGGCTCGCCCGCAGATAGTCAATCCGCGCATGCAGCCCACGGAACGGTTCGTTATGCGCCGGCAGCACCAGCACATCGTCCGGCACGGCAGCGCGCACCTTGTCCAGCGAGGCCAGCCAGTCCTGCATCGGATCGGCATCGGGCTCGGTCGGGAACACCGATACGTTGGAGGAAATGCGCGGCAGCACCTGGTCGCCTGACACCAGCAGCTTCAGCGCCGGGCAGTACAGGCAGGCATGTTCGGGCGAATGGCCGGTGCCGACGATGACCTGCCAGTCGTGCGCGCCGATGCGCACGGTGTCGGCATCGGACAGGCGGTGGAAGCTCTCGGGCAAGGCGTGGACATATTTGCCGAAGCCGCCGAAGCGGGTGCGGTACACCTCGATCGCTTCGTCGTCCCAGCCGGCTTTGCGATAGAACTCGATCGCGTCATCGGGCGCCGCTCGCCCCGTATCCGCCGCCAGCACGCGGCACATCAGGTATTCCAGCCGCGTCATCCACAGCTGGCAGTCGAACTTGCCGGTCAGCCACCCGGCCATGCCGATGTGGTCGGGGTGCATATGGGTCACGAACAGGCGCGTCAGGCCGCCCGCGAGCGGGCCGCTTGCGGCGAACAGCGCGCGCCAGGCCTGGGCGGTTTCCGGGGTCTGCAACCCGGCGTCGACGGCGGCCCAGCCGCTGCCGTCGCGGATGGCCCACAGGTTGATGTGGTTCAGGCCCAGTGGCATCGGCATGCGCAGCCACAGCACACCGGGCGCTACCTCGCGGGCACGGCCGGGTTCGGGCGCGTCGCCACAGGGGTAGTCGAGCTCGGGCTTTTCGAGGGAGATGGGGGCGGCTGCGAGGGCGATGTCGGGGGATTGGGCGCTCATCGGTATCTGGGCCGGTGGGCCGGCCGTGCTGTGCGCGTTGGCCGGTGCGGCAATGCCCCGGCTCCGCGCGTTCTGGATAGCTGACACCTTAGCCCAGATGGGCGATTCCTGCTACGCGCGCCCTGCCCGCGTTCCGTGGTGTGGAATAGCGGTGAGCTATCGGGCCGGCGCCGGCAGCACCTTGCCCGGATTCAGCAGGTTCAACGGATCAAGCGCCTGCTTCACCTGCCACATCAGCTCCAGTTCCACCTGGGACTTGTAGCGCGTCAGGTCGTCGCGCTTGGCCACGCCGATGCCGTGCTCGGCCGAGATCGAGCCGTTTTCCGCATGGGCCATGCCGTCGACCAGTGCCGAGACCCGCTCATACCACTGCGCCAGGAACTCTTTTCCTGGCTGATCCCTGGGTCGCAGCGGGTTGAAGTGCACATTGCCGTCGCCCATATGGCCGTAGATCACCATGCGCGCGTCCGGCACCAGCTCCAGCACCCTGGCCGAGGCTTCCTCGACAAACGCAGCGATGCGCGACAGCGGCACCGAGACATCGCACTTGATGCTGCCGCCGGTGCGGGTCTGGGCGTCGGAGATCTCTTCGCGGATGCGCCAGAAAGTCTGGGCATCGGACAGGCTGGCGGCCACTGCGGCGTCCTGCACCAGGCCCTGGCTGAAGCCGGATTCGAGGATTTCCATCAGCGTGGCGTTGAGGCTTTCCGCATCGGTCCCGGAGGTGAGTTCGATCAGCACCATCCACTCGTGCTTGTCCTGCAGCGGCGAAGCCACGTTGCCAAGATATTCAAGCACCAGTTCCAGCGCGGGCCGCGAGATCAGCTCGAACGCGGTCACGGCCTGGCCGGACAGGCGCTTGGCTTCGCCGAGCAAAGCTACCGCCGCGGCGGGGTCCTGTACGGCGACAAAGGCCACGGCGCTGCTGCGCGGCTGCGGCATCAGCTTGAGCACGGCGCCGGTGATGATGCCGAGCGTACCTTCCGCGCCGACGAACAGCTGCTTGAGGTCGTAGCCGGTGTTGTCCTTGCGCAGGCCGCGCAGCGATGAGTAGATGCGGCCATCGGGCAGCACCACCTCGATGCCGAGCACGAGGTCGCGCATATTGCCGTAGCGCAGCACCGCGGTGCCGCCGGCATTGGTCGACAGGTTGCCGCCGATCTGGCATGAGCCTTCGGAGCCGATGCGCAGCGGGAACAGGCGTTGCCCGGCCTCGGCGGCGCTGCGCGCCGCGCTCAGCGTGACGCCGGACTGCACGGTCATGGTGTCGTTGATGGTGTCGAGGTCCAGCACGCGATTCATGCGGCTGAGGTTGACGACCACGGCGGTGCCGCTGTCGTCCGGCACGGCGCCGCCCATCAGCGAGGTATTGCCGCCCTGCGGCACTACCGGCACGCGCCGGGCGTGGCACCACTGCAGCACCTGGCTGACCTCCTCCGTCGATGACGGCAGCACCACTACCTGGGCCTGGCCGCGGTAGATGCCGCGGTAGTCGGTGACGTAGGCCTGCGTGTCGGCATCGCCGCTGCGGCAGGCGTTGGCGCCGACGATGGCCTGCATCGCACGCAAGGTAGTGTCTGGAGTCGGGAGATCGGCTGGCATGTGTGTAAGGCGAAGGAAATTCGGTTCAGTACGCGGCGGAGGGCTTGTCTGCGGGGGCGTCCGTCGGCTGCGCACGGAACGAAGCGGCAAGCTTGCGCGCGGCGTTGGCGTACAGCATCACGTCCACCCCCGTGGCCACGAAGGTGCAGCCCAGGTCGAGGTAGCGGCGTGCCAGTGCCGGGTCCGACGTCAGCGTGCCGGCGGCCTTGCCGCTGGCAATGATGGTGCGCATCGCGCCTTCGATGGCGGCCTGCACCTCCGGGTGACCGGGGCGGCCGCGGTGGCCCATCGACGCAGCCAGGTCGGCCGGGCCGATAAAGACGCCGTCGATACCATCCACCGCGCAGATTGCTTCCAGGTTCTGCAATGCGGTGACGGTTTCGGCCTGCACCAGCAGGCAGACTTCATCGTCGGCCACATCGAGGTAGTCGGTGCGGGCGCTCCACTGCGAGGCGCGCGCAATGGCGCTGCCCACGCCGCGGATGCCTTGCGGGGGGTAGCGCGTAGCGCTGACCACCATGCGCGCCTGTTCCGCGGTATCCACCATCGGCACGAGCAGGCTGCGCGCGCCGATGTCGAGCAACTGCTTGATCAGCGGCACTTCACCGGCGACGGCACGCACCACGGGCTGGACCGGGTATGGCGCCACCGCCTGCAGCGCGTGCAGCGTCGAGCGCAGGTCGTTGGGGGCGTGTTCGCCGTCGATCAGCAGCCAGTCAAAGCCTGCGGTGGCGGACACTTCGGCCAGGTATGGCGTTGCCATCGACAGCCACAGGCCGATCTGCGCCTGGCGGGCGGCCAGCGCAGTCTTGAAGGGATTGTTTGCGGGCATGGTGTGTTCCGGTTCGATGATCGATGGGCCCGGCGCTTCAGCCGAGCTGACCCTGGCAAAGGTACTTGGTATGCATGTAGTCGTCCAGCCCGTGGCGCGAGCCTTCGCGCCCGTAGCCGGATTCCTTGACGCCGCCGAACGGCGCCGCCTCGGCCGCGATCGCGCCCTCGTTGATGCCGACCATGCCGGTCTCCAGCGCCTGCGCCACGCGCCAGATGCGGCGGATGTCGCTGGAGTAGAAGTAAGCAGCGAGGCCGAACGGGGTGTCGTTGGCGTCGCGGATCACCTCGGCTTCATCGCGGAAACGAAAGATCGGCGCGACCGGGCCGAAGGTCTCTTCGCACGACAGCTCCATCGCGGGGGCCGCATCGGCCAGCACCGTCGGTGCGTAGTAGTGCGGGCCGTCGGCGGTGCGCACGCGCTTGCCGCCGGTGACCACGCGCGCGCCCCGGGCGACGGCGTCTTCCACATGGCGTGCGATCTTGTCGACGGCGCGGGCATTGATCATGGGACCGATCTGCGCGGCCTCTTCCGTGGCGGGGCCGACATGGAGCGCGCCAACGCGCTGTGCCAGGCGCTCGACAAAGGCGTCGTGCACGGTGTCGTGCACATAGACCCGGTTCGGGCACACGCAGGTCTGGCCGCCGTTGCGGAACTTGGACGCCATCAGGCCATCGACGGCGGCATCGAGATCGGCGTCCTCGAAGACGATGAAGGGCGCGTTGCCGCCCAGCTCCAGCGACAGCTTCTTCAGCGTGGCCGCCGATTCGCGCGCGAGGTGCTTGCCCACGGGCGTGGAACCGGTAAAGGTGATCTTGCGCACGCGGCTGTCGGCCAGCCAGGCATCGACCACGCCCGGCGTGTGCTCGCGCGATGCGGTGACGATGTTGAGCACGCCCGCGGGCATGCCGGCCTGCTGCGCCAGCCATACCAGCGCCAGCGCGGTCAGCGGGGTGTCCTCGGCGGGCTTGGCCACCACCGTGCAACCGGCGGCCAGCGCGGGGGCGATCTTGCGGGCAATCATCGCCAGCGGGAAGTTCCACGGCGTGATTGCCGCGACCACGCCCACCGGCTCCTTCAGCACCAGCAGTTTGCGGCCAGGCACGGCTTCGGCGACGATATCGCCGCAGATGCGGGTGGCCTCTTCGGCAAACCACTCGACATAGGACGCGCCGTACTGTACCTCGCCGCGTGCCTCTTTGAGGGGCTTGCCCTGCTCCGTCGAGATGATGCGCGCCAGGTCTTCCTGGTGTGTGAGGATCAGCGCATGCCAGCGCTTGAGTAACTGGGCGCGTTCGCGCGCGGGCCGGCGGCTCCATGCCGGGAAGGCGGCTGCGGCGGCATCGACGGCAAGGCTGGCATCGCCGGCATCGCTGTCTGGCACGTTGGCAAAGGTCTCGCCGGTGGCCGGGTCGGCGACCTGCAGGCGGGCGCCAAGGCGGGCATCGCGCCACCGGTCGTCAATCAGGTTCTGGCTGCGCAGCAGCGCTTGCTCGGAAAGCGTCAGCATAAGGTAGAGGAAGAGAGATTGGCGGAAGGCGGCTCAGCTGACGATGCCGAGGTGCCAGGGCACGAACTCGTTGTCGCCCAGGCCCAGCACTTCGCTCTTGGTCGGCTCGCCCGAGGCCGCGCGCAGGATATGTTCGAAGATCCGCTGGCCCATCTCCAGCACGGTCAGTTCGCCGTCGAGCACCAGCCCGCAGTTGATGTCCATGTCTTCTTCCAGGCGGTGGTACATCGCCGAGTTGGATGCGAGCTTGATCGTCGGCGCGGGCTTGGAGCCGAACATCGAACCGCGGCCAGTAGTAAAGCAGATCAGGTTGGCGCCGCTGGCGATCTGGCCGGTGACGGCCACCGGGTCATAGCCGGGCGAGTCCATGAACACAAAGCCGGCCTGGTCGATCGGCTCGGCGTATTCGTACACCGCCTGCAGCGGCGTGGTGCCGCCCTTCATGGCCGAGCCCAGCGATTTCTCGAAGATATTGGCCAGGCCGCCCTGCTGGTTGCCGTGGCCGACCACGCCATTGAACTGGGCGTTGTGGCCGGCGGTGTAGCGCTCCCACCAGGCCAGGCGGTCCAGCAGCTTCTGGCCGACCTCGGGCGTCACCGCGCGGCGCGTGAGCATGAACTCAACACCGTGGATTTCCGGGGTCTCGGACAGGATGGCGGTGCCGCCATGGCGCACCAGGATATCCATCGCCGCGCCCAGCGCCGGGTTGGCGCTGATGCCGGAAAAACCGTCCGAGCCGCCGCATTCCAGCCCGATCTTCAGGTGGCTGGCCGATACCGGCTGGCGCACCGTGGCATTGGCCGCGGGCAGCATCGATTCGATCGCGCGGATGCCTGCGACAATGGTGGCGCGCGTGCCGCCGCTATCCTGCATTACCAGCGTGTGCACCGCGGGGCCGGGCTCAAGCCCCTGCGATTCCACCAGTGAGGCCACCTGGTTGCGCTCGCAGCCCAGGCCGACGATCAGCACGCCGGCCAGGTTGGGATGGCGTGCATAACCGGCCAGCGTGCGGCGCAGCACGTCGAAGTGCTCGCTCGGCGATGACATGCCGCAGCCGCTGGTCTGCGCGAAGGCGACCACGCCATCGACATTCGGATACGCTGCCAGCCGCTCCGCTGTGAAATGCGCGGCGATCTGGCGGATCACGGTGGACGAGCAATTGACCGACGACAGGATGCCGATGAAATTGCGCGTACCCACGCGCCCGTCCGGGCGCACAAAGCCGTTGAAGGTGGCGCGCCGGGCCTCGGGCACATAGTCCACCGGCCGCACGTCCTGGCAGAACGCCGGGTCGCGGTAGAAATCGACCAGGGTCAGGTTGTGCGAATGCACGTGGTCGCCCTGGGCGATATCGCGCGCGGCCACGCCGATGACGGTGTCGAATTTGCGCACCGGCGCGCCGGCCGTGATGGCACAGGCAGCGATCTTGTGGCCGGCCGGCACCTGTGCGCGCACGCGCACGGCGGGATCGGCCAACTGCTGGCCAAGGCTGAGGTCGCTGCGGGCGACCAGCACGTTGTCGTTGGCGTGCAGGCGGATGACGGGATTGGGATTCACTTGGACTTGGACGGCAATCAGCCTTGCTGCAGCAGTTCTTTCAGCTTGAGGCGCTGGATCAGCTGGGTTTCCTGGTCATAGACGCTGGCCACGTACTTCTTGTAGTCAGGGCCGTCCAGGTACATCACGGGCGCATCCAGGCGCGCCGCCACCTGCTTGAACTCGTTGCTGGCCACCGCGGCGCGGAAGGCGTCGCGCAGCTTCTTTTCCACGGCGGGCGGCAGGCCCTTGGGGGCGCCGATGCCGTTGGGCGCTTCCACCACCACGTTGTAGCCCAGCTCCTTGAGCGTCGGCGTGTCCTTGAAGCGGGTCGCGCGCTGTTCGCCCCAGGTGGCCAGCAGGCGCAGCTTGCCGGCTTCCACGTGCGGCGCCCACGAGCTGGAATCGGCCAGCAGGTCCACCTGCCCGGCCAGCACGTCCTGCAGCGCGGCGGCGCCACCCTTGTAGGCGATCGCGTTGAGCTGAATGCCCGCGGCCAGCGCGAACTGCTCCATGCCGACGTGGGTGGCGCCGCCGATGCCGGCGTGCGCATAGGTGATCTTGCCGGGGCTGGCCTTGGCGGCGGCCACCACGTCCTGCAGCGTCTTGTAGCGCGAGCCGGCCGGCACGGCGATGCCGAAGGTCTGGCCCGAGGTGCGCGCCAGGTAGGTCAGCTCGCTGCGCGGGTCCAGCGGCAGCATGCCGAGCTGCGCGAAGCGCGTCACCGAGATCGGGATCTGGCCGATGGTGTAGCCGTCCGGATTGGCGCGCGCCAGGGCCTTGGTGCCGATCATGCCGGAGGCGCCGGCGCGGTTCTCGACCACGATCGACTGCTTGAGGATGCCGCTCGCCACCTGGCACAGCGCGCGCATCGACTGGTCAGCGGTGCCGCCGACCGGCCATGGGCAGATAAAGGTGATGGGACGCTCGGGATACTCGGCGGCCAGCGCCCGCGCGGCAGGCAGCAGCACGCCGGCGGCGCCCGCGGCAGCGCCCGCGGCGGCTCCGATGAGCAGGCGGCGGCGCTTGGAATCGATGGGGAAGCCTTGAGTCATTTGCGGGTGTCTCCGATGTTTTCATTATCGGCGGGACCGGCGCAGCCAGCCTCGTCATGCCCGCATTCTGTCGCGCCTCAATATAACAATCCAATCAAAGAACGGCATTGCTTCATAACCTTAAGGTTAGATAGACTGGCGGGCATGGTCCAGATCGATCGCGCGCTGCGCTCCAATATCAAGCTGCGCCACCTGCAACTGCTGGTGGCGCTGGATGAGTTCCGCCACCTCGGCCGCACCGCGGAGTTCCTGTCCGTAAGCCAGCCGGCGGTATCCAAGGTGCTGACCGAAGTCGAAAAGATGCTGGGTCTGTCGCTGTTCACGCGCTCCACCCGCGGCACCGAGCCTACCCCCGCCGGCGAATCGCTGGTGCGCTTCGCGCGCTCGGTGCTGGCCCAGTACGAGCAGACCCGCGACGAGATCGCAGCGGTGCAGAGCGGCGCTTCCGGCCGTATCCGCGCAGGCTCGATGGGGGCGGCGCTGCCGGTGCTGCTGGCGCAGGCCGTGGGCGCGCTCAAGGACCGCCACGCGCGCGCCACCGTGCTGGTGGAGGAAGGCGACCTGACCCACCTGCTGCCCAAGCTGCGGCTGCGCGAGCTGGACCTGATCGTGGGCCGGCTGGAGCCGGGCTATGCTGCGCCGGACCTGCTGACCGAAGCCCTCTATGAAGAGCCGATGGTGGTCGTGGTCCGGCGCGGCCACAAGCTCGCGCGCAAGGCCCGCCCCAGCTGGGCCGACCTGGCGGCGATGCCCTGCGTGCTGCCGCCGCCGTGGGCCTCGCTGCGCGTGAAGATCGAGCAGGCCTTCTATCGCCACGGCCTGCACCCGCCGCAGGATGTCATCGAGACCTCGTCCTACCTGGCGCAGGCCACCTTCGTCGGCCAGCGCGGCGCGGCCGGTTTCATGGCTGAGTCGGTGGCGCTGTCGTTGCAGGAGGAAGGCCAGCTACACGTGCTGAAGATGGCCGTGCCGGTAGACCTGCCCCCGGTCGGCATCATCACGCTGCGCGAACGGGCGCCGTCGCTCGGCACCGACCAGCTGTTGGAATGCCTGCGCGAGGCTGCGGCGCAGGTCAGGGCCGTCTAGCCCGCACGCGCCATCAACACCGGCACCGACGTGGCCAGCAGCGCCACGCCGGATACAGTCAGCAACGTCAGCACGACCTTGCGGAAGGTGGCCTCGCTGATCCCCAGATAGAGCCGCGTGCCCAGCAGCGTTGGCACCAGCATCGCGGGCGCCACCACCAGGAACATCGGCAGCATCTCGCGCGTGACGATGCCCTTGCCCACATAGGCGGCCATGGTCATGGCCAGCGTGGCGAGGTTGAAGTTCTGGATCACCGCGCGCTGTTCATCCTTGTCGAAGCCGCGCAGCGTGCACCACAGCGTGGGGATCACGCCAGTGAAACCGCCGATGCCGCCCATCACGCCGCCGGCCGCACCGGCAACGCCATCGGCCACGCGCCCGCCCACGCCGATATGGGGCAGCTTGCGCACCATCAGCATCACCGGGCACCACAGGGTCAGGAAGCCGCCGAGCACGACCTTGAACCACTGTGCGTCGAGCATCGGCAGGATCGCCACGCCCAGGGGGATGCCGGCCACGCCGCCGGCCACGAACGGCCACAGCCTCCGCCACGACAGCCCGCGCCGCACCGACACCGCCGCCAGCAGCTGGCCGGTAAGCGCGCCGAACACGGTCATGGCCGACGCCAGCTGCGGCTCGATCGCCCAGGCCCAGAACGACATCGCCACCATGCCGAAGGCAAAGCCCGACAGCCCCTGGACAAAGCCGGCCACGGCGGCGCCGGCGATCACAAACAGCAAGGTGGAATCCATGGCAAGCGGGGCCGCGTCAGGCAGTGGCGGACGCGATGTTCAAAGGCTTCTGGGAAGCGCATGACTATGCACTTCTTTGCCTTGCTTGTCAGCGGCTGCCTCTGCTGCGCCGCGCAAAACTGATACGGTATTTTTTCAATGAGGTGATGCTGTTCGGTTCATTTCGGCTCCGTTAGCATGGTCGCCATCGATACAAGGGCAACGGGCCGCGTGAAGCGGCGCCGGCGGCACGGGGTGCGGCGATATGTCACCCGTACGCCACCGGCAGCAACGGTGCCCTTTGCTGCGCGCGCGGCGTACACTACTCTTACCGCACGCGCCTACGGCCCGTGCCCCGGCGCGCCCTGCCGACCAGCCCCGGCCTGCCAGACGGCAGCGCCGTGCCCGTCCCAGGCGTGCGCCAGGCCAGCGCCACGGAGAACAACAATGTTTGGTTTGACCGCGCTAGACCTCGCCCGCACGCAGTTTGCGTTCACGATTTCCTTCCACATTATTTTCCCGGCGATCACCATCGGCCTGGCCGCCTACCTGGCGGTGCTGGAAGGCTGCTGGCTGCGCACGCAGCGCACGCATTACCGCGACCTCTACCACTTCTGGTCCAAGATCTTTGCCGTCAACTTCGGCATGGGGGTGGTGTCCGGGCTGGTGATGGCCTATCAGTTCGGCACCAACTGGAGCTTCTTCTCGGAGTTCGCGGGCAGCATCACCGGGCCGCTGCTGACCTATGAGGTGCTGACCGCCTTCTTCCTGGAAGCGGGCTTCCTGGGCGTGATGCTGTTCGGCTGGAACCGCGTCGGGCCGGGGCTGCATTTCTTTGCCACGGTGATGGTGGCGCTCGGCACGCTGATCTCCGCCACCTGGATCCTGGCCTCCAACAGCTGGATGCAGACGCCGGCGGGCTTCGAGATCATCAACGGCCGCGTAGTGCCGACCAACTGGTTCGAAGTCATCTTCAACCCGTCGTTCCCCTACCGCCTGGTGCATATGAGCGTGGCGGCATTCCTGGCCACCGCGCTGTTCGTCGGCGCGTCCGCCGCCTGGCACCTGCTGCGCGGGCGCGACAACCCCGCCATCCGCAAGATGCTGTCGATGGCGATGTGGATGCTGCTGATCGTCGCGCCGATCCAGGCCGTGATCGGCGACATGCACGGCCTGAACACGCTCAAGCACCAGCCCGCCAAGATCGCCGCGCTGGAAGGCCACTGGGAGAACAAAGGCAATGAAGGCCTGCCGCTGCTGCTGTTCGGCTGGCCCGACATGGCGCGCGAAGAGACGCGCTTCGCGGTCGAGGTGCCGCGCCTGGGCAGCCTGATCCTGACCCATTCCTGGGACGGACAGATCAAGGGCCTGAAGGAGTTCGCGCCGCAGGACCGGCCCAATTCCACCATTCTGTTCTGGTCGTTCCGCGTGATGGTGGGGCTGGGGCTGCTGATGATCCTGTTGGGCGTGTGGAGCCTGCTGCTGCGCCGGGGCGAGCGCATGTACCGCTCGCGCGGCTTCCTGCATATGGCGTTGTGGATGGGGCCCACCGGCCTGATCGCCATCCTGGCCGGCTGGTTCACCACCGAGGTCGGACGCCAGCCGTGGGTAGTCTACGGGCTGCAGCGCACCGCCGACGCGGTGTCGCCGCACGGCGTGCCCGAACTGGCAACGACGCTGGCGATCTTCGTGGTGGCCTACCTCTTCGTGTTCGGCGTCGGCATCGCCTACATGATGCGGCTGGTGCGCAAGGGTCCGGCGCTGGAAGAAGCCAAGCCGGAAGGCGGCCCCGGACGCGGGCATACGCCGGCACGGCCATTGTCGGCCGTGGATGACGACGAAGCGCTCGCCCCCGCCACCACTGCACGCACCCGGAGCTGACACCATGGGCATCGACCTCTCGCTTCTCTGGATCTTCATCATCTTCTTCGGCGTGATGATGTACGTGGTGATGGACGGCTTCGACCTGGGCATCGGCATGCTCTATCCGTTCGTGCCGGACCGGCATGACCGCGACGTGATGATGAACACGGTGGCACCGGTCTGGGACGGCAACGAGACCTGGCTGGTGCTGGGCGGCGCCGGACTGCTGGCGGCGTTCCCGCTGGCGTATTCAGTGGTGCTGAGCGCGCTCTACCTGCCGCTGATGCTGATGCTGCTGGGCCTGATCTTCCGCGGCGTGGCGTTCGAGTTCCGCTTCAAGGCCAACGACCGCGAGCGCCCGGTGTGGGACGCCGCCTTCATCCTGGGCTCGGGCACGGCCAGTTTCTTCCAGGGCGTGGCGCTGGGCGCCTATATCGACGGCATCAAGCTGGAGGGCCACCGCTTTGCCGGCGGGCCGCTGGACTGGCTCACGCCCTTCCCGCTGTTCTGCGGCGTGGGGCTGATGGTGGCCTACACGGTGCTGGGCAGCACCTGGCTGATCATGAAGACCGAGGGCGCCTTGCAACAGCGCATGATCAGGCTGACCGGCTCGCTGGCGTGGCTGCTGCTGGCGGTGATCGCGGTGATCAGCCTGTGGACGCCGCTGACGCATCCCGAGATTGCCGAGCGCTGGTTCAGCCTGCCCAACCTGTTCTGGTTCTCGCCGGTGCCGATCCTGGTGGCGCTGTGCATGTTCATGCTGATGCGCGCGCTGCGGCATGAGCCGGATATCTCGCCGTTCATGTACGCGCTGGGGCTGGTGTTCCTGGGTTACAGCGGGCTGGCGATCAGCGTCTGGCCCAATATCATCCCGCCGGGAATCTCGATCTGGGACGCCGCCGCGCCGCCGCAAAGCCAGGGCTTTGCGCTGGTTGGGGCGCTGTTCATCATCCCCTTCATCCTGATGTACACGGTGTGGGCGTACTACGTGTTCCGCGGCAAGGTGCGCCACGGCGAGGGCTACCACTGATGGATATGGATACACAGCGCCCGGGGGCCGGCACCTGGCTGCGGCGCATCGGCTGGCTGGTGCTGATCTGGGCCGCCAGCGTGGCGGCACTGGGCGTGGCCGCGTGGGTGCTGCGGATCATCATGCAGGGCGTCGGCTTGCGCAGCTGACGCCCCGTCAAGGGCAACGCCGTCCTCAGAGCTGGACCGAGGCCTCGCCGATGCCATCGAACTCCGCGGTCACCAGGTCGCCTGCCGATGCGTCCAGGATGCCGACCCAGGTGCCGGTGGTGACGACCGTGCCGGCCTCTACGCGTCGCCCGTCGCGCGTGGCGTGGCGCAGCCAGGCGGCCAGTCCAAAGGCCGGATCGCCCAGCGCGTGGGTGCCGCGGCGCTCGATGGTTTGCGTGCCGATCCGCACCCGGCAATGCTGTGCCGCCCAGTCCCGCGCCGCATAGTCACGCCACTGGCCAAGCACCAGTGCGCCGTGGGACTGCAGGTCGGCCAGCTTCAGCAGCGCGGGCGCGGCGAGGTACTGCCGCCAGCGCGAATCGACGACTTCAATCGACACCGCCATCGCATCGATCAGCCCGGCCGCGCCGGCGTAGTCGAGGGCGGCAGCCTGCGCGGCGTCAACGCCCTGCCCCAGCCGCAACGCAATCTCTGCCTCGATGCCGCGCCATGTGAAAGGCCAGTCGCCGGCATGCGCGGGGCTGGTCCAGACCCCTGCAAGCGGCAGTTCGGCATGCGTCAGCACCGCCTCGCGCGAGGCGCCGCCGGATTTCCAGTAGCCGGCGCCTGTCGCTTGCCAGCCAAGCGCGCGGGCCACGGCCGACTGCACGGCGTAGGCCTGTTCCGCATTCTCAAGCACGGTGGCGAATTGCTCTGCATCGGCGCAGCCCTGTTCGCTACGCGCGCTGAGCAGGGCCTGCGCGACCCGATCGATATTGGAAGATGTCATGCCTTGGGTATTTCCTTGAATGAGGGATGAATATCGCCCGGTATCCCGCTCCCCGCAAGCGCGCGCAGCACGCTGCCGGGAGCGGGCCGGTCTCAGGAACCGCTAGCGCTGGCCGCGGTGCCACTGACGGCAGGCACGGCTTCGTCGTCGGCGGCGGTCTCGCCCATGGCGCGGCCGAAGGTTTCCGGCGCGAACTGCACGGCCAGCGCAAACACTGCGTACATCGCCGCGAGCATGCTGAACATGCCGCCAACGCCGTAGGTTTCGAACACGCGCCCGCTGATCAGCGGCGTCAGCGCCCCGGCCAGGGTGCCCAGCGCCAGGATCAGCGAGGTGCCGAATGCGCGCACGTGGGTGGGATACTGCTCCGGCGCGAAGATCCAGATTGACGTGTTCAGCAACACCACGCAGAACGTGAAGCACGCGCCAAACAGCAGCACCAGGCCCACGTTATACGTCAGGAAGCCGAAGCACAACCCGGCCGCGCAGGCCAGCCCCGCGCCTGTCGTCAGCACCCGCTTGCGCGGAAAGTGATAGCCGCAGTATGAGGCCGCGAGCGCCCCGAACAGGCTGCCGCTCTGCATCACCATGGTGAAGAGAAAGCTCTTGGAGATGGTGTAGCCCTGCGACATCAGGATGGTCGGCATCAGCGTCAGCACCGAGATCTGCGCGCCGTACGTCATGGACACCGCAATCCCCAGCGCGATCGTGCGCCGTCCCAGGCGGCCCTTGAAGATATCGCTCAGGCGCACCCTGGTGCGCGGCGCGTCGTCCTGGATCGCGGCCTTGATATAGGGCGTCGGCTCGCCGTCGAGCTTGCCCAGGCGGCCGGATGCCAGCACCGACAGCACCCGGTTGGCCTCGTCCACGCGCCCCTTGGACAGCAGGAAGCGCGGCGTCTCCGGAATAAAGCGCCGGTAGAACACGACGAAGAATGCCGGCAGCACCAGGCAGGCAAAGAGCCAGCGCCAGCTGTCCGGACCCGGGAACATGGCGAAGACCGCCAGGCCGAAGGCCGGCGCCAGCATATTGCCCAGGCCACCGCTACCTACGCTGACCAGGCCTACCGCGGTACCGCGGAAGCGCGTCGAGCACAGCTCGGCCAGCATGGTCACGGCGATCGAGATCTCCCCGCCCAGGCCGATACCGACGATAAAGCGTCCCGCCGCCAGCACGCCATAGTTCGGTGCCAGCGCGCAGATGATGGCGCCCAGCGTGAACAGCAGCAGGTTGGCGCTCAGCATCGTGCGCCTGCCGTAGCGGTCCGCGATATAGCCGGAGCCGATGCGTCCCAGCGCGGCGGCACTGAAGGTCAGCGTATTGAGAAAGCCGATCTCCGCCACCGAGATGCCCCACTGCTCGCGCAGCATGGGGCCGATCAGGCCGACGGCGTTCTGTTCGAAGACATCGAACATCACCCCGAGCATGATCATGAGGATGATCTTCTTGTGCGATGCCGTCACCCCGATGCCATCCATGGCCCGGTCGAGCTCATGCTGCTGTGGGGAATTCGGCGATTGAACTACTGTTTCTGCGCCCATCTTTGTCTCCTCCTCGTTTCGAGGTTGTCGCGCTATGTCCGCGACCTTGTCGCCGCCGTGTCCGGCGGGCGTTTGTAGAGCAGCGATAAAACGTCGTTCCGGCGCGCGCCTATTCCAGCGCCGGCGTCGAATGCGGCGGCCGGCGCGCGCGCAAGGCCTGCTCGGCCGCATAGGCCAGCCGTATCAGCACGGGTTCGGTGAAAGGCAGGCCAAAGAACTCCAGCCCGACCGGTACGCCTTGGGGGGCATTGCCGTCCGGCGCCGAGAATCCGGCCGGAATCACGATGGCCGGAAAGCCGGTGGCCGACGCGAGCACGCCATTGCGCTCCGCCTGGGTCTCGCCGACCGGCGCCACCAGGCGCCGCTGGTGCGGAAATGCCAGCGCGTCAAGCCGATGCCGCGCCATCAGGTCCTGCAGCCGCTGGCGCAATGCCTGCTGGCGCTGCAGGCGTTCGCGGTACTCCCCTTCCCGCTCGCTCAGCGCTGCCGCGGTGGTAAGGGTGCCCGCCACGCTTGGATGGACAGAACCGGCAGCGATGATGTCCTGCATCGATCGCACCGGGACGCCGGGGGGCAGCCCCGCCAGGTAGGCATCGAGATCGCGCTCCATCTCGTAGTGGTGCACAAGCGTGGACGCGAGCAGCTCGTCCGGGCTGATGGCGTCTTCAATCGCGATCAGCTCGGCGCCTTGTGCAGCGATGGTGGCCAGCGCTGCCTGCATCACGGCGTTGACGGGACGATGCACATCCTGGTCGCCGAAGAAATGGCGCAACACGCCGATGCGCGCCCCCCTGAGTCCGTCGCGGTCGAGGCTGGCGGCATAGCTCGCCGGGATGTGGGGCGCGCCCTGGCTGGTGACCGGGTCGGCCGGGTCATGGCCGGCGATGACATCGAGCAGCAGCGCCGTATCGGCGACGGTACGGGTGATCGGGCCGATGGTGTCCTGCGTCAGCCCGCAAGGGACCAGCCCGGCCCGGCTGACCAGGCCCATGGTCGGACGCAGGCCGACCAGGTTGTTGGCCGAGGCCGGCGAGCGGATGGAATTGACCCCGTCGGTGCCGATGCCGAGCAGGCCGAAGCTGGCTGCGATGCCGGCGCCGGTGCCGCCGCTGGAACCGCCGGGCGTGCGGGTCAGGTCATAGGGATTGAGGGTCTGGCCGGACAAGGTGCTGACGGTCTCGCCGCCGGAGGCAAGCTCGTGCAGGTTGGTCTTGGCCAGGACGATGGCACCCGCCTCGCGCAGCCGGCGGATGACGAAGGCATCGTCGGCGGACAGGTTGCCGCGCAGGCAGGCGGCGCCGGCGGTGGTTTCCATGCCGCCGCATTCGATGTTGTCCTTGACCAGCACCGGGATGCCATGCAGCGGCGCCAGCGGCCGTGTGGGGTTGCGGCCCGCCACGGCGTCGATGCGGCCGGCCTCTTCCAGCGCCTGCGGGTTGCGCTGCAGGATGCTGCGCAGGGCGGGACCGTCCTGGTCATAGGCCGAGATGCGCGCGAGGCAGGCGCTGGCCAGTTGGCGCGCCGTCAGCCTGCCGTCGCGCATCGCGGCATGCGCGCTGGCAACGGTGGCTTCCACCACGCTGAACGGCGCGTGATGGCCGGGGCCGTCTGGCACCGGTTGGTACGAGTTTGTCATGAGAGCCTTCCATGCGCCGGCAAGGGCGCGAAGTGTTTGCGAGATGATGGGCAGGCGGGGCAGCGGCACGGTGCCGCACCCCGCCTTGTCTCGCTATCGGTTGACCAGGCGGGCAGGTATTGTCCAGATGCAGAACGCACCCAGCATCAGCATCCCGGCAATCATGTAGTAAGCACTGTTGCCGCTCTGGGTCACGTCGCGCAGGTAGCCGATCATGTAGCCGCTGGTAAAGCCGGCAAGGTTGCCGATCGAGTTGCTCATGGCGATGGCCGTGGCCAACGCCGCGCCGCTGAGGAAAGCCGTTGGCAGGGACCAGAACAGCGGCGTGCAGGTCAGGATGCCGGCTGCGGCGATCGACAGGAACACCAGGGACAGCGCGGTGTTGTGCATGACCCAGGGCAACGCCAGGAAACCGATCGCGCCCATCATGCACGGGATGATCAAATGCCAGCGCCGCTCGCGGTGCTTGTCGGCGCTGCGGCCGAAGAAGTACATCGAGACAATGGCCGCCATATACGGTATCGCGCTCAGCATGCCGATATGGAGCGGGTCGCTGACACCGGTCGACCTGATGAACGTGGGCAGCCAGAGCGTGATGCCGTACTGGCCAGTGACATAGCAGAAGCAGATCAGGCTGATCAGCCAGACGCGCGGATCGGTAAACACCTTGCCGACGCGTGCCTGCGGGTCCACCGCCTTGACGTCTTCCGACTTGGCCAGTTCAAGGACCTGCTTCTCCGCGCTGGTCAGCCATTTGGCCTTGGCAATGGAGTTGTCCAGGTAATAGAAGCAGAAGCACCCCAGCAGCACCGCCGGCACCGCCTCGATGACGAACATCCATTGCCAGCCGCCCAGGCCAGACACGCCGGCCATGCTGCCCATCAGGAAGCCGGACAGCGGGTTGCCGATGATGCCGGACAGCGGCGAGCCCATGCAGTAGATGGCCATGATCTTGGCACGCCGGTGCGACGGGTACCAGCACGACAGGTAGTACACGATGCCTGGCGTGAAGCCGGCTTCGGCCAGGCCCAGCAGGAAGCGCAGCGTGTAGAACTGGGTTGGCGTCTGCACGAACGCAAAGCACGCAGAGAGTATCCCCCACGTGATCATGATCCGGCCGATCCACACCTTGGCGCCGAACTTGTGCAATGCCAGGTTGCTCGGCACCTCGAACAGGAAGTAGCCGATAAAGAAAATCCCGGCGCCCAGCCCGTAGACGGTTTCGCTGAAGCCCAGTTGCTGCGACATCTGGAGCTTGGCAAAACCTACGTTGACGCGATCGAGATAAGCGATCAGGAAGCAGACCATCAGGAATGGCACCAGCCTCCAGCTCACCTTGCGATAGGTCGCATCCTCGAACGTCCTGATCTTTGTTCCCGCCTGCAGGGTTGTATCCACAGCGTCTCCTCTGTTTTTTGTCAGGTACGGCAGTGCTGCGCTGATCCGTTGCGACCAGTCCGGCGGGGGCGTTGCGCACGCGCGGCGCCCGCCCCCGT
Organism: Cupriavidus sp. GW823-FHT07B10; assembly: GCF_058794355.1. Lineage (NCBI taxonomy): Bacteria > Pseudomonadati > Pseudomonadota > Betaproteobacteria > Burkholderiales > Burkholderiaceae > Cupriavidus > Cupriavidus sp. GW823-FHT07B10. The sequence goes on from NZ_JBXAGS010000005.1 coordinate 182,817, forward strand.
CTCGGAAGGCAGTGACTGCGTCAGGCGGCAGCCTTGAGCGGCAGCGGCGTCGCGTGCGTGGCGAGATAGTCCATGGCGGCAACGGTGCCGCTGCCCGCGAGCGAAACGCCCGAGATCTTCAGGCCCATCTCGCAGCCGGCCAGCGTGGCCATCAGCGTGAGGTCGTTGCAGTCGCCCAGATGGCCGATACGGAACATGCGGCCCTTGACCTTGCCCAGGCCGGCGCCGAGCGACATGTTGAAGCGGTCATAGATGTTCCTGCGCACCACGTCCGCGTCGATCCCCTCGGGCATCATCACGCCGGTCAGCACCGGGCTGTAGACGGCCGGGTCCGCGCACTGGATCTCCAGGCCCCAGGCCTTGACCGCGCGGCGGCAGGCTTCGGCCAGGCGCTGGTGGCGGGTGAAGACGTTGTCCAGCCCTTCCTCAAGGATCATGTCGAGGGCTTCGGACAGGCCATAAAGCAGGTTCGTGCTGGGGGTATAGGGCCAGTAGCCGGTCCGGTTCATCTCGATGATTTCATCCCAGCCCCAGAAGCTGCGCGGCAGCCGGGCCGTGCGGGAAGCTGCGATGGCCTTGGGCGAGACCGCATTGAAGCTGATGCCAGGCGGCAGCATCAGGCCCTTCTGCGAGCCGGACACGGTCACATCCACGCCCCACTCGTCATGCCGGTAATCGGCGGACGCCAGCCCCGAGATGGTGTCGACCAGCAGCAGCGCCGGGTGTCCGGCCGCATCGATGGCGCGGCGCACGGCGGCGATATCCGAGGTCACGCCAGTCGAGGTCTCGTTGTGCACCACGCACACCGCCTTGATCACATGCGCGCTGTCGGCACGCAGGCGGGCCTCGATCATGTCGGCCTGCACCCCGTGGCGCCAGCCCTCCACGCCCGGCAGGCCGAGGAATTCGGGCTTGATACCCAGGTTCTCGGCCATCTTCTTCCACAGCGTGGCGAAGTGGCCGGTCTCGAACATCAGCACCGTGTCGCCAGGGCTCAGCGTGTTCGACAGCGCCGCTTCCCAGGCCCCCGTGCCCGAAGCCGGATAGATCACCACCGGCTGCTCGGTCTTGAAGATCTTCTTGATGCCGTCCAGCACCTTGAGGCCCAGCGCGCCGAATTCCGGGCCGCGATGATCGATGGTCGGATAGCTGATGGCGCGCAGGATGCGATCGGGAACCGGGCTCGGCCCGGGGATCTGCAGGAAGTGGCGGCCGGCGGGATGGAAGTTGAGATTAAGCATTTGACTCCTCCTGTTGAGTTTTGAATGCAAAATACTTTATCAGAGGAGTGACGGGAAAACAGCCGGGATTGCGCCGAAATTCTCTAGCGTTTACCCCACAATACAAGGGTTTACTTGCGTTTTTGAGTTCCAGTTAAGGGTCTGCTAAAATTGAACGCAATCACGCGATAGGAATTTTGAATGCAAATTGTCGCAACTTCTGGCACGGATTCGCCGGCCCCCGTACTGCCCAGGCTCGAACGGCAACGCTTGCACGACACCGTGGTGGCCCACCTGCGCACGTTCATCGTCGAGGGCACCCTGGAACCGGGCAGGAAGCTCAATGAGCGCGAACTGTGCGAGACCCTGGGCATCTCCCGCACGCCGCTGCGCGAGGCCCTGAAGGTGCTGGCGGCAGAGGGCCTGATCGATATCTCGCCCAACCGCGGGGCAACCGTTTCGCGCCTGTCCGGGGCGGAGATCCAGGACACGTTTGAGCTGATGAGCGGGCTGGAAGCGTTTTCCGGCGAACTGGCCTGTGAACGCATCACGACCGTGGAACTGGCCGAGATCAAGGCCCTGCACTATGCGATGCTGGCCTGCCGGGCAAATAACGACCTGCCCGGCTATTACCGCATCAACCACCAGATCCATGACCGCATCAACCTGGCGGCCCGCAATTCGGCGCTGCGCCAGACCTATCTGTCTGTGAACCGGCGACTGCAGGCACTGCGCTTCCGCTCCAACTATCAGAAGCCGAAGTGGGACAGCGCCATCCGCGACCACGAAGAGATGCTGCAGGCACTTGAAGCACGCGACGGCAAGCGGCTTGCGGCCATCCTGCGCCAGCACCTGCTGGACAAGCGCGACGCGGTGCTGCTGATCCAGGCAGGCGATGCCGTTGGCACGCCCCAGGCATAGGACGCTGGCGCCACCCTCACCCCAAGAATCCGAATAGCCCCATCAGCATTCTTTGCCCCGCTGTCACCACGGTGACAACCCCGGTTCTTACTCTGCGAGCGCATTGCGGCAAACGCAATCCGCCACGCGGCACCTGCCGCCGGCGCACAACAACGCAGATGAACAGGGGAATCAAAGATGGCAGGGAACCTTGCACCGGACAGGCTGGCGGGGATGTCGCGCGGCCGTGTGCTGGCCGCCACCATGATCGCCGCACTGGCGGCAACACTGGCCGGCTGCGGCGGCGGCGATGACACCGCGCCGACAACCGCACCGAACGACACCACCATCAAGACCCCGCCGCCTGCCGGTGCCGGCGGCCCGCGCGTGCTGCTGGTCGGCGTGGACGGTGCCACCTATGCCCAGGTGCAGGGCGCGCTGCTGCGGCGCGAGCTGCCCAACCTGGCCCGGCTGAACCTGGTGCCCACCGCCACCGGCGGCATGCCCGGCACCATCACCGCGCAGCCGCCGCTGGACGCGCCCAGCTGGGCCACGGTGCTGACCGGCGCCTGGGCCAACCGCCACGGCATCGAAGACGATACCGGCAGCACCGCACTGCAGGCCCCCACCGTATTCCGCTACCTGCGCGCGGCCGGCAAACCCGGCCTGCAGCAAGGCGCATCCACCAGTTCGGGGGTGCTGCCGGGCCTGCTCAAGGCCGAGCAGGAAGCGGGCATGCTCGATACGCTGGTTGACTGCGCCGGGGTCGACAGCTGCGTCACGCAGAACGCCGTGCGGCAGGTGCAGTCCGGCTATGGCTTAGTGTTTGCGCAATACAGCGCGCCGGCACAGGCGGCAGAAGCCGGCGGCTTCGGCAACGGCGCCTATGCCACGGCCCTGGCCGGCATCGACAAGGCGCTGGGCGAGCTGCTCGGCGCCGTCGCCGCGCGCAGCCAGGGGCAGCCGGGTGAAGACTGGCTGGTGATGGTCACCACCAGCCACGGCCTGGATGCCACCGGCGCCACCACCACGGTGCCGACGGTGGAGAACCGCACCGCCTTCCTCGCCACCAACAAGGCGCTCAACGGCGCGCTGGCCAAACCTGGCGCAGCAGCGCCGGACACCCCGGCGGACCTGTCGGCGCTGCCGACCGAAGCCGATCTCGTCCCGACCGTGCTGGCCCACGCCGGCGTGGCGCTTGACCCGGCCACCACGCGGCTGGACGGTTCGGCGCTGACCACCGCCAACGCAGGCGTGCGAGCCATCGGCGCCAGCATCAGCCAGTACAACGACGCCATCACGCTGGGCTGGCAGAACCCGACCGAAGCCTTCGGCGTCACCCGCGTGCTGCGCGACGGCGTGCAGATCGCCTCGCTGGGACCTGAGGTGCGGCAGTTCACCGACAAGGCCTTCAACATGGCCACGGGCCTGTACCAGTTCAACTACACGCTGGTGCGCAATGACGTGCCGGTGTCGTACCTGGCGCAGATCCACTACGTCAAGCCGGTCATGCTGGCGCCGACGCTGCTCAATGGGCTGGCCACGTACTTCAGCCTCGACAGCAAGCCGTTCGCCGATGCGAAGAACGCCGCCACGCTCGGCCCGTGGGCGGCAAGCCTTGACGGCGGCACGCTGGCTGCCGACAACTTCAGCAGCCAGTCGCTGCAGCTGGACTCGCGTGTCGACAGCTACAAGCTGGCGTACAACGCTGCCGATATCACGCAGAGCCCGCAGTTCACCATCGGCTTCTGGTTCCGCACCGACTGCACCCAGGGCAACGGCACCGGCGAGCCCATCCTGTCCAACAAGAACTACATCTCGGGCGGCAACCCCGGCATTGCCGTCGCGCTGTTCGGCAGCTGCGAGATCCGCTTCAACCTGGGCAGCGGCAGCGGCAAACGCGACGACATCAACGGCATGAAGGTGTCGGCCAACCAGTGGGCCTACCTGGCGCTGTCGGTCGATGCGGCAGCCAGGCGCTTCAGCGCCTATGTCATCGATCCGGTGCTGGGCTTGCAGAAGACCGAGAACAAGGCGATCACCAATACCGACGTGACCAAGCTGGCCGGGCTCGGCACCGGCTGGGGCGTGAACGACGATGCCACGCACAACTACGTGGGCAACAACCCCGGCGCGCTCAAGGGCGTGATGGGCTTCAACGACCTGGCGATGTGGACGCGCGTGCTGTCGCTGGACGAGCTGAAGGCCATCACCGGCGCACGCCAGCCGCTGTCCACGCTCAATCCTTAAATCCGGCCGGAGCCCGTTTCGTCACGGAACGGGTTCCTCACCGACCCTTCCCCCCCGCCCGATCCCCTGCAGGAGATTGACACCATGACTTTCCGACCTTCCACCCTGGCGCGGCCGCACTGGCTCGCCGCCCTGCTGATGTGCGCAGCGCTCGCCGCCTGCGGCGGCGACTCCGGCGACAGCCCCACCGGCTCGCCCAACGCGGCACCGACTACGCCGGGTGCCCCGGGTACCGGCGGCAACCCCGGCCAGGGGAATGGCAGCGACCAGCCTGGCGAGACGCCCGCCGTGAAGCCGCAGCTGCGCTGCGCACCCTGAAGCCGGGCCTGGCCCGTCTCCCCTCCAGAAACCACCCGGCACAGAATCCATGAACCCGCAAAGCAGACGCAACTTCCTCAAACTCGCCGGCGGCAGCGCCGCCGCCACCGCCGCGCTGGCGGCCTTCCCGCCGTCCATCCGCCGCGCGCTGGCAATCCCGGCCAACAACGCCACCGGTACCATCCGCGACGTCGAGCACGTGGTCATCCTGATGCAGGAAAACCGCTCGTTCGACAATTACTTCGGCACGCTGCGCGGCGTGCGCGGCTTTGGCGACCGCTTCCCGATCCCGCTGGCGGGCGGCCTGAACGTCTGGCAGCAGACCTATACCAACGGCAGCACCACCCGCACCGTGCTGCCCTACCACCTCGACAGCAGCGCCGGCAATGCGCAGCGCGTCAGCGGCACGCCGCACTCGTACCCGGATGCGCAGAACGCCTGGGACCTGGGCCGCATGAACAAGTGGCCCACCTACAAGCAGACCCAGTCGATGGGCTACTACACCGAGGCCGAGCTGGACTTCCAGGTGGCGCTGGCCAATGCCTTCACCGTCTGCGACGCCTACCATTGCAGCTTCCACGGCGGCACCAACTCCAACCGCCTGTTCCACTGGACCGGCACCAACGACCCCGGCGGCGCCAACGGCGGGCCGGTGATCGACAACAGCGGCGACTCGTTCACGGGGTCGGCCCCGGCCTACACCTGGAAAACCTACCCGGAGCGCCTGGAAGCCGCCGGCGTGAGCTGGAAGGTCTACCAGAACATGCCGGACAACTTCACCGACAACCCGCTTGCGGGCTTCAAGCAATACCGCGACGCCAACGCCGCGCGCGGCAACCAGGCCAACGGCAGCCCCTACCCGGCATACACCAGCGCCGACGACGCCATCAGCCCGCTGCTCAAGGGCGTGGCCAACACCATGCCTGACGGCGGCTTCCTGCAATCGCTGCGCGACGACGTTGCTGCGGGCAAGCTGCCGCAGGTGTCGTGGATCGTGGCGCCGGCGACGTACTCGGAGCACCCCGGGCCTTCCAGCCCGGTACAGGGCGCGTGGTATACGCAAGAGGTGCTGAATGCCCTGACCGCCAACCCGGCGGTCTGGAGCAAGACCGTGCTGCTGATCAACTTCGACGAGAACGACGGCTACTTCGACCACGTGCCGCCGCCGTGCGCGCCCGCCTACGACGGCGACACGCTGGCCGGCGCCACCACGCTCGACCCGCAACAGGTCAGGCCGGAGTACCACGTCGACAAGCGCCCCTACGGCCCCGGCCCGCGCGTGCCGATGTACGTGGTCTCGCCATGGAGCCGCGGCGGCTGGGTCAACTCGCAGGTGTCCGACCACACCTCGGTGCTGCGCTTCCTGGAAGCCCGCTTTGGCGTGGCCGAGACCAATATCAGCAGCTTCCGCCGCGCGGTGGCGGGCGACCTGACCTCGGCCTTCAACTTCGTCAGCCCGAACACCAACCCGCTGCCCACGCTGCCCAACCGCGACAAGGCCAGCGCCGATGCCATCCGCACCGCGCAAGGCGTGCTGCCGCAAGTGCCGCTGCCTTCGGCCAGCAGCCAGCAGATGCCGCAGCAGGACACCGGCACACGCCCGTCGCGCGCCCTGCCCTATGAGCTGCACGTAAGCGCCCGCGAAGACGCCCGCGACCAGCGCGCGGTGTGGCTGCTGTTCAGCAACACCGGCACCGCGGCGGCGGTGTTCCACGTCTACGACCGCCTGCACCTGGACCGCGTGCCGCGCCGCTACATGGTCGAGCCGGGCAAGGAACTGCATGGCAGCTGGGACGTCTTTGCCAGCGACGACGGCAAGTACGACCTGTGGGTGCTTGGCCCCAACGGCTTCCACCGCGCCTTCCGCGGCAACGTGGGGGCCGTAACTGCGGCGGGTGCCAGCGCGCCGGAGATCCGGGTCTGCTATGACATCGCCAATGCCGCGGTGTACGTGGACATGATCAACACCGGCAGCGCCCCCTGCACCTTCACCGTGCAGCCTAACGCCTACCGCACCGACGGTCCCTGGACCTACGAGGTGCCGGCCGGCATGCAGCTGCAGCAGCACTGGCCCGTGGCCCGCCAGGGCAACTGGTACGACTTCACCGTCACCACCGCGCAAGGCGGCTTCACGCGCCGCTTCGCCGGCCGCATCGAGACCGGCAAGGACAGCGTGTCCGATCCGGCGATGGGCCTCAACGGCTGACGCGCAAGTCGCCTGACGGGCAGCGCTGCGCCCGCCCCCGGCCGCTCCGGCCGCGGGCGGGCGTAGCCGTTTTGTCATATTGGCCCGCTAGACTGCGCGGTCGTCCGGGGCCTGTCCGGGCTGCCCCCTAACTTTCCTGCGGATAACCATGCTCGGCGACCTGCTGATGACCTTTTTCGAAGTGGCGCGCCAGGGCAGCATCACCATGGCGGCCAGGCAGCTGCGCATCAGCCAGCCCACCGTCACCGGCCGCATCCGCCAGCTGGAAGAGACCTACGGCGTTGAGCTGTTCCACCGCCGCGCCAGCCGCGTCGACCTGAGCGACGTGGGCGTGGCGCTGATGCCGGTGGTCGAGCAGCTGATGCAGCAGGAAGGCAATGCCGACTACCTGCTGCGCAACGCCGGCAACCTGCGCTTCGGCAACCTGCGCATCGGCGCCACCGGTCCCTACTACATCCTGCGCACGGTGGCGGCGTTCCGGCAGCGCTACCCGGCGATCGACGTGAGCCTGGACATCGGCAATTCGCAGCAGATGCTGGAGGCGCTGTTCGAGTACCGCATCGACGCCGCGGTATCGTCGCACCCGGTGGACGACGACCGGCTTGCCTGCATCCGGCTGGCGACGGACCCGATGGTGCTGGTGGCCCATCCGGACCATGCGCTGGCGCGGCTGGCGCAGGTCGAGCTGCCGCAACTGCGCGGCTGCCACCTGCTGGTGCGCGAGCACGGCTCGATGACGCGCAAGGCCACCGAGACGGCACTGGCCGCGTGCGGGCTGGAACTGCCGCCGCACACCGTGATCGGCAGCCGCGAGGCCATCTACGAGGCCATCCGCCAGGGCCTGGGCGCCAGCGTGGTGCCGCTGGGCGAGGTGCCGCGCGACCCGCTGCTGCGCGTGGTGCCGTTCGCACAAGGCGCGCCGGTGCTGCATGAATACCTATACTGCCTGCAGAGCCGGCGCGAGACCCGGCTGGTCGGCGCCTTCCTGGACTGCGTGGCGCTGGACGAGCCGACCGCCGCCACCCACGCCGCCTGACACCCGCATGCCTGCCGCGCAAGGTAAAGCGCCAATGCCGGTATCGGAAAACTTGGGTCCTTCATCACCGCGCGGTCACCACGCCGCGCCAAGCTTGCCGGTTTCGCCAACTGAGCTATCCCGCATGCCCGCTGCCCCCCGCCTCGCCCTGTTTGACCTCGACCACACCCTGCTGCCGCTCGACAGCGAGTATGAATGGGCCCGCTACCTCGTTGCCGTGGGCGGCGCCGAGGCTGCCGAAATCGATGCGCACAACACGCGCTGGCTGGCGGCCTACCAGGCGGGGCGGCTGGACTTTGCCGCCCATGCGCGCTTTGCCCTGGGCCTGCTGGCGCGCCATCCGCGTGAACGACTGACGCAGTGGCGCGCGGACTTCATGCGCAAAGTGATCGTGCCCGCCATCCAGCCGGCGGCGCGCGACCTGCTGGCCCGCCACCTCTCCGCCGGCGACCTGTGCTGCATCGTCACCGCCACCTGCCGTTTTGTCACCGAGCCGATCGCGCGCCAGCTGGGCGTGCCGCACCTGCTGGCGGTGGAGGCGGAACACGATGCACACGGCGAGTTCACCGGCGCGCTGGCCGGCGTGCCGGCCTTTGGGCCTGGCAAGGTGCTGCGCGTGCTGGCGTGGCTCGACACGCTGGGCATTGCGCACACGGCGCTGGCACAGGCCACCTTCTATAGCGACTCCCGCAACGACCTGCCGCTGCTAGAAAGCGTTGGCCACCCGGTCGCCGTCAATCCGGATTCGACGCTGCGGGACGCGGCCGAGGCACGCGGCTGGCCGGTCTTGCACCTGTTCGGCACGGCAGGCGTGCCGGCCGCCTGAGCCCATGCATCCGCACGCCGGCTTCCCCGAGTACGACCAGCTGCTGGCCTTGCTGGATACGGGCAGCCACGTGCTGGATACGCGGGTGGTCTGCGAAACCATGGTGCAGGGCCATCGCTTCGGCGTGCATGTCGCCACGCTCGGCAGCCGCGATCCGGGCGCGCCGGCGATCGGCATCTTCGGCGGCATCCACGGGCTGGAGCGCATCGGCACGCAGCTGGTGCTGGACTACCTGCGCTCGGTGCTGAGCCGGCTGGCGTGGGACGAGCTGCTGCACCGCGAACTGCAGTCGGTGCGGCTGGTATTCATGCCGATCGTCAACCCCGGCGGCATGTGGGCCGGCACCCGCGCCAACCCCAACGGCGTCGACCTGATGCGCAATGGCCCGCAGGACGCCGATGCGCGTGTGCCCTTCCTGGCCGGCGGCCAGCGCATCGGCGCCTGGCTGCCCTGGTACCGCGGCCCGGCGGGCGCGCCGATGGAAACGGAAAGCCGCGCGCTGCTGCGCGTGGTGCAGGAAGAACTGCTGCCGCGCCCGCTCAGCTTTGCGGTGGACTGCCATTCAGGCTACGGCTGGCGCGACAGCATCTGGTTTCCGTACGCGGGCACGCGCCGGCCGATGGCGCACCTGCCCGAGATGTACCTGCTCAAGACGCTGTTCGAGCAGGCCCACCCGCACCACGGCTACACCTTCGAGCCGCAAAGCCACCAGTACCTGCTGCACGGCGACCTGTGGGACCATGCCTATGACCTGACGCCGCACGGCAACCTGTTCCTGCCGATGACGCTGGAACTGGGCTCGTGGCTGTGGATCAAGAAGAACCCGCGCCAGCTGTTCTCGCGCGAGGGCATCTTCAACCCGATCAAGGCGCACCGCACCGCGCGCGTGCTGCGCCGGCACGTGAGCCTGTTCGACTTCCTGGGCCGCGTGGCCTTTGCGCCGGATCGCTGGCGGCCGCGCGGCGCGCAGCGTGACGACCTGCTGCTGCAGGCACGCGCACACTGGCAGACGGAGCCGCCGCCATGAGCCGATGGGTATTCTTGCGGGGACTGACGCGGGAATCGCGCCACTGGGGAAGCCTGCCGGCGCGTTGGGAAGCGGCCGGGCTGGGCCGGCCGCTGCTGCCCGACCTGCCCGGCAACGGCGCGCTGTCGGCGCAGCCGGCGCCGTGGAGCGTGCCTGAGATGGTCACCGCGGTGCGGCGCCAGTTGTCGGCCACCGGCGCGCACGGCCCCTACCGCGTGCTGGCGATGTCGCTGGGTGCGATGGCCGCGACCGAGTGGGCCAGCGCCTATCCGGAGGAAGTCGGCGGCCTGGTGCTGGTCAATACCAGCATGCGGCCGTTCTGCACGCCCGCACAGCGCCTGCGGCCGCGCAACTGGGGCAAGCTGCTGCGCGTGGCGCAGCGCTGGCAGGACCGCGCGTACTGCGAGCGGACCATCCATGCCATCACCTGTGCCCGCACCGATACGCTGGCACGCGATCTCGAGACCTGGCAGGCCATTGCCGCCGACGCGCCGGTGAGCCGCCAAGCCGCGCTGGCACAGTTGCTGGCCGCTGCCCGCTATCGCGCCCCCGCCAGTGCGCCGCGCTGCCCGGCGCTGCTGCTTGCCTCGGCGGCAGACCGCCTGGTCAACCCGGTGTGCTCGGCGCGCATCGCGCAAGCCTGGGACGCGCAGTTGCTGACGCACCACTGGGCCGGGCATGACCTGCCCCACGATGACCCGCAGTGGCTGTGCAATGCCGTCGCCGGCTCGGTGATACTGACACTAAGCGGCGGCTAAGGCCTGCTCCGCCGGCATGGCGCTGGTCAGCAGCGCCGCCGCGGCATCGAGCCGGTCCGGCGTGCCAAACAGCCGCGCACTGATCAAGCCGTTCTGCAACGCCCCGAACACCACCTGCGCCAGCTGCTGCGGCGGAATCGGATAGGGCGACTTGCGCTGCGCCGCGCCGCGCTCGAACAAGCTGGCCAGCCATTGCTCATTGAGCCGGATAAAGTCCTGCATCGCGGCGCGCACCGCGTCCGGCAGCATCAGCACGTCGGCCGACAGCATGCCCACCAGGCAAGCCTGGTCGGCGCCGGCACCCGCGCGCAAAGGCGCAAGGTATTGCCGCGCCTGCTCCGCGGGCGGCAGGCTGGCGTCGATCGCATCCAGGCGCGCCCGCCTGCGGGCGCCGTATTCGCGCACCGCTGCCAGCACCAGGTCGTCCTTGGACGGGAAGTAATAGTGGATGCTCGAGGTCTTGACCCCGACCAGGTCGGCCAGGTCGCGGTAGCTGAAGCCGTTGAACCCCCTGCGGCGGATCAGCACCAGCGCATGTTCGACCAGTTGCTCGCGTACGGATCGGGTGTTCATGGCATCAACTCCTGGTCTTGCTGCCGCGCCGCTCAGGCCGGCAGCGATTGTGCGATCAGCGTGATGAGGGACCCGCTTGCGAAGCAAAGCCCTACCCATCCGCCAAGGATCAGCGCAGTGTCACGCCAACGCATGATCAACTCCTGAAGACGGGCCGCACCCAGGCGGCCCGGCGGTTTTCAATGGCCGGCATCACGCCGGCCGGCTCTCAGGCGATGGCGCCGTCGGTATAGGGGTCAGCCTTGCCCACGCGCGCACCGTCGGTGTACGGATCGAAGCTGCGCGACGGTTGGGCCGAAACACCGCTGCGGTCCAGGCCGGCTACCGTGCGGGCAC
>NZ_JBXAGS010000005.1:194362-451061 GCF_058794355.1 Cupriavidus sp. GW823-FHT07B10
GTACCGTCGGTGTAGGGATCAGGCTTGCCAACGCGCGCACCATCGGTGTACGGGTCGAAGCTGCGCGACGGTTGGGCCGAAACACCGCTGCGGTCCAGGCCGGCTACCGTGCGGGCACCGTCGGTGTAGGGATCAGGCTTGCCAACGCGGGCACCATCGGTGTACGGGTCGAAGCTGCGCGACGGTTGGGCCGAGACACCGCTGCGGTCCAGGCCCGCTACCGTGCGGGCACCGTCGGTGTAGGGATCAGCCTTGCCAACGCGGGCACCATCGGTGTAGGGATCGGCCTTGCCAACGCGCGCGCCTTCGGTGAACGGATCAAACTTGCCGGTGCGGGCGCCTTCCGTGAAGGTGTCGAACTTGCCGGTGCGGAAGGTGTAGCCGTACTTGTCGCCGGTGAAGGTGCTGTCCTGCACGCTGGCCGCTTGCGCAACACCGCCCGCGAGCGCGGCGGCAAGGGTGGCGGCGGTAATCAGGGTCTTGGTGATCTTGGTCATGATGGGCTCCAGGGTGCGATGTTTCGGGATCGCGTCAATTCGGTATCAGTGGCTGTGGCAGATCGTTTTTTTCGATCCCGCATCTACTAGTAGATAGATACTCGGCCTCGAAAAAATGACCGCCTCCGGTCATGCAATGGGACCGCCACGTTTTCGCCTTGTCTTGCTTGTTGCCGGCGGTGCAGCGCTTCCATGAGTCAAATACTATCTACTACTAGGTAGATAGTCAAGGAAAAACATTTCTATCGGCCCGATAGCCTATGCCTTTTCTGGCTCTATCTCGTTGTTTTAAAAGCGATTATCACCGATTCCGAAGCGCCGGCGGCCGACCGGCTGTCTGCAAATAAAAAAGCCGCCATGCAGCTTGCGCCACATGACGGCTTCAGACGCGCCACTGATATTGCGCGAAAACCTTAGCCGGCGACGGCGGCCATCAGCGTATCCGCAGCGGCTTCCACCCGGTCGGAGGTCCCGAACAGGCGTGCCGCAATCAGCCCGCTCTGCAGCGAGCCAAACACAACCTGTGCCAGCCGCGCCGGCGGCACCGGGAACGGCGTGCTGCGCTGCGGCTGAGCCCGCTCCAGCAGGCCGGCCAGCCATTGTTCGTTCATCAGGAAGAAACCCTGCAGCAGCTTGTGCACGGACTCCGGCAGGCACAGCGTCTCGGTCGACAACATGCCGCACAGGCAGATCTGGTCCGAGCCGCAGCTGGCGCGGAACGGCGCCAGGTAGATGGCCGCCTGCTCGGTGACCGGCAGGCTGGTGTCGATGGAGCGGATGCGCTCGGCCAGGCGGGCGCTGTATTCCTTCACCGCCTCCAGTACCAGGTCCTCTTTGGACGGGAAGTAATAGTGGATGCTGGAGGTCTTGACCCCCACCAGTTCCGCCAGGTCGCGGTAGCTGAAGCCGTTGAAGCCGCGGCGGCGGATCAGGACGAGGGTGTGCTCGAGCAGTTGCTCGCGTACTGATTGCGTTTTCATGAAAGCAGTTTATCTACGCGAAGATAGGCGCTCAAGCCTAAATGCCCCGGGGCTGGGGTAATTCCCTAGCCCCGGGGCATCTAAGGCATGTGCTTTAACCAGGCAGGACCTGCGCGGCGAAGGTAATCATCGAGCCACTCGTCACGCAAAGCACCAGCCATCCGCCAAGCAGCAGGATACTGTCACGCAAACTCATGATGGACTCCATCGGACGGCAGTCAGCGTGACCGCCGCCGTAAAGTTGTTGGCCGCCGGCCTCAGCCGGCAGCAATCAAGCCAGGGCGCCGTCGGTGTAGGGGTCAGCCTTGCCGACGCGCGCGCCGTCCGTGTACGGGTCGAAGCTGCGGGCCGGCCCGGCCGACACGCCACTACGGTCCAGGCCAGCTACGGTGCGGTACCCGTCCGTGTAGGGATCGGTCTTGCCGACGCGGGCGCCGTCGGTGTACGGATCAAACTTGCCGACGCGGGCGCCTTCCGTGAACGGGTCGAACTTGCCGGTGCGGGCACCTTCCGTGAAGGTGTCGAACTTGCCGGCGCGGTAGCTGTAGCCGTACTTGTCGCCAGCCGAGGTGTTGTCTTGCACGCTGGCGGCTTGCGCCACGCCACCTGCCAGTGCGGCGGCAAGGGTGGCGGCGGTGATCAGGGTCTTGGCGAACTTGGCATTCATGATGGGCTCCTGGGTGCGATGTTTCGGGATCGCGTCAATTCGGTATCAGTGGCTGTGGCAGGGTCACTCTTTCGAGCCGCATCTACCAGTAGATAGATGACAGGTGCTAAAAAAATGACCATGCCGGTCTTGCGATGGGATCGCCACTTTTCCGCCCGTTCTTGCTTGCTTCCGGCGGTGCAGCGGTGCCATGGACTCAATGCTATCTACTACTAGGTAGATAGTCAAGGCAAAAGTTTTCTATCGGGCCGATAGCTGCCTGCCGACGCTGCACGATATGGCTGCGAATCCACTTAAGGCATGCGTGCGAATGAACTTTTCTTCACCCGGACGCCGATGGCCTGCTAGCCTGAAGGGAACGCCATCCCGAAACTCGCCATGCCTGAAGGCCCCCGCCCCGCTCAGCCGGAATCCCGCCACCGCTGGCTCGCCACCGCCGCGGCACTCGCCGTGGCCGCGGGTGTTGCGCGGCATCTACTGTTTCGTGCGGTGGAACGCAAAGCCTTTGTCACGCCGACGGATGAAACAAAGGACGCGGCAGCACCCGACATTTCAGCCCTGACGGTGCGCCCTGCCACGTTCGCCAGCGGCAATCGCATGCTGCACGCCGCCTTCATGCCGGCCGCGGACCCCGAAGCGCCAGCGCTGATGGTGTGCCACGGCGACAATGAGAGCCTGCCCGACTGGGCCCCGGTCCAGGCCATGCTGGCGGGCGCGGGCATCGCCTCCTACGTCTTCGACTACAGCGGCTACGGCCGCAGCAGCGGGCGGCCAAGCGTGCGCCGCCTGCGCGAGGATGCGCTGGCCGCCTACCGGCAATTCCTGGCAGCCACGCCGCAGGCAAAACGGCGCGTGGTGCTGGGGCATTCGCTGGGATCCGGCATCCTGCTGGAGGTGGCGCAGCGCTTCGATCCGCAGCCCGACGGCTATGTCATTGCGGCGGGCTTCAGTTCGGCGCGCCTGGCCGCAGTGCAGACCGGGCGCATACCCGCATGGGCCGCGTGGCTGCTGCCGGATCCGTGGAACAACGCTGCGCGTGCCAGCCGGCTGGAGCGGCCGCTGCTGGTGGTGCACAGCCGGGACGACGCGGTGATCGTCCCACCCCACGCGGAACGCGTGGCCCGTGCGGCCAGGCATCTGCATGCGCTGGTGATGCTGGACGCCATGCCGCATGACGCAGCCATCCTGCCAGAACATATCGAGGCATTCTGGCCGCCGATCCTGCGCTTTGTGCGCGCGCAGGACGGCGATGCCATGCAGGCACTGTTGGCAGGAAACGACGCGAGAGATATGAAGGCGACCCGCCGGGCAACACGGGTCAGGCAGGCACACTGAGGGATTGCACGGGCTCGTTGGCCACAGCAAGTGGCGAGCGCGGGCACCAGGGTCCCGGTACGGCCGACCCTGGGCGGCCAATCTACCGCAGACTTCCGCCACCAGCAATCATCCTTGTGGGCGAGGCGCCACGGCGAGATGCCCGAGAGACTTTTTGCCGGTTTCTTGTCTATATTGGACCCCATGGCACGAGCATCGCAATTTCGCCATTGACAGCACTGGAGGTACTGCCATGCGTTGGCTTGCAAACCTGTTCAGTCCGCCGACCCCGGAGAAAATCGCCGAGAGGGAACTGCAAGACATGAGGCTGACGCTGTTCCAGGCCGAAAGGCGCTTGCTCGAAGCGCAGATGCAGGTGGCCTACTACCGCGACATGGTGGCGTTCCTGGAAGACGTCGCGGCCAAGGGCGTGGAAGACGTGGTCGACAAGCGCCGCGCCACGCCGCCTGCGATGCCGGAGCTGCCGGCACGCACGCCTGGCCTCACCACGGTCCCTATCGTTCCGTCCGCGGCCTGACGCAGCCGGGACAGGCCCCGACCTGTGCGATACTCGCGCTGCCTGGCGCCCGTGCGGCGCGCAGGCGCATATCCACAGGAACCAGCCCCATGAGCGAACTGCTGCCCGCGATCGAATTCGAAACCGCGCCCAATCCCGCCTGCGCCGTCATCTGGATGCATGGGCTGGGCGCCGACGGCAGCGATTTCGCCCCGGTCGTGCCTGAGCTGCGCCTGCCCGCAGCGCCCGGCGTGCGCTTTATCTTCCCGCACGCGCCGGCTATCCCCGTGACCTGCAACGGCGGTTATGTCATGCCGGCCTGGTATGACATTTATTCCCTCGATGAATCCGGGCGACGCGCCGATGAAGCCGGCATCCGCGCCTCTTGCGAAGCCATTCGCGCACTGATTGCGCGCGAGAACGCCCGTGGCATCCCCACGCACCGCATCGTGCTGGCAGGCTTCTCGCAGGGCGGCGCGATTGCCTACACCGCCGGGCTGAGCCATGCCGAGACGCTGGCCGGCATCGTCGCGCTGTCCACCTACATCCCTGCGCCGAAAGCGCTGGCGGCCGAGGTCAGCGCCGCCAACGCCACCACGCCCGTGTTCGCCGCCCATGGCACGCAGGACGACGTGGTGCCGCTGCAGCTGGGCGTCGCCGCCCGCGATTTCGTGCAGGCGCGGCAGCACCCGGTGACCTGGAACACCTATCCGATGGGCCATTCGGTCTGCCTGGAAGAGATCGCTGCCATCGGCGCCTGGCTGGCAGCGCGCTTTGCGCAGGCAGCCACCGCGCAGTCCTGATCCGCTCCCCGACAAGATGATTGCCGGCCGCTGCGCCGCGCATCGCACCACGCCGCAAGCATGACCCTCGCCCCACTCCCCAGGATCGATTTCAATACCCGCAAGGCACTGCTGTTCGCACTCGCTGCCGAACGGCTGTCGGCCTACTATGAACACCGCCAGTGGATGACCGACGCCCAGGGTGCGACGCTGGCCGGCGAATGGCTGTCGCGCTCGAAGCTGCAGTTGCCGCTGTCCGAGCGGCGCCTGTTGTCGGAACTGAGCGACCAGTTTGCACGCCAGCTGGCTGAGACCCTGTCACGCGAGGCCGGCCTGTACGCCGCGCACGAAATGATGGAAGCCCTCGATCCCAACTACCAGTCTGCGTTTGCCTACGACATGCTGGAAGAATGCGAGCGGCTGCTGCATGAAAACGGCGTGACGGAATAGCGGGCCGGACGGCGGCCGGCGTTTGCAAAGATTGACAATTGCATTGCGCGCGGGCGCGTAAACTTCGCGCACTGATGACGCCCCCCTCCCGCCTACCATGGAACGCAAGCACTGCCTGGCCTGGATCGCGCTGAGCATGATCGCAGCAGCCTTGCTGACACTGCTGTGCCTGATCCTGAATGACCACGCCGAGACCCAGGCCGCCAAAAGGGTCGAGCAAATGGCCGTCCGGGTGAAGCCCGCCGGCGCAGGCCTGATCCAGACCCACGCTGCGTCCCCGGCCGCTCAACAGCCGGAGCGGCTGTCGCAGGCCCTGGGCGCGCGGCGCTGAGCCGCATCGGGTGCGCCCCGGCCCGTAACTTCAGAACGACGACCAGTGGTTAAGAAGAACAACAGCACGGGCCGGGGCGCGGGCTTGAGTGTAGGCGCGGTGCCCACCGACGACTGCAAAGAATTGATAAGAGCGCGGTAGCCGCCTACGCGGCTGCCTCTGCAGGGCCTGTGCCGCCACAAACGCCCCGCAGCAGCGCATCGTGCTGCCGCACCGCCTGGCGCAGGGTGGCCTAAGCCCCTGGCAATGCCGGCCACGCCACGCCGGCCAGCGCGGCGAGCGCCGAGTAGGACGTCGCCAGGTGGTACGGCGAGGTCGAAGGCATTTCGGCGCGTACCACGCTGCCCGAGCGCGCCAGGCATTCATGCCAGCCGTGATCGTGCAGGAAGCGGCTGCGGAACTGCTGCGTCCAGGCTTCCAGCGCCGCCAGCGACTCCGGCGCGCCATGCACGGCGAGCGCGCGCGCATATTCGGTCTGCGCCCAGATGCGCTGGGTATCGTCCAGCATGGAGCCATCGGCGTTCAGTGCCGCGCTGACGCCCTGCGTCGACGGCACCACGCCGTGCCGCTGCGCAAAGGCAAAGGCCTGGCGCAGCGTATCGGCCAGCGGCAGGTCGCCGAGCAGCGCCGGCCTGCCTGCCACCAGCGAGAACCACTCGAACTGGTGGCCCGGCTCGATGCGGTTGCCGGGGCTGCCTTGGGGCAGCTCGGCAATGCAGCCGCTGGCCGGATCGACAAAGCGCTCATGCACCGCCATCGCGATCTCGCGCAGGCGTTCCGCATACCATTCGTCCCCGGTCGCATCCAGCGCGGCCAGGTAGGCCTCGGTCAGGTGCATGATGGGGTTCTGCAGCACGCCGGCACCCTTGGGCCGGAAATGCTCGGTAAGCGCGGCGTGGTACAGGCCCTGTTCGTCGCCGAAGAGGTCCTCGACGACATCGACGGTTTCATCGAGCACGTCGAGCGCATCGGGATTGCCGCGCCGCGCATGATAGTTGGCGCAGGCGAAGATCACGAAGGCATGCGTATAGAGGTCGCGCGTGGCATCGAGCGGCGTGCCGGCCGGGTCGACGCTGTAGAGCCACGCGCCCTCGCCATTGCCGAAGTAGGCCTGCAGCGAGCCGAACAGCGTATCGGCATGCGCATGGTTGCCGGCCAGCGAGAACACATAGAGCTGGCGGGCGCATGCCATGGCGCGATAGCGGGCCGGCGCCAACGGCGCGGCACTGGCGCCGTCGAGTGCCTCGTAGGGCAGCAGCAGGTCGCCGTTCCAGCCGCTGGCGGTCCACAGCGGCAGCACGGTGGCATCGTAATGTGCCGTCAGGGCGGCGACCCCTTGGTTGAGCTCAGGCGAGATGGGCATGGTCTGGCGGAAAGTACAGGCGCGGCGAAGGCCGCAAAGGCCGTATCTTG
Organism: Cupriavidus sp. GW823-FHT07B10; assembly: GCF_058794355.1. Lineage (NCBI taxonomy): Bacteria > Pseudomonadati > Pseudomonadota > Betaproteobacteria > Burkholderiales > Burkholderiaceae > Cupriavidus > Cupriavidus sp. GW823-FHT07B10. The sequence goes on from NZ_JBXAGS010000005.1 coordinate 201,314, forward strand.
CCATGCCGCGGCCGCAAGACAGTCATGGCATTTGCGGCGACCTCTTGCTAGCATCAATGGCGCCCACCCGCGAACGGGAGACAGCCATGTCGACTTTGCCCCTCACGCTGACTGACGATCACCGCACATTGGTGCTTCACGTCCTTGAAGATGCACCCGGCCAGTTCACCTGGCGCATCGTCATGGAAGAACGCTGTGGCGCCGCCGACGAGGATTGCACCGTCGCAGCGCCATCCACCTACGGTTCCCGCGCAGAGGCCGAGGCCGCCTGCTGGGCCGCCGGCAACGGCATACTGAACGGTCCGCGCGCCGCAGGCGAACTGCACGCCACCTGAAGCCCCCACGGCATCGCGCAACACTTGCACAACGTGCCGCGTGTCCTAGTCTGGAAGCGTGGCAGTGGCAACGCGGGGTATGCATTTACCTGCGGTTTTCCGTTCCGGCCACGCCCGGGCAACGTATGCTGCCCGGGGCGCTTCCTGCCACCTGCCTGTCATATTCCTGGCCTTAACTGACCTGGTCGCCATGCCGCCCCTAGAAACGGGCACGGTGGGCAAGGCCGCAGGAGCATGCAATGGATAAGCCGGTCGTCACTCCCCAGCGCTTCGTTGAACTGATGAACGAGCGCCTCACCAAGCATCCCCTCTTCCGCGAGGGCATGCGCGTCTATGCCATCCCGCAGCACACCGACCATCCGCGCAGCCTGGTCTGCGTGGGGCCGCGCGGCACCGAATGCGTATGCGCCACCATTGAAAACATCGTGCGGGGTGAATGTGAGGTGTTCCCGGACATCGACCAGGACTGGCACCGCCCGCCCAAACCCGGCAACCCCGCCGAGATGCGGGCGCGTTGAGTTGCCCCGGCGCGCCTCACGTCTATGCCCAGTGGATGGCATGACCAGAACGTGACATACCGCGGCCACCGCATCCATGTCGCGGCGCTGCGCTATGGCGGCCAGCATGACGGGTGGTGGACGCTGCGCGCGGAGATCTGGCATCACGGCAGCAAGCTGGCGCTGCCCTGCCCGGCCGCGCAGACGCGCTTTGGCTGCGCCACCGACGCCACGCGCGCGGGCATTGCCTGGGGGCGCGAGGCCATCGACACACACATCGCCGGCCAGCACGATGCCGAAGACGCGGCGCTGCAATAGCGGCGCTGCACCAGCGCCGCTTCAGCCCATCAAACGTCGATCGCCGAATCCGACTTCACCTTGCGGCGCAGCTCGAACTTCTGGATCTTGCCGGTCGAGGTCTTGGGCAGCGGCCCGAAGTAGACCGCCTTGGGCACCTTGAAGCCCGCCAGCAGCGTGCGGCAATGCGCGATCAGTTCTTCCGCGCTGACGCTGGCGCCGTCCTTCAGTTCGACAAACGCGCATGGGGTCTCGCCCCACCTGGCATCGGGCTGCGCCACCACTGCGGCGGCCAGCACCGCGGGATGCCGGTAGAGCGCGTCCTCCACCTCAACGCTGGAGATGTTCTCGCCGCCGGAAATAATGATGTCCTTGCTGCGGTCCTTGATCTTGATATAGCCATCGGGCATGCACACACCCAGGTCGCCGGTATGGAACCAGCCGCCGGCAAAGGCCTCGCGCGTGGCCTTCTCGTTCTTGAGGTAGCCCTTCATGCAGATATTGCCGCGGAACATGATCTCGCCGATGGTCTCGCCATCGGCCGGCACCGGCTGCATGGAATCGGGATCGAGCACCGCCACCTGCGACTGCAGGTGATAGCGCACGCCCTGACGCGCCTTCCTGACCGCGCGGTCTTGCTCGGACAGCGTGCTCCAGTCATCCTGCTCGGCGCAGACCGCGGCCGGGCCGTAGACCTCGGTCAGGCCATAGACATGGGTCAGCTCGAACCCCATCGCCTCCATCTGCGCCAGCACCGCGGCCGGCGGCGGCGCGCCGGCCACCATGCCGCGCACCGGGCCGCGCACGCCCTCGCGCCACGCGGCGGGCGCATTGACCAGCGCGGTATGCACGATCGGCGCGGCGCAGTAGTGGGTCACGCCCTCTTCGCGCATCAGGTCGAATACCAGCCTGGGCTCGAACTTGCGCAGGCACACGTTGACGCCCGCGCGCGCGGCAACGGTCCACGGGAAGCACCAGCCATTGCAGTGGAACATCGGCAGCGTCCACAGGTAGACCGGGTGCTTGGGCAAATCCCACTCGAGGATGTTGGACACGGCATTGATGGCCGCGCCGCGGTGGTGGTAGACCACGCCCTTGGGGTCGCCGGTGGTGCCCGAGGTGTAGTTCAGCGCGATGGCTTCCCACTCGTCGGCCGGCATGTGCCACGCGTAGTCCGGGTCGCCCGAGGCGAGGAAGGCTTCGTAATCGGTGTCGCCGAACGGCGCCTCCTGCGGGCCCAGCACGTCATGCACGGCGATGACCTTCAGGCCGGGGATCTCCAGCGCCATCTGGCGCGCCAGGTCGGCAAACTCGGTATCGGCCAGCAGCACGCGCGCCTCGCCATGGCGCAGCATGAAGACCAGGTTGGCGGCGTCGAGGCGGATATTGAGCGCATTGAGCACGGCGCCCGCCATCGGCACGCCGAAATGCGCCTCCACCATGGCCGGCGTATTGGGCAGCAGCGCGGCCACGGTATCGCCCTTGCCGATGCCGGCACGCGCCAGCGCGCTGGCCAGGCGCCGTGCGCGCGCATAGGTGTCGCGCCAGTTCTGGCGCAGCGGGCCGTGCACGATGGCCAGGCGCTGGCCGTACACCTCGGCGGCGCGGACCAGGAAGTCGATGGGCGTAAGCGGCACGAAGTTGGCCGCGTTGCGGGCCAGGCCGCTGTCGAAATCGGTGGGCATTGCTTGTGTCTCCGCGTATCTGGCGGCGTTGGCGGCAGGGCCGCGCAACAGGCCGCGTGATGCTGTCAATGCGCTGCATGGGTGCAGCGATGTCCGGGGCGAGGTGACCATTGTCCGCGCCATCCGGCGCTGTCACTTTTTCTGGCACAAGGCTATCATCGCACACGCTGGCGCACTGTCGCCGAGACGACAAACCTGCCGCAAACCCGCGCCAGGCAAGGCTTACACGATTCTTACAGGGACCCGGCCCGAGCCGCGCGTCCATGCCATGAGCGAACCTGCAGACCCGATTTCCGCCCCTGCCGCAGTCCTTGCCGGCCATGCCTGGTTCGGTGCCCTGGCGCCGGAACACCAGGCGCTGGCCGCGCGCGAAACGCTGCTCCAGTCCTTTGCCGCGGGCGCCTTCATCGCCCGGCGCGGCGAGCCGTCGCGCCACTGGATCGGGGTGGACAGCGGCCTGATCAAGCTGGCGGTGTACACCCCCGACGGGCGCGGCTGCACCTTCTCCGGCGTGCCCGCCGGCGGCTGGTGCGGCGAAGGCAGCGTGATCAAGCGCGAAGACCGCCGCTATGACGTGATCGCGATCCGTGACTCGCAGGTGCTGCTGGTGCCAGAGCCGGTGTTCAATACGCTGCTGGCGCAGAGCCTGCCGTTCGCCAGCTTTGTCGTGCGCCAGCTCAATGAGCGCATGGGCCAGTTCATCGCCACCGTGCAGAACGACCGCCTGCTGGGCGCCGATGCGCGCGTGGCGCAGGCCATCGCGCAGCTGTTCCACCCGGACCTGTATCCGCGCACCAGCCCCGTGCTGGAGCTGTCGCAGGAAGAGATCGGCCTGCTGACCGGGCTGTCGCGCCAGCGGGTCAACCAGGCGCTGCGCCGGCTGGCCGATGCCGGCATGGTCCACCTGTCCTACCAGAGCATCCGCGTGACCGACCTGCCCCGGCTGCGCCACTTCGGGCTGTCCGAGCTGTAACGCCGCCGTCACCGGGCGCCGTGAACGATCAAACGGACGACGTCCGCGGCCTTGCGCCGCCCGTTGAATCCTGCGACAGTTACCGGCCGCACCCCCGCTCAGCTTCCGGGTTGTCTTCCGCATGCCGCTTGTCAGCCGTCACCACGTCCGCTTTGCCCGCCTGCGCTTCCCCTTTGCCGTGCAGGTACAAGCCCTGCACGGCACGGCCAGCCTGCGCGACGCCAATGCGCGGCGCGAGGTGCGGCCCGGCGACCCGTTCGTGGTCCACGCCTTTGCCCACTTCGACTGCGACCTGCCCGGCACGTGGCAGCACCCTTGCGCCATCGTCCTGAGCGCCGTCCCGGACAGTGAATGCCCGCGCCTGGCCGGCAAGCCCGGCGACAGGCCCTGGTCGCGCCGCTTTGCCGGCCTGGTCTTTTCCCGCCCCGATACCGACTGGAATGTCGAGCGCCTGGCCGCGCAATGGCAGGTGCCGGCCCGCCAGGTGCGCGCCCGGCTCTTCGCCGAAGGCGAGGCGCTGCACCCGCTGCTGCGCGAGCAACGCGCCGCCCATGCCCTGCACGCGCTGGCCGCCGCCGGCCCGGTGTCTTCGCTGGACGTGCTGGCGGCGCATGCCGGCCTGCGTTCCGGCAGCGCGCTGGCGCGCAGCTGGCAGAACTGGTTCGGCATCGATGCGGCGCGCCTGGTGGAAGATTGCCGGGCAGGCAGCCGCACCACAGCGCCCACTGCCACCTGGCCCGGCCTTGTGCCGACGGCTGCCTGACACAGCGGCCTGGGCGTCACATGGCGCGGAGTTTGTCAACCACCGCGCGCAGCAACCAGCAATGCATCGGCAATGATTGCGCTGATCCCGGGCAATACCGCCCTGACCCTCGGCATCGGCGTGAACGGATTGTTCTACGATATTTCGGTCGGCCGCCCGTAACCTCGCCCCCAACCGTGAATCCGGGCACCCCGCGCCCGGACACGAACCAAGCCGGTGCCGCCCTGCGGCACCGGCTTTTCTTTTTTTCCGCCAGACCAATGAATGCAACCACGGCAGCCAGGCACGTGACAGCCATCCTGCAGCGTTGCCGCAGCAGCCTCTGCCCACACACTCCCGACAGTTTGTCAATCGCCTGAACTCGGGTTGGCCCCATCCCCCCTATCACGCAGACTCGCCTCGCGGGGCGGGTCAGCCACCCTGCGGGCGGGGCCTGCATGAGCCGGATATCGACCACCGCAGGACTCCGCCAGAACAAAAACCATACAGGGCGAAACGGGATGAAAACAAAACAACTGTTCTTGACGGGTCTGGCGACGGCGGTCCTGTCTGCATGCGGAGGCGGCGATGGCGGTTCGACCGCGCCGACCACCACCACGGCGGCACCTGCCGCCACCAGGATCAGTGGCACCGCCGCAGTTGGCGCCGCACTGGGCAATGCCGCCGTGCAGGCCAAGTGCGCATCGGGCAGCGGCACCGCCACCACCGCGGCGGACGGCAGCTTCACCATCAGCATCGAAGGCGCGGCGCGCCCCTGCGTGCTCAGCGTCACCGCGCCTGACGGCACCACGCTGCATTCCGTGGTCGAAGCCGGCACCGGCACCACCGCGACGGCCAACATCACGCCGCTGACCGAGCTGGTCACCGCTTCACTGGCACAGGGCAACACCGATGCCTTCTTCGAGCAGTTCGATGCGAACGCGCAAGCCAGGCTCACCTCCGACAACGTAACCAGTGCCATCGGCGCCGTGCGCCTGGTGCTGACGGGCGTGGTCGACCTTTCCAGCATCGACCCGGTCAAGGATCCGCTGGTGGCCGCCAACGGCGCCAACGCGGGCAATGCGCAGGACCAGTTGCTGGACCAATTGGGCGATCGCCTGGAGGCATCCAAGACCACGCTGGCTGAGCTTTCTTCGGCAGTCGCTGCCAATGCCGGCGCAGCGGCAGTCCAGACCGCACTGCAACCGGCAGCGGCCACCTGCGCCGGGTTGAAGACCGGCAAGTACCACGTCGTGGAACTGGGCACGCCGATTGGAGAAGCCGGCGAAATGGACGCCGCCACGTTGCAGTTCAAGCTGGGCACCGACGTGACCACCTTCACCGCCGACGCATCGGAAGCCTGCCGCTTCACCGCAGGCACCGACACCGTGCTGGTCACCAAGTCGGGCCTGAGCGTGGTGCTGCCTCCGGCTGGCACGGTCAACCGCCTGCCCGCCCTGCTGATTCCTGCCCAGGCACTGGCCCTGGCCGACCTGGCTGGCGACTGGAATGGTCTTGGCTATGAGCGCGATGGCCCGTCGCCGTACGCGGCGTCGCGCGTGAACTTCAGCCTGGATGCCGCGGGCAAGGTGACCGCCGGCGCAGATTGCTCGGGCCTGGATTCGTGCTCGGCATGGCTGCCGGATGAATTTCCCACCATCACGCTCAACCCCGATGGCGGGCTGAACCTCACCGAACAGGACGGTGGTGTTGAGCGGGCCTACGCGTTCAAGGGCACCGACGGGCAACTGGTCATCGTCTTCACCCACGGTGACGGATTCACGATGGCCACCAGGCGGATCGCCCGTGCGCTGCCTGCCGTGGGCGCGACCAGTTCGTTCTGGGACACGAGCATTCTTCCGGTGGACAGCAACTCCGCCACGGCCGATGGCATCAGCACGACGACGGCCTCCACGGTCAAGGTCACCGCGGTGGATGCCCAGGCAAACACGTACACGCGCGAGCGCGACGACGGACGGGTGGACACCTGGAAGGTGAACACCCCGCTCGACGGGCTGCGCTACCGTGCCCCGACGCCCAACAACAGCGGCGGTAGTGAGGCCATCAGCATGTCGATTGGCAACACGGGCCTGAATGTGGCGATCGGCGTGAATACGGCTCGCCGGTTCTTCAGCATCTCGGTCAACCGTCTGTAACTCCGCTGCAAGTCGCCGGACTGCTGCGTCCGGACAGCGATTCAAGCCGGTGTCGCCTTGCGGCGCCGGCATTTTTTTTGTTGGGCTGCACAACCGGTGCTACCGCAGGACTTGCCGGCAGCGATCGATACGCTGCCGCGCGACTCGATCACGCAGGGCGAAGGCAACCCCGACCGTCAGGCGGCGGCCGCGGTAGAATCAGCAGAACCCCCGCTCAGCCGGGGGCCGGCGGCATCAGCCGCCCGAGTGCAGCGGGGACAGCGAATAGGCGAGCACCAGCCCCGCAACTATCGCCGGGGAACCCAGCCGGATCGCCGTGCTGCGGGACAGCACGCCCAGATACACATACAAACACACCAGCACCATCGCAGTCACATACAGCAGGCTGTCATAGACTTGCATGGATGTCTCCCTTGCCATTGTTCTTATTGCTTTACTTCGGTGGGCTGCCGACGGGGCGTGATGCGGGGGTCTTGCGGGAATGCGTGGGGGCGCTCCGTCGCCAGCATGCTATGGCTGTCTGTTGAAATGATAGTCACCACTTCGACGGAGCGTGGCAATCATGGAAATCCCTTTGCGGCACTGCACCAGTCATGATGCAGCGCCGCAAGGCAAGGCCTTGATAGAAGGAACAGGGCGTGCGCAAGGCGCGCATCGCGCCGGTCCTCAATCCGCGGGCAACATCTCAGGATTCCAGGCGATTTCCCACAGATGCCCGTCGGGATCCTGGAAATAGCCGGCGTACCCGCCCCAGAACGTATCCTGCGCCGGCTTGACCACGCTGGCGCCCGCGGCCAGCGCCTGGGCCATCACCGCATCCACTTCCGCCTTGTCGCCGACGTTATGCGCCAGCGAGAAATCCGTCTGCGCGCGCGGTGTCAGCTGCAGTCCGGTGTCATGCGCAAGACTGGTGCGCGGCCAGACCGCGAGCTTCAATCCGGCCTGCAGGTCGAAGAAGGCCACGGCGCCGTGCTCGAACTGCTCGCCGACAATGCCTGCGGTGGGCAGTCCCAGGCCGTCGCGATAGAAGCGCACCGCACGCTGCAGGTCATCGACACCCAGCGTGATCAGCGTAATCCGGGGTCTCATGGCGGGTTCCTCCTGTATCGACCCGCAGCCTAGCGCTGCCCGAAAGCCGCATCGGCAAACAGGTCTTTCAGTTCGCGCGGCTGCGACCGCCAGTATTGCTTCGGCGCCTGCACGCTTGCGCCCAGCCGCGCGGCCGCATGCCAGGGCCAGCGCGGGTCATACAGCATGGCACGGGCCAGCGACACCGCGTCGGCTTCGTGGTTGGCGATGATGGCTTCGGCCTGCTCCGGCTCAGTAATCAGGCCCACCGCAATCGTCGGCAGGCCAACCTCGGCCTTTACGCGCTGCGCGTACGGCACCTGGTAGCCGGGCCCGAGCTTGATCGCCTGCTGCGGCGACACGCCGCCGGTGGTCACATGGATCGCCGCGCAGCCGCGCGCCTTGAGAGCCTTCGACAACGCCACCGTGCCTTCGATATCCCATCCGCCCGGCACCCAGTCGGTTGCGGAAATACGCATCCACACCGGACGCTCAGCCGGGAACACCTCACGCACCGCGTCGAACACCTCGATCGGGAACCGCATGCGGTTCTCCAGGCTGCCGCCGTATTCGTCGTCACGATGGTTGGCCAGCGGCGACAGGAACTGGTGCAGCAGGTAGCCGTGCGCGGCATGGATCTCGATCCCGTTCAAGCCAAGCCGCGCAGCACGCCTTGCCGCCGCGACAAAGTCGTCGCGCACCTTGTCCATGCCGGCACGGTCCAGCGCGGCAGGCGCGACTTCTTCCGCGCCATGCGGTACCGCGGAAGGCGCCACCGCATGCCAGCCACCAGGCGCATCCGGCGCGATCTGCTGCCCGCCATCCCATGGCGCCTGGCTCGACGCCTTGCGGCCGGCATGCCCCAGCTGGATCGCAATGGCGATCGGCGAATGCGCGCGCATCGCCTTGACCACGCGGCCAAGCGCCGCCTCGTTTTCGTCCGAATACAGGCCCAGGTCCTGCGGCGTGATGCGCCCTTCGGGCGAGACTGCCGTGGCTTCCACGATCAGCATGCCGGCGCCGGACAGCGCCAGCGAACCGAGGTGGATCATGTGCCAGTCGCCGGCATTGCCGTCCTGCGCGGAGTACTGGCACATCGGGGCGATGATGATGCGGTTGGCGAGGGTGAGATCGCCGATGGCGAGCGGTTCGAACAGAAAGCTCATGCGTGCTGCTCCATGCAGGGATCGGACAGGAAATATCAATTCTAGGCCGGCGCCGGAATTGCTGCCGGCCCGGCCGCGCCGCTACGACGCCGCCAACGGATCGCGCGCTGCCAGGCGCAGCCAGCTCGCGATCGCGGCCAGCCCGGCGAAGCCCGCGCCCAGCGCCAGGGCCAACCCCGGCCCGTGGTCCCCGGCAATGCCAAAACACAGCGCCACCAGTGCTGCACCCGTGGCCTGCCCCAGCAACCGCGCCGTGGCCACCACGCCGCTGGCGCCACCGCTGCGCTCGCGCGGGGCGCTCGTCATCAACGCCTTGAGGTTGGGCGACTGGAAGAAGCCGAAACCCGCACCGCAGATGCACATGCGGATGCCGATATCAAGCGCGCTGGGGTCGGCCGGCAGCATGGCCAGCGACAGCATGCCAACGCTAAGCACCGCCAGCCCCACGCCGCCGAGCACGGCCGGCGGGTAGCGGTCAGACAGGCGCCCGGCAAGCGGCCCGATCAGCGCCACCACGACGGACCACGGGGTCAGCAGGAAACCGGTCTCGACCTGCCCGCGCCCGAGCACGTGCTGGAAGTAGAACGGCAGCGAGACGAAGGCGAGGCCTTGCGCGGCGAAGGAGCACACCGCGGTCAGCGTCGACAGCGCGAACATGGGCCGCCGGAACAGGTCCACCGGCAGCATCGGCGCCGGATGGCCGCGCTCGCGCCACAGCAGCAGGCCGAACGTCACCATGAAGATGCCCGCCGCGGCCAGCGACAGATGCAGCGGCGCGCGCTGCGCACCTTCGCCCAGCGCAAGGACCAGCGCGGCAAAGGCAACCACGCTGAGCCCCGCCGCGACGCGGTCGAACCCATGCGCACTGCGCAGCGTCTGCGGCAAGGAGCCGCGCCCGATCGCCAGCGCGAGCAGGCCGATCGGCAGGTTGACGGCGAACAGCCACGGCCACGTGCCGAATGACAGGATCACCGAGGCCACGGTGGGGCCCACCGCGAACGACACGCCCACTACCAGCGCATTGAGCCCCAGCCCGCGCCCGAGCCGGTGCGTGGGGAAGATCGCGCTGATCAGCGCCGTGTTGACGCTCATGATTGCCGCTGCGCCGATGCCTTGCAGCACACGCGCCGCCGCCAGCGTCGGCAGCGACCACGCCAGCGCGCACACCACGGAGGCGGCGGTGAACAGCACCACGCCGCCAAGGTAGATGCGCCGGTGGCCCACCACGCCGCCCAGCGCCGCGAACGGCAGCAGCGTCGACACCATGGCCAGCTGGTAGGCATTGATCACCCACACCGACGCGGCCGGCGTGGCGCGCAGGTCCGCCGCGATCGACGGCAGCGCCGTGTTGGCGATCGCGGTATCCAGGGTGGCAAGGGCGACGGCGATGAGGATGGCGGCCATGCCGCGGCGCTCGCGCGAAGTCATCGCGGCGTCCGCGGTGGAAGCGGATTGGAGGGGTGCTGTGCTGGACACTGTCTTTACCGGTTGCCGCCATGCCGGGACTAGTGGTGCGAGGGCTGCACACAAGGCATGGTGAACGTCAGGTCAAGACGATACGGGAAAACCCTTCAACGTGCTGAAGGCGCGTTCCTATGTATGCACATTTCGCCCCCGCCCGGCCAATGACACTGAGCATCGGCCGCCCGCCACGGCACGGGGTTACTGCGCCGACAGCCCGCCATCCACGCCGATGCTCTGCCCGTGGATAAAGCGCCCGGCCGGTGCCGCCAGCAGGACGGCAAGACCCGCGACATCGCTGGCCTCGCCGATGCGCCGCATCGGCACGCCCGCAGCCAGCCGCGCCTCGCGCTCCGGATCGCCCCACAGCGCGTCGCGCGAGAACTCGGTGCGCACCGGGCCGGGATTGATTGCGTTGACGTTGATGCCGGACGGCCCCAGCTCCAGCGCCAGGCTGCGTACCGCCTGGTCGATGGCGGCCTTGGTCACGCTGTACATCCCCAGGAAGGCAGAGCCACGCTTGGCGGCAATGCTCGACATGAAGATGATGGATCCGTCATGGCGACCGATCATCTGCGGCGCCAGGGCGTTCACCAGCACCAGGTTGCCGCGCACATTGCCCGCCATGGCCGCATCGAACACCTCGGGTCCCTGGCTCAGCATCGATCCGGGCTGGCCGCTCGCGGCGGCATTGAGCACCAGTGCATCGACGCGCCCATACGCGGCCAGCGCCTGCTCCGCGAAGGCGCGCACGCTGTCGACATCGGCGATATCGCAGGCGATGCCGGTGGCGCGGATGCCCTCGGCCTCCAGCTGACTGGCGGCGTCGCGCGCCGCGCCTGCATCGCGCCCGGACACCACCACGGCGGCGCCGGCCGCGCCAAGCGCGCGCGCCATTTCCAGGCCCATGCCACGGGTGGAGCCGGTGATGACGGCAACGCGGCCGCCAAGGTCGAAGAGGTTCTGCATGACTGATCACTCCTGTGAAGATTGGGAGCCGGCACCTGGACACACATCGGCACAAATGCGGCGAAAGGGAGACTGCACATAGATGATGATCATCATCTATTGAATAAAGTATGGTCATCATCTAAACTCCGGTCAAGGCATAAATCCCGAAGAGGTCTTCAGATGGCACGCGCATCACGCGAACAAACCGACAAGAACCGCGAGGCGATCGAACAGGCGTCGTCGCGCCTGTTCCGCGAACGCGGCCTGAATGGCGTCAGCGTGGCCGAGTTGATGGCCGACGCGGGCCTGACCCATGGCGGCTTCTATGGCCACTTCGCCTCCAAGGACGCGCTGGCCGCGCAGGCCTGCAAGCGCGCGTTTGAAGAATCGACCGCCCGCTGGGAACGCCGCCTGGCCCGCGCCGATGGCGACCGCAAGGCCATGCTGGCCAACCTGGTTGAGCCCTACCTGACCGCCGCGCATTGCGCCAACCCGGGCGTGGGTTGTGCCGCCGCGGCGCTGGCCGTGGACGTGGCCCGCGAGCCGGCCGGCAAGCCCGTGCGCCAGGCCTACGTGGAAGGATTGCGCGTGTTGGTGGACGACATGGCGCAGACCGTTGAATCCGATGACCCCCAGCTGCGCCACGATGAAGCGCTGGTGCGCATGGCCCTGCTGGTCGGCGCCCTTACGCTGGCGCGTGCCGCCGACGGCGATCCGCTCTCCGACGAGATGCTGAATGCGGTGCGGAGCCGCCTGCTGGGCAGCACCGCCTAAACCCCGTTTTCCCCAAGGCTGAGACACCCCGCCGCCGTCAGACACGGCGGGGATGGCTTCGCTTTGCCCTTTGCCAACGCCTTCCCGGACCCTGACAACGAGACCCCCATGTTCGCGCAAGCCCTTTCCAGCCGGCTCGACCGGCGCGGCATCCACTACGCGTGGCTGGTCGCCGCCCTGACCTTCCTGGTGATGCTCACCACTTCGGCCGCGCTTGGCCTGCCTGGCGCCTTCCTTAAGCCGCTGACCAAGGAGATGGGTTGGAACACCGACCAGATCTCATCGATCCTGGCCTTTCGCTTTGCGCTGTTCGGGCTGATGGCACCGTTCTCGGCGCTGCTGATGGATCGCTTCGGGGTGCGCAACGTGGTCTGCGCCGCGCTGGCGCTGATTGCCGGTGGCATGGCGCTGGCCACCGTGACGACCGAGTTGTGGCAGCTCTTTGTCGCCTGGGGCCTGATGCTGGGCGTTGGCTCCGGGCTGACCGCGCTGGTGCTGGCGGCCCTGGTTGCCAACCGCTGGTTCAGCGCGCGGCGCGGGCTGGTGATCGGCATCCTGACGGCCAGCGCGGCGACGGGGCAACTGGCCTTCCTGCCGGTGGCCGCCTGGCTGATCGAGCATATGGGCTGGCGCGTGGCCGTGCTGCCGGTGCTGGCTGCCTGCGCGGCGCTGGCGCTGCTGGTATTCGCACTGATGCGCAACCGACCCGCCGATGTCGGCCTGGCGGCGTTTGGCGATATCCCGGCCCATCCAGCCACGCCGCCCGCCGCACAAACCGTCACGCCGTTCACGCTGCGCGGGCCTTTCCTGGTGCTGCGCGATGCCGCCCGTACCCAGACCTTCTGGGTACTGGCCGGCACCTTCTTCATCTGCGGCCTGAGCACCAACGGGCTGATCCAGACCCACTTCATCGCGCTGTGCGGCGACTTCGGCATGGGCCCGGTGCCGGCCGCCTCGGCGCTGGCGATGATGGGTGCGTTCGATTTCATCGGCACCATCCTGTCGGGCTGGCTGTCGGACCGCTACGACAGCCGCAAGCTGCTGTTCTGGTACTACGCGCTGCGCGGCCTGTCGCTGTTCTGGCTGCCGCATTCGACCTTCACGCTGTACGGCCTGTCGATCTTTGCGATGTTCTACGGCCTGGACTGGATCGCCACCGTGCCGCCCACTATCAAGCTGGCGGCCACCGCCTTCGGGCGCGAACGCGCGCCGATGGTGTTCGGCTGGATCTTCGCGGCCCACCAGATCGGCGCGGCCGTGGCAGCGTTCGGTGCGGGGTTGAGCCGTACGCTGCTGCTGACCTATACGCCGGCGCTGTACGCGGCCGGTGCGGCCTGCATGGTGGCGGCGTTGCTGGCACTGATGGTCAGCCGGACACGCGCTGCGCCGGCAACCGAGGCGGCGCGGGCATAACCTGCGCTGCCTCGGTGCCAGCCTCAGCCTGGATGAAGCGCGGGCGCCGCTGATCCAGACGGCGCAGGCCCTGTCGGTGAACCAGGTAGCGGGAGAGAAGGCGTGAAGGGAAAGCCGCCGGTTCAACCGCCCTTTATAGCCCGCCTTGGCGTCCGAGCTTCCTACTGTGTGACGACCACTTCCACCCGCCGGTTCGCCGCGCGGGCGGCGGGGGTCTTGTTGTCCGTCAACGGCTCGGTGTCGCCTTTGCCGATGGCTTCGAGGCGTCTCTTGGCGACGCCCTGGCTGGCGAGGTATTCGCTGACCATGGCGGCACGCTCCTCGGACAGGACCTGGTTGGACGGGTAGCGGGCGCTCTTGATGGGCTGGTTGTCGCTGTGGCCGATCACCTGCACCTTGCCCTGCAACTTATTGATTTCGCCCGCCACTTTGTTCAGCGTCGGCGTCAGCTTCGCATTGACCTCGGCCCGGCCCGCGCCGAACATGTCGTCGCCGCGAAACACTACGGTGCTGCGGTGGTTGTCGTCCCTGACAGCTACCACGCCGCGCGCGATCTCGTCCTTGAGCAGCTCGGCCAGGCGCAACGCCTTCGGTGCGGGGGGTGGAGTCAGGTTGCCAATGGCCCCGATCTGTTGCACTACGTCACGCTCCTGGAGCATCAGCTGGTACTTGTAGTATCCGGCCAGGCCAGCGACGGCCAGAAGGCCCGCTGCGCAGGTCATCCAGACCGGGATGCCGCTCAGGTGATGGAAGCGGCCAGGCGGGGCGGGCTGCGAGTGGGAAGACAGTTCCTTGGGCACTGGTCCGTTGTGCTTGCTGATCGCATCGAGCAGGCGTCCCCGGATCGCGTGCAGTTGCTGGTCACCGTCCGCCATGCCGCGATACCGCCCCTGAAACCCCAGCGAGAGGATGTGGTAGTAGACCTCGATGGTGCCGATGTTCTCGGCCACCGATTCCACCAACCGGCCCAGGATGAGGAACACCTTGGTGCCGCCCTCGCGGTCCTGGTGGAAGGTCGAGGCCAGGGCGCTGCCAGGCCATGCGCCCAGCGAAGCCGCACTGCCGCCGCCCCACTCGGTATGGCTCACGGCCTCATCCAGCGCGGTGCAGAGTGCGTAGTGCGCGGCGGTGGTGTGTTTGCGGTCGATGTTCAGTCGGTCGCACACCGCCTGGAAGGTGCGCAATTCCTGCTCCAGCAGGGTGCGCAGACGTTCCACCTCACCGCGCTTATCCAGCTTGGGCGGGATGTCTGCCAGTGCGCGCAGCAGCGGCCTGGCGGCTTTCAGCAGGGGATTGCGCGCACCGTTGATCTCGGCAATGCGGACCTCGATGGTCTTGGCTGAAGGGAGAAGCTTCGTGGCGGGTTCCTGAGTCTCCTGACCGGTTACGGCCTGCCTGGCAGAGGAGCCTGGTTTCGGCGGCCGTGTCCGTTGCGGCGCGGGATCATCTTTGTCTAGCCATGCTGTCATGTTGGCGTTCCTTCAAGGATTGACGGATGCGGCAAGAGCGGTGCATTTGCCATCACGCGTCCGTCACAGCCTTGGCATCGGGAATCCCGAGGGGATGACTTTTTCCATGGCCTTCCTGCCTTGATCGATGACTGCATCCCGGGCGGCATCCGCTGCGCGCCCTGCTGCGTCGCCCAATGCCCGCATCACCCTGTCCTTGGCGGCATCGATTTCGCGCTCGACGGCCAGAGCGGTATCTTGCACCTTGTCCAACACGCCCTTTGCGCTCATGCCGAGGTGCCGCACTGCCTTGCTGTCGCCGACAAAGAATGTCCTGGCCCACCCGTAGCCGCCTGGTGCGTATTCGTGGAAATTCGGCACACGGAACCAGGCACGGCTGTCGTGGATGTAGTTATCGAGCAACTCAATGGCTGCCTTCTCACGCAAGGCAAAGTCGTCCACGGCCTTGGCAGCGGTCGTGGCCCTCAGGTAGAGGATCATCTCCGGCGCAGGTTCCACCAATACGTCATCGATGGGCCAATAACCGCGAACGGCAGCGCTTTTGGTCAAGATATCGTCGTCGACCATAACGAGCAGCTTCGAATCCGTGCGTGGACGCTCTGCGCGGGGCATCGCCAGGTACTTGAAACCATTGGCGACCCGTTCCGCTGCCCCGATGGGTGAAAAAGCCGGCCGGGCCATCATTTCCTTCCGCACATTCAAGCCGGGCTGAAGTTCAGGGTGCAGGTATCCCAATAGCAACTGGAATTCCTCAGCCGCCTCCAGCAAGTCGGTGCGGTCATTGGTGACAAAGTCATCGGCACCTTCCCCAGGGCGGCAGTCGGCCGGGTTCTTGCCAACCGCCTCCGCCATCAGCTCATTCTCCCGCGCGGCGATGGCGGCATCGTTCGCGGCAATCTTGGCCTCCAGGGCTCGGCGCTTGGTCAAACCCGCCATGTCCTGCGAAGTCGTCTGGGGAAACATTGCGCGGTCTCTGAGCTGCTGGACCTGAAGCTTCAACTGGATGCTGTCCTGTTCCAGCTTCTGGATTAC
Source organism: Cupriavidus sp. GW823-FHT07B10 (assembly GCF_058794355.1). Classification (NCBI taxonomy): domain Bacteria; kingdom Pseudomonadati; phylum Pseudomonadota; class Betaproteobacteria; order Burkholderiales; family Burkholderiaceae; genus Cupriavidus; species Cupriavidus sp. GW823-FHT07B10. The sequence goes on from NZ_JBXAGS010000005.1 coordinate 217,333, forward strand.
GGGATCGGCCTTCCTTGCCTTATCCACGTCAGTGCGCAGTTGCTGGGGAGTCTTGCTGTCCTCGCGCTTGTTCGCCGGCTCCGCGCAATAGTGGTAGAACCCTTGGTTGGTAATGTAGGTGCCGGTGTGCCAGCGTGCGCGCAAGGCGCGCCATTGCAGGCTTTGCCGCAGGCCAAATTCGAGGGCCTTCTCCACGCCGTCAATGGCGGGCAGGGTTGCCCGCCAATCGTTGAAGGCCTTGGCGACGGCAGGGTCGATGGCGAAATCCTGCATGTTGTTCGCATCCATCCGGTCTTCGTCGTTCTTGGCATCCACCAGCCGCAGCGGCACACCGACCTTCAGTGCCTCGATGTACATGTCGTGCAGCGGAATCTTGCCCAACCGGTGGCCCTCGCCCTTGACCGACTTGCCCTGATCGCCCGGCGCGTAGCTGCCACCCACGTCCGAGTGGACGCCCGGGTAGGGCACTTCCAGCAGCTTGCTGTCGCCTGCCGGGTAGCTCTTCCCCTTCCGGATGGAATCCAGCGGGAAGCTCATGCGTTGTTCATGCATGGAGAAGAAATGCACGCACCGCCGCACCTGGGCGGGAATGTTCAGGGCGCCGCCCCCTGCCGCCCAGAAATGCCCGTCGAAGTATTCCAGATCCACGGCGGATTGAAACGACTCGGGCGGGCCCACCGACGCGACCGTATCGAACAGCCCCAGGAAGTTGACTTCGTAGTCGATCTTGCCCGCCAGCTTCCCGGCCTTGGCCCAGTAGTTGATCAGCTTGCTGACGAACACTCGGGCGCCCGCCGCGCCGCGCGAAAAGCCAAAAACGTTGACGTATGCCTTCCTGACGAGACGATTGCGTTTGCACTGGCGAACCAGCGAGTCGTATAGGCTGCCGAGGTGCTTCTCCTTGGCAGTGAGTAGGGAGGAACCCAGGTTCCAGTCGAGCTTCGCACAAATCTTGGCAGCTTCGTCATCTTTGATGAGACCATTTTCGTCTCCCGGAACCATAGCTTGGTACACGGCGTTCAGCACGCGCGTGTAACCCCAAGCACAGCGTTTGGCAAAGCCGCTCGCAAAAGCCTTGCCACTACTGCTATAGGTGTGTTCGCCAAATTCGGGAAAGAGCGTACCGACTCCCGCAATGTAAGAACTGAAGATCCCCTGCTGCGGGCGGGTAGGGCAGGCCCGGAACAACCGCGCAACATTGGTATGCGTCTTGTAGGTAGAATCCCGCCAGCGGGCAGGAGTTCTGACATCATCATTGTTGTTGGTGCCATCGAAGAACAGGTTGATGTGAATTGTCTGTTCACAGTCGCCATGGGGATCGTCCACGGTGGTCTTGCCATTCTGGTAGGCGCGCTTTCCCTCGGGAAGGCGACCCTTATCCGTTTCCGGCATGGCAATAGGCAGGCGGAAAGCGGTCATCATTGGAACCTCTTCAGTGCTTGCTGGGTCAGGGCCTCGTCACGTACACCTTGAACGACGAAAGGGTCGTCTTCTGCGGGCTTCGTTCTGACGGAATTGTGACCATTCGCATTGCCGTCCATGACCATCACCTTGACACGATCCCCCGGTAGGAATATCGCCCAGAATCCGTAGGTATCCGGACCGTATTCCGGCACGGTGACCGTTGCGGTCAGCACTGCCAGCCCGCTTCTGTCCTTGTAGTCAAACGGCTTGCGGTCGCGCTCCCATTCGATGCGTAGTTGCGTGCCGGGCTTCCATGGCTGAGGGATGCCGACGCAACACATCTCGCCAGGTTCGGCAGGCCCTTCTTTGTATGCAGGCCCCATGTTTGCGCCGCCACCGTTCATTCCTCGTGGCCCCGTGACGTAATAGCTATAGATGGCATCGGACGAGTAGTTCAGACCGCGAGCGCTGCCGGGACTTACGTGCTCCTTCTCAGCTCCAACCGTGGTTTTTGCCGCCAAGTCAGTCCGCGATTCGCCTGAGCATGCGGAAAGGACACCGAGCGCGCCCAGCAACACCAGTGCGGCTTGCCATCGATGTGCGCGCTTCCGATTCAAGCTATTTCTTGTCATCGTTTCTCTCCGCTTGTTGATCGGCCTGCCTGGCAAGCACGCGCTTCCACACGTAGTCAGGAACATGGGCCATGCAGGCGTTGAAGCTGCAGCCCTCGTGCATCCGTTGTTCCAACGCGCGGTACACGTCTGGATCTTGATCAAAGTCGGCGCCATAGCGGTACGAGTATTGGCAGTACCCAAGGCGGTCGGCGGGCTCGATGAGCCGCCAGGCAGCCACGCGCTTGTAACGCGCAACGAAATCCAGGAAGCGCGGCAGGTAGGGACCATCGCCCGGTACGGTGCCGTCTTCAACGAGGCCCGCCAGCATCTGATCCGGCTCGCAGTGCGCCATGAAGTCATCAACCTGCTGCTCATCGAATGCAATGGCAACAGGTGTCGTCTCGAACTGATTGCCGTTCAGCGGCCCATCCAGTCGCTTCCACTCGGGATCATGGCCGCGGTACTTCCACTGGAGAATGGGTTCCATCAGCTTGTGCGTCGTCTCTTCGCCCCACAGCGTCATGACTGTGCGCAGGTTGCGCGGATCGAAATAACGCACCATGGCGTTCAGCCCGTCGCCGAGGGCGGCGATCAGGAACTGCCGCAGGTGCGTGGCGAGCGCGTCGATTCCGATGCGGCTCCAGATCAGGGTCATGCAGGGGGCGAGCAAGTCCAGTTCATCCAGCCTGGCAAGCCACGGTTCGCCTGCATCTGCAATGTGCGCCAGGAACAGCGAGGCGTCGCCCGCTTCTTCCTCGGGAAGGCCGGCATACACATTACGGTGCTCGGTGGCCTCGCGCATCAGGTCACCAATCAGCAGCGGGTGCTGGGCGCCGTCGGCGAGCGCGTAGATATAGACGGTGTTTGGTTCGGTTGTCATCGTCGGTCTCGGGTCAGCGCAGCAGCAGGCCCGTGTTGCGCCTGGCTGCCTTGAGCAGGCATTCCAGGCAGACCTGCTTTGTGCTCAGTTCCGTCGGGATGCTGTTAGGCCCGGTCAGCAGCTTGCTGGCGGCGTGGACGGTGAACCTGCCGTTGGTGCCATGCTCGATGTTGCCGTCCAGTCGCAGGTAGCTGCCGCCGCCTGCCAGCAACAGTTTCTGCCTGGCCTGAATGGTGATCTCGTCGGCGGTCAGGGTGATCTTGAGCTTCGCCAGCAGATTGATATTGTTCTTCAGGGCTTGCAGGTCGATATCGCCCATGTTTGCAACCAGCTTCATGCCAGCCTCATAGGCGAACATGCGCAGCGCCTTGCGCACGCTGGCAAAGAAGCCGCCACCGGCGGTGACGGACAGGTGTTCCCCCGTGGTCAGTGCGGTGTCGCCACCGCTGGCGATGTGGGTCGAACCCGCTGCCGTGGAGACGATGCCGGCGGGGCTGGCCGATACCAGATGGGGGGCGGTAAATTCCTTCAGTTCGCCTCCGCCCTGGATTTGCTCGAGCTGCTTCTCCAGCAGTTTTGCAATGTCGGTCTGTTCGCCGTCCTGGGCCTGGGCTTCAGTCGCCTTCTCTCCCATGGTGGCGGCAATGCCCTGTGCCTGTTCGAGCAACTGGACGACATCCCGCACATTCATCGCGTTGCCTTCAGCGTTCAGGCGCGAAAAGGTGGTGATAAGCAGGCCAAGTGCGGCGCGCAGCGCGCCATGCGCGTCGGTGCGCAGTTCGAACCCTTCTCCCCGCTTGTCCTTGCGTCCCTCCCAACCCCTCACCCGGACAATGTGGCCCAGGGCCAGCAGGCTGTTCTGGTAGTCCGACCCGACTTGCACCTGCTGCTGGCCCTGCGTGTCGTCGTAGAGGGTCTGGTTGCGGCCTTCGCCGAACAGTTCCTTGCTCTGGTAGCCGGACAATGCATGCTGGCTGGGCAACTGCCACGGCGGCAGGTTCAGCCGGTTATTGACAGGCCCGATGATGATTGGCCGATCCGGGTCTCCGCCCTCGTATATGACAATGACTTCCTGGCCGATGCGCGGCAGGTGCGTGTTGCCGAAACGACCGCCCGATGAAAAACCGGTTACGCGAATCCAGCAGGAGCTATTCTCGTCAAAACTACCGTAACGATCCCAGACAAACTGGCAGCGCACCCGTCCCAGATCATCGCTCCAGATTTCCTGATTGGCCGGGCCGACGACCCTGGCGATGTGATGCCCGCCGATGTAAGGCTTCTTGACCGACTCGGGCCGGAAGATTTCGCTGGTGGGCTGGGCTTCGAATTCCACCTCGCAGCGCCATTGCTGGTCGCTACCCGCGAACTCGCCCACGTCCTCGATTAGCAGGCGCGTAGCGAAAATCAGGTACTCGCGGTTGGCCTTAGCACGCAGGAAGCGCTTCAGCGTAAAGGTGTGGCCCGGCGCCATTGCGCGCACGTTGCCCTGGCCGCGCACCCGCACGCCGTGTTGCCGCAGGCGTTCCATATTGATGCGCGCCAGCATGTCGCCTTCCTTGCGGGCGTCATTGCCGGACTTGGGCTGAACGTAATCGCCTGGCCAGCTGTACAGTTCATAGGTGGCATGGCTGGTCTCGCGGGGGTCGTCAACGGAGACATTCAGGTCGGCGCGGGGCTGGTTGTAGTCGTAATCCCCGTGCGCCCACGAGCCTGTAATCAGGCAATCGCGTACCTCGAATTGGTGGAGGTGTTCTTCGTCCACCCGGTCCGAGGATGGATACCAGTTGATGGTGTGATACGCGGGGCTGGGGATGTTCTGGAAGGCGCCATTGCCATCCGTCAGCACCATGCGGTGATGGCCGTTCGTGTGCTCCCAATGGAAATTCAGGCCCCACTCTGCGAGCAGCCGGCGCACGAACTGGTAGTCGGTCTCGCCGGCCTGCAATTGATACTGGCGCTTGGGATACTCGATGAGTGAAAGCCGGCGCTCGACCGGAAATGTATATCTGCTCAGCACCACTTCCACGATTTCCAGGACATTCATGTTCTGGAACCGCTTGAAGGTGGAGGTGAGCGTGCCGAGCCAAAACCAGGGGCGCAAGGTCAGGCGATAGCGAATGCGCTCGTTTTCGTGGTAAGGGCCGCGCACATCGGTGACGATCCCTGTTATCTCGCGCTTGCCCCTGCCGAGGCCGCCGTCCAGGCCGCTGCCGGAGCCGTCCAGTTCGATACTGACTGTCAGCTCCTTGCCTTGCATGGCTTCCAGGTCGAAATCGCCCGCCGGACCGTACAGGACATTGCGGTCGTCCGGCGTCTTGAGTTCCAGCTCATACTCGAACAGCGAATTGATACCCTCGGTGCCGGACAGCCTGGAAAATACTAGCAGCGGCTGTCCCAATAGTTCCGGCAACCCATCACCGGATACGGTAACGGTACGGGAGGAAAACGGTAATCGGCTACCCATGCGAAGCACTCCGTGGAGTTGAACGCTTTCGTGCCGAAAAAAACTAGTGACTGGATACGCTGCGTCTCGCGGCACGCTGTCGCTGCGGCGGTCATTGAATGACGGCGCTGCAACTCAAGATGGATAGTAAAAATGGTGCTGTCGAAAAAATAAATCAGGCGATTCTGATTTTGCTCTTCAAGAAAAATGAAGCCAGAATTCAAAAAAACCGAATTCACCAGGGACAGCCTGCTCGCAACGGCATGCAAGCCGCGCCGCCGCCGTAAAGAAATGCGACAGCTGCTGGTCGGCCACGAAGAACATGGCGAAGAACACCGACCCCATGCCGTATCCACGGCCACGCGGGGCTCCGCAAGCAATGTTTCACCTCGGAACCTGAAAGCGCGGGTTCCGCCCCCTTCAGCCTTTGCCCTTGCCCCTGGTCGCGGCGGCTTTCCCCTGCGTGCGCCCGACCGCCCGTTTTGGCACCGCCTCCGGCTTCGCCGCCTGGGCCGACTTCATCAAGTTGCTTTCGCTGGTGGTCACACCCACGATCCGGGCGAGTTGCCGGCTTACGCTGATGTAGGCGTGGCCCATGCGGGCATCGAAATACAACGCATCGCCCCGCGCCAGGTGCAGCTTCTCGCCGTTGTCGAAATGGATTTCGATCTCGCCGCTGAGCACATAGACAAACTCCTCGCCGGGATGGCGCGAGAAGTCACCGGGGCCCTCGATGCGGCGCGCATGCACGGTACCGACCACCGGGCTCATCTGCTTGCCGACGGCCTCTGTGCCAAGAAACTCATAGGTCAGCGACGATCCCCGGTAGGTCACGCCCGCGCCGGCCCGGGTCACGACCGGCCCCTGGAACGGTGACGTCTTCGTGCCGGCACCCGCGAACATCGAGCCCATGTCCATCTGCAGCGCCTGGCCCAGCGCGGCAAAATTCTCGTAGCCCAACGCCAGTTGCCCGCGCTCCGCGCGCGAGATGGTGGTGATCGAGACTCCCGACAGTTCGGCGAGGTGCGCCAGCGTCCAGCCAAAGGCCTTGCGCGCCGCGCGCAGGCGCTTGCCAAAGGTTTCACGGTCGAGCGTGCGCGACTCGCCGTCATCGGTCCCGATGCCGCTGCCGCGCCCGTGGGCGGTGTGTGGTTTCAAGCCTGCTTCCTTTTTTCCGTTGGACGGAATGCTAACAGAGCAGACCGCGCCAAGGCTTATCCCCTTGCCGCCCACCTTAGCGCAAGATTTGCGTATCCGCAATTTGCATATACGCAAATTCTTGCCTACACTCACTCCCATTCCGAATGCATGAGCGCCCCGCAGGCGCTCTCCTGCCACCTGATCCATGCACCCGACTCACGCTGCCTCACCGATTCCAGCCGACTATCTCATCATCGGAGGCGGCATTGCCGGTGCTTCCGTCGCGTACTGGCTCGCGCCCCATGGCCGCGTCATCCTGCTCGAACGCGAAGCCCAGCCTGGCTACCACTCGACCGGCCGCTCGGCGGCGTTGTTCATGGAAAGCTACGGCACCACGCAGGTCCGCGCGCTGACGATGGCAAGCCGCGCCTTCCTGCAGGATCCGCCGCCGGGTTTTGCCTCGCACCCGCTGCTCACGCCGCGCGGCGCGCTGATGGTCGCCGGCCCCGGGCAACAGCATTTGCTTGACGCGCACTGGGACGTGGTGCGCGCCGTCGATCCCGACGCCCGCCTGCTGAGTGCCGCGCAAGCGTGCGAGCGCGTACCAGCGCTGCGCGCGGAGCAAGTGATCGGCGGCGTTTATGAGCCCGGCGCCGCGGACATGGATGTGGACGCGATCCACCAGGGCTACCTGCGCGGCATGCGCCAGGCCAGCGGCAAGCTGGTGTGCGATGCCGAAGTCACGGCCATGGCACGCGTGCGGGACCACTGGCGCGTGGAGGCTGGCGGGTCGGTATATACGGCACCGGTGGTACTCAACGCCGCCGGCGCCTGGGCCGACGTCATCGCGCGGCTGGCCGGCGTGCAGCCGCTGGGGATTGAACCCCGCCGCCGCTCTGCCTTCGTCTTTGCTCCGCCCGCGGATATGGACACCAGCGGCTGGCCCATGGTCTTCGGCGCCGACGAGGACTGGTACATCAAGCCCGATGCCGGCATGTTGCTGGGCTCCCCGGCCAATGCCGACCCGGTCGAGCCACAGGACGTCCAGCCCGAGGAAATGGATATCGCGCTCGCCATCGACCGCATCGAGACCGCGACCTCGCTCAGGATCCGCCGCCCTGCGCGCACCTGGGCCGGGCTGCGCTCCTTCGTCGCCGACGGCGACCTGGTGGGCGGGTTCGACGACGCCGTGCCGGGCTTCTTCTGGGTGGCGGGCCAGGGCGGCTACGGCATCCAGACCTCGGCGGCCATGGGCGAGACCTGTGCCGCGCTGGCGCGCGGCCTGCCGGTGCCGGCGCATCCTGCTTCGTTCGGCCTGAGCGCCGGGATGCTTGGGCCGGGGCGCCTGCGCCGCCTGGCCGCCTCGGCCTGAATCGCGCTTTCCCCCAACCGCTAATCCCCGACTGACCAGGAGCCAACCATCGTGCGTGTCTTCAGTGCCTCCCTCGCTACCGAAACCAACACCTTTGCGCCGATGCCCACCGGCCTGGCGTCCTTCAGGGATCGCGGCTACTTCGCGGCCGGCCAGCATCCTGACCAGATGACGTTTTTCTCAGGGCCGCTGTGGGCAGCACGGATCCGCGGCAAGGAGCGCGGCTGGCAGCTGTGCGAAGGCATGGTGGCCGGCGCGCAGCCCAGCGGCACCACCACCCGCCATGCCTACGAAACCCTGCGCGAGGAACTATTGGCCGACCTGCGCGCGGCGCTGCCGGTGGACATGGTGCTGCTCGGCCTGCACGGCGCGATGGTGGCCGATGGCTATGACGACTGCGAGGGCGACCTGCTGCAGCGTGTGCGCGCCATCGTCGGCCCGGACGTGGTGATCGGCGCGGAGCTGGACCCGCACTGCCACCTGACGCCCGAGATGACGGCATACGCCGACGTGATGGTCGCCTTCAAGGAATACCCGCATACCGACGTGCTGGAACGCGCGCTGGAACTGGTCGACCTGTGCGCGGCCACGGTGGCAGGCAAGGTTCGCCCGGTGGCGGCGGTGGTCGATTGCAGCATGATCGTCACGGTCCACACCTCGCGCGAGCCGGCGCGCGGCTTCATCGACCGCATCCAGTCGCTGGAAGGGCGCGACGGCGTGCTGTCGATCTCGCTGGCGCATGGGTTTTCATGGGGCGATGTGCCGGCGATGGGCACCAAGGTCCTGGTCTACGTCGATGGCAACCAGGCCAGGGCCGATGCGCTGGCGCGGCAACTCGCCGACGAACTGATCGCCATGCGCGACGGGCTCACGGTGCGCTACCCGGACATCGACACCTCGCTTGACGAGGCGCTGGCCTGCGACGGCGGGCCAGTGGTGCTGGCCGACGGCGCCGACAATCCCGGCGGCGGCGCAGCCAGCGACTCCACCTTTGTCCTGCGTCGCATGATCGAGCGCGGCATCGGCAATGCGGCGGTCGGCCCGATGTGGGACCCGATCGCGGTGCGCATCGCCTTCGATGCCGGCGTGGGCGCACGCCTGCGGATGCGCATCGGCGGCAAGATCAGTCCGCTATCGGGCGACCCGCTGGACCTGGACTGCACGGTCAAGGCTCTGCTGCCCGACATGGTGATGACCGGGCTGTCCGACGCGCCGGTGCAGATGGGCGACTGCGCGCTGGTGGAAGCCAACGGCATCGACATCGTGCTGAACACGCTGCGCAACCAGGCCATGGGCACGGACATGTTCACCCAGCTGGGCTGTGACCTGGCGCGCAAGCAGATCATCGTGGTCAAGTCCTCGCAGCACTTCTACGCGTCCTTCTCGAAAGTGGCAAGGCACGTGATCTACGCAGGCGCCCCGGGGGCCGTCACGCTTGACCTCACGACCCTGCCCTATCGCAAGATCCAGCGGCCCAAGTGGCCCCTGGACAGCGCCGCGGCCTGAGCGCCGGCCGCCTGGCTGCGATCACGACAACAACGACAACGAAGAAAGCGGAGACTGCACATGACACCAAACCGATCCCTGTCCGCCGCGCTCGCGGCGGGCGCCCTGGTCCTGGCAGGCGCCAGCCTTCCCGTGCTGGCACAGACCAAGACGCTCAAGGTCGTGGCACATGCCGACCTGAAGATCCTCGATCCGACCTTCACCACGGCCTACATCACGCGCAACTTCGGCTACATGGTCTACGACACGCTGTTCGCGCAGGATGCCAAGGGCAAGCCGCAACCACAGATGGTCGAGAAGTACAGCAGCTCGAAGGATGGCCGGCAGTGGAGCTTCACGCTGCGTCCCGACCTGAAGTTCTCGGATGGCAGCGCGGTTACCTCGGCCGACGCGATCGCCTCGCTGCAGCGCTGGGGCGCGCGCGACAGCCTGGGCCGAGCCATGGGCGAAGCCGGCGCCGAGTGGAAAGCGGTCGACGCGCGCACGTTCACGCTGACGCTCAAGGAGCCCTTTGGCATGGTGCTCGATGCGCTGGCCAAGCCCTCGGGCTTTCCCCCGGTGATCCTGCCGGAGCGCCTGGCCAGGATGCCCGCCACCGCGCCGCTGCCCGAGGTGCTGGGCTCCGGCCCCTTCATCTTCAAGCGCGACGAATGGGTGCCGGGCAACAAGGCGGTGTTCGTGCGCAACCCGCACTACGTGGCACGCAGCGAGCCCGCGAGCGGTCTCGCCGGCAGCAAGCAGCCCCGCGTGGACCGCGTCGAATGGCTCTACCTGCCGGACGCCAACAGCGCCATCGCGGCGCTCAAGCGCGGCGAGGTCGACCTGATCGAACAGGTACCGCCGGACTACATCACCCCGCTGCGCGGCGACGCCAGCATCAAGATCGGCTCGGGCGGGGCCTACCAGGGCGTGCTGGTGATGAACCAGCTGCATCCGCCATTCAACAACCCGAAAGTGCGCCAGGCCTTCCTGCAGGCGGTCAGCCAGGAACGCTTCACCGCGGCCATGGGCTATCCGCTCGACATGCGCATCAACTACTGCGCCACCTTCTTCATCTGCGGCGGCCCCAACGATACCGCTGCCGGCGCCGAACCGTACCGCAAGGCCGATCCGGCGCGTGCCAGGCAGTTGCTGGGTGCGGCGGGCTACAAGGGCGAAAAGGTGGTGCTGCTGGTGCCGACCGACATTCCCCAGCTCAACGCTGAAGCCCTGATGGCGGCACAGACCATGCGCAGCATGGGCATGAACGTCGACATGCAGAACATGGACTGGGCCTCCATCGGCGCGCGCCGCGCCAAGCGGGATGCGCCCGAGGCCGGGGGCTGGAATATGTACGTGACCGTCGCGGGCGAGTTCGATGCCGATTCCCCGATCACCAATGCCTACCTCAGCGCCCCCTGCGGCACCAGCCTGCCCGGCTGGCCCTGCGACAAGCCGCTCGACGCACTGCGCACGGCCTGGGTCCGCGAGACCGTGCCCGCCAAGCGCAAGGAACTGCTCGATGCCTTCCAGAAGCGCGCCTATGAGGCGGTGCCCTATGTGAACGCCGGCCAGTACTCGTCGGCGTTCGCGGCGCGTGCCAGCCTCAAGGGCATCGACAAGATGTGGGCCGGCATGCCCACGGTCTGGATGCTCGACAAATAACCACGAAGCACGAACCACCGGGGGAAACACGACAATGGGCTACCTGCTCAGACGCCTGGCCGCGACGCTGCCCGTGATGGCAGTGGTGGCCGTGGTGGTCTTCCTGCTGATCCACTTGTCGCCGGGCGATCCGGCGGCGCTGATCGCAGGCGACCTCGCGACCGTTGACGACATCGCCAGGCTGCGCGGCGTGCTGGGGCTGGACCAGCCGCTGTGGCGGCAGTTCTTGCTGTGGCTCGGCCGGCTCGCCACCGGCGACCTCGGCACCTCCATCTTCACCCAGGTGCCGGTGGCGCAGTTGCTGGCACAGCGGCTGGAGCCGACCATCTCTGTCGCCGCGCTGACCATGCTGCTGACCTTGCTGGTCGCGGTGCCACTGGGAACGCTGGCCGCGTACCGCGCCGGCAGCTGGGTCGACCGGCTGGTAATGCTGTTCGCGGTGCTGGCATTCTCGCTGCCGGTGTTCCTGGTGGGCTACCTGCTGGTCTACGCCTTTGCCATCCAGTTGCCGTGGTTCCCGGTGCAGGGCTATGCGCGCCTCGCCGACGGCGCCGGCGCATGGCTGCGCAGCCTGGTGCTGCCCTGCGTCAACCTGGCGCTGGTCTATATCGCGCTGGTGACGCGCATGACGCGCGCCACCGTGCTGGAAGTGCTGCATGAGGACTACATCCGCACTGCGCGCGCCAAGGGCCTGGGCGTGCTGCCGGTGCTGGGCCACGCGCTGCGCAACGCGGCGATCCCGATCGCCACCACCGTCGGCATGGGCATCGCGCTGCTGATCGGCGGCGTGGTCGTGACGGAGACCGTGTTTGCGATCCCGGGTGTCGGCCGCCTGGTGGTCGACTCGGTGCAGCGCCACGACTACCCGGTGATCCAGAGCGTACTGCTGGTCTCCGCCGGGGTCTACGTGCTGATCAACCTGATGATCGACCTCAGCTACCGGCTGTTCGATCCGCGCATCAAGTACTGATGGCCTTCGCCGCGAGACACTGCTGACATGACCACTTCCCTGCCCGCGAACGAACCTGCCGTACCGGCACCCGACCATGCGCCTTTCGTGCTGCCGCGCTGGCACTGGGCGCGCAAGCACCCCACGCTGATCCTGGGCGCGCTGTTGCTGGCGGTGATCGCCGTGCTCTCCCTCGGCGCGCCCTGGATTGCCACCGTCGACCCGCAGGACATCGACCCGCTGGCGCGCATGCAGCCGCCATCGGCCGAGCACTGGTTCGGCACCGACGCGCTCGGCCGCGACGTATTCAGCCGCGCGGTCTGGGGCGGCCGCGTCTCCATGATCGTGGGCCTGTCGGTCGGGCTGCTGGCAACCGTGTCCGGCGTGCTGCTGGGCCTGGTCGCAGGCTTCGTGCGCCGGGCGGACTCCCTGGTGATGCGCGTGATGGACGGCCTGATGGCAATCCCGGGCATCCTGCTGGCGATCGCGCTGATGGCCGTTACGCAGGCCAGCCTGGGCGCGGTGATCATCGCCATCGCCATACCCGAGGTCCCGCGCGTGGTGCGGCTGGTGCGCTCGCTGGCGCTGACCCTGCGCGAGCAGCTCTACGTCGAGGCGGCGCATGCGGTCGGCACCCGCCTGCCGGTGATCCTGGTGCGCCACGTGGTGCCCAATATGGTGGCGCCGCTGATCGTGCAGGCCACTTTCGTGGCCGCCACCGCCGTGCTCACGGAAGCCGCGCTGTCGTTCCTCGGCGTCGGCGTGCCGGCCCAGATGCCGAGCTGGGGCAACATGATGGCCGAGGGGCGCAATTTCGTGGCCGTGGCCTTCCACATCATCCTGTACCCGGGCATCCTGCTGGCCGCGACGGTGCTGGCCATCAACCTGCTCGGCGACGGCCTGCGCGACGCGCTCGATCCGCGCCTGGCGCGGCAACTCTGAATCCGGGAGCGCAACCATGACCATCACGATGTCGCGCGCGATGTCCCATGTCAGGCCGGCCACGGGCGAGCCGCTGCTCGAAGTGGAGGACCTCCATACGCATTTCGACACGCTCACTGGGCCGGCCCGCTCGGTCAACGGCGTCTCGTACACCGTGCGTGCCGGCCAGACGCTGGGCGTGGTGGGCGAGTCAGGCTGCGGCAAGAGCGTGACGGCGCTGTCCATCATGCGGCTGCTGCCCACGCCGCCGGCACGCATCCGCGGCGCTGTGCGGCTGCGCGGCACGGACCTGTTGCAGCTCAGCGAACGCGAGATGCGCCGCATCCGCGGCAATCGCGTCTCAATGATCTTCCAGGAACCGATGACCTCGCTGAACCCGGTGCTGACGATTGGCCGCCAGATTGGCGAAACCGTGCAGCTGCACCAGGGCGCGAGCCGCTCCGAGGCGCTCAGGCGCGCGGTGGAAATGCTGCGGCTGGTGCAGATCCCAGAGCCCGAACGCCGCGTCAACGAGTATCCGCACCAGCTTTCGGGCGGCATGCGCCAGCGCGTGATGATCGCGCTGGCGCTGGCCTGCAATCCCGAGGTGCTGATCGCCGACGAACCCACCACGGCGCTCGACGTGACCATCCAGGCGCAGATCCTGGACCTGATCCGCCGCCTGCAGCAGGAACTGGGCATGGGCGTGGTGATGATCACGCACGACCTGGGCGTGGTGGCCGAATGCTGCGACCGCGTGATCGTGATGTACGCCGGGCTCAAGGTCGAGGAAGCCAGCGTCACTGAGTTGTTCGACCGCCCGCTGCACCCCTACTCCCGCGCGCTGATGGCATCGATGCCGTCGATGAACACCAGCAGCCGCCGCCTGGCCGAAATCCCCGGCCTGGTGCCCTCGCCACAGGAAGCGCGGCGCGGTTGTGCCTTCGCGGCACGCTGCGCGCATGCCAACGCGCGCTGCGCGCGCGAGCTGCCGCAGCTCACACGCCACGGTGGCGACCATGCGGTGGCCTGCTTCGCCGTCGAGGAAGGCCGCATCGAATGCAACCCGCAAGCCCAGGAAGCCATCGCATGAGCACAATCTCCACCACGCCAGCGCCCCTGCTCAAGGTCGACCGCCTGAAGAAACACTACCTCGCACCGCGGCGCTGGCTGGCACCGGGCAGCCCGCCGATCCAGGCTGTGGACGGCGTGTCCTTCACCGTGGAGCACGGCGAGACGCTATCGCTGGTCGGCGAATCCGGCTGCGGCAAGACCACCACTGCCAAGTCGGTGCTGCGCCTGATCGAGCCGACTTCAGGCTCGGTGCAGCTCGACGGCGAGGAACTGCTGGGCCTGCCGGCAAGCGCCATGCGGCAGCGCCGGCGCGACCTGCAGATCATCTTCCAGGACCCCTATGCCTCGCTCAGCCCGCGGCTGACGGCGGGCGAGATCGTGGGCGAGCCGCTGCGCAACTTCGGCCTGCAGTCGCGTGCCGAGCGCAACGAGCGCGTGCAATGGCTGTTCAGCAAGGTCGGCCTGCGGCCCGAAGCCGTGCGCAAGTTCCCGCACGAGTTCTCCGGCGGCCAGCGCCAGCGGCTGGGCATCGCGCGCGCGCTGGCACTCAACCCGAAGCTGATCGTCTGCGACGAGCCGGTATCGGCGCTCGATGTTTCCGTCCAGGCGCAGGTGGTCAACCTGCTGATGGACCTGCAGGCCGAGTTCGGCATCGCCTACCTGTTCGTCGCGCACGACCTGGCCGTGGTGCGCCATATCAGCCACCGGGTCGCCGTGATGTACCTCGGCCAGATCGTCGAACTGGCCGACCGCGACACCTTGTTCTCGGCGCCGCGCCACCCCTATACCGAGATCCTGCTGTCCGCCGTGCCGGTGCCCGACCCGCGCAGGCCCGCGCGGCGCCTGCTGCTGCAGGGCGATCCGCCCAGCCCGGCCAATCCGCCGGCAGGCTGCCGCTTCCACACGCGCTGCCCGCATGCGCAAGCCCGCTGCAAGGAGCAGGCCCCCTTGCTGACCGAACGTCCCTCCGCCACCGGCATCCACCACGTGGCCTGCCATTTCCGCTGACCGCCACGCTCCAGTCCAGGAAAGGAATCCCATGTCCGACCCCACCTCTGCACACGCCCCGCACTATGACCTGCTGATCGCCGGCGGCACCGTGATCGATGGCAGCAAGGCACCCCGCTTCAGCGCCGATATCGGCGTGCGCGACGGCTGCATCGCTGCGATCGGCGACCTCGCCGGGCACACGGCCGACCGCGTGCTGGATGCAACGGACCTGATCGTCGCCCCAGGCTTCATCGACGCGCACACGCATGATGACCAGGCGGTGCTGTCGCAACCCACCATGCCGTTCAAAGTCTCGCAGGGCGTCACCACCGTGATCGCCGGCAACTGCGGCATCAGCGCCGCGCCGCTGCGCGCCGACATGGATCTGCCGATGCCGCTGAGCCTGATCGACACACCGGCGCAAGGCCGCTTCACCACCTTCGCCGCCTACCTCGACGCGCTGCGTACCATGCCGAGCTCGGTCAATGTAGCCGCCATGGTCGGGCATTCGACCTTGCGCGCGGTCACCATGGCGGCGCTGGACCGGCCAGCCGATGCCAAGGAGATCGCCGCCATGCAGGCGCTGGTCGAGGAGGCCATGCAGGCCGGCGCGATCGGCCTGTCGACCGGCACCTTCTACCCGCCCGCCGCCATGGCGACGACCGAGGAGATCATCGAAGTCTGCCGGCCGCTCAGTGTGCGCAAGGCGCTCTACGTCACCCATATGCGCGACGAGTCCGACCACGTCATGGCCTCGCTCGATGAGACCTTCCGCATCGGCCGAGAGCTCGACGTGCCGGTGGTGGTGTCGCACCACAAGGTGCAGAGGCAGGCCAATTTTGGCAAGAGCCAGGTAACCCTGCCCTTTATCCGCGAGGCTATGAAGCACCAGTGCGTGTCGCTCGACTGCTACCCGTACACGGCCGGCTCCACCATGATCCGCACTGACCGCGGCATGCTCGACGGCCGGGTGCTGATCGCCGCCAGCGAACCGCACCCCGAATGCGCGGGCCGCGATCTCGACGACATCGCCAGGGAATGGGGCGTGCCCAAGGACGAAGCCGCGCGCCGCCTGCAGCCGGGCACCGCGATCTACTTCCAGATGGACGAGGACGATGTCCAGCGCATCCTTGCCTTCGACGAAACCATGATCGGCTCCGACGGCATCCCCGTCGGCGCCAGCCCGCATCCGCGCCTGTGGGGCACCTTCCCGCGCGTACTGGGGCACTACTGCCGCGAGGTCGGCCTGTTCCCGCTGGAGACGGCGGTCTGGAAAATGACCGGACTGACGGCGCGCAACTTCGGCCTGCACCGGCGCGGCACGCTTACCGTGGGCAACCATGCCGACATCGTCGTTTTCGATGCGGCCAACGTGCGCGATGCCGCCAGTTACGAAACCCCCACCCGGCCAGCCGAAGGCATCGACACCGTGATCGTCAACGGCACCATTACCTGGCAGCACGGCGCGCACAGCGGGGCCCGCGACGGGCAGGTCATCACGCGGCCAGCAGGTCCCGAGGCGGGAAATGCGGCGCCTGCCTGAGGCCCGCAGCAAGGGGCCGCCAGAAGCGAAGCCGCCAGCGGCTCAGAACTTGGGAATGCGCAGCGTCTTGCTGACCATCAGCGTGCCCGACAGCGCGAACAGCAGCACCAGCGGATGCAGCACCGCCGGGCCCAGCACCCACGCGCCGCCCGGCAGTTCGCCGCCAAGCTGGCCTTGCCAGGCGCACCATGCCAGCACCGCGGTCAGCAGCACGCTGGTCGGGATCGGCGTGCCTTCGAAGTAGGCGACCTTGCCGCTGTCGCTGCCCTCGGCCAGGGATTCGGCGGTGACGTTGAAGCGCGCCAGCCGGCTGACACCGCAGCAGACAAAGTAGATCAGCACGGCCAGGTCCCAGCCGCCGCGCATGCCGGCGGCAAAGGCCAGCGTGGCCGGCCCGACGCCGAACGAGATCACGTCGGCCAGCGAATCCAGTTCGCGCCCCAGCGCCGAATGCGCATGGCGCCAGCGCGCGATGCGGCCGTCAAGCACGTCGAAAATAAAGGCCAGCGGCGCCAATGCCGCCGCCGTGTAGAAATGCGACAACTGCTGGTCGGCCACGTAGAACATGGCGAAGAACACCGACCCCATGCCGCAGGCCGCATTGCCCAGCGTAAAGACATCGGCCAGCTGCAGCTCGCGCAGCATCGAGAAATGGCGGGGACGTTCCGGCCGGGTGCTCATGGCGTGCGCTTACAGGACCTTGGCCACGTGGTGCACGTCAGGCGGCGCGGCAAAGGTTTCACCGACCAGGGCGCGCCATTGCTGGAACTCGGGCGATTCGCGGAAATGGACCATATGGTCGTCCACCGTCTCCCATTCCACCACTAGCGTGTATTGTTCCGGCTGCTCGATCGAGCGGAACAGCTGCACGCCGTGGCAGCCGCGCGAGCGCAGGAACAGCGGCGTGGCCTGGCTCACGCCCTGCTCCAGTTGCTTGTCCATGCCGGGCTTGATGGTGAGTTGTGCGATTTCCTTGATCATGACGGTTTTACCAATGGAGTAGATGCCGGGGCACCGGCGGGTGTCTGCTACCTTAGCACGATCGCGGGGCCACATGCCTGCTGCAAGCATTCCGTTACACGCGGCGGTTAGCATCGTCCACCCTGCCACTACCTGCCGATAACACCATGCGAATGTCCCTGCGCAAGCGCCACCTCGCCCGGGCCGTCTTGCCCGCCCTCGCCTTGACCTGCCTGGCGGGCGCGCATGCTGCATCGCAACCATGCGGCACGCCGGCGACGTCGATCGCCGAGATCCAGGGTGCCGCGGCGGCGTCGCCGCTCGCGGGCAGCGTGGTGGAGGTAGAGGCAGTCGTCACCGCGGCCTTCAGCGGCGATGGCAGCCTGCGCGGCTTCTTCCTGCAGACCGCGGACGCGCAACGCCTGCACCGGCCCGGCGTGTCGGAAGGCCTGTTTGTTTATGCGCCACGCACCACGGCGCGCGCCGGCGACATGGTGCGCGTGTCCGGAAGGGTCGAAGAGAAATTCGGGCAGACGCAGCTGGTGCTGTCCGGTGCGCTGGCGGTGTGCGCACGCAGCATGGCGGTGACGCCGCAGACGCTGGCCTTGCCGGTCGCGGGCGAATCCGATCTTGCCGCGCGTGAAGGCATGCTGGTGCGCCTGCCCCAGACGCTGACGGTTGCCGATACCCATGAGCTTGGTCGCTATGGCACTCTGGCGCTGAGCGACGGCCGGCCCATCGCGCCGACGCAACAGGCACTGCCGGGAACGGCCGCGCGGCAAGCCGCCGCCGCCAACGCCCGCAACCGGCTGTTGCTTGACGATGGCTCGACGCGGCAGTATCCCGCCGTGGTGCCCTACCCGCCACCGCGCCTGGCCGCGGACCACCCGGTGCGTGCCGGAGACACGGTCAGCGGCGTGCAGGGGGTGCTGGAAAAACGCCACGGGCAGTGGCGCCTGCAGCCGGTGCCCGGAGCGAGCGCGCCGGTATTCCAGGCCACCAACCCGCGCCGCGGTGCCCCGCCGCGGCATCCGGCCACCACGCTGCGCGTGGCCGCCTTCAACCTGCAGAACTACTTCAATGGTGACGGCCAGGGCGGCGGTTTCGATGCCCCCGGCAACCGCGGCGCGCAGGACGCCGCGGCGCTGGCACGCCAGGAAGCCAGGCTGCTCGCCGCGCTGCGGGGACTGGATGCGGACGTGATCGGCGTGATGGAGGTAGAAAACGACGGCTACGGCCAGTACAGCGCGATCCGCCAGCTGGCCACGCGGCTGGGGCCGGACTGGCGCGTGCTCGATCCCGGCACGCCGGCGCTTGGCAGCGATGCCATCGCTGTCGGCCTGCTGTACAACGCCCGCACCGCCGTGCCCGCCGGGCGCGCGGCCACCACCTGGCTGGGCGAGCGCAGCCGCCAGCCGCTGGCCGGCACCTTCCGCGCGGCGGCTGGCGGCACGCCGGTCACGGTCGTGGTCAATCATTTCAAGTCCAAGACGTGCACCGAGGCCACCGGCGCGCAAGCCGACCAGGGTGATGGCCAGGGTTGCTGGAATCCCGCGCGCGTGCAGGCAGCCCAGGCGCTGGCCGAATGGCTGGGCACAACGCCGACGGGCGTGGCCGGCGCGGGCGTGCTGGTGATCGGCGACCTGAACAGCTATGCCATGGAAGACCCCGTGCGCGTGCTGGCGCACCGCGGCTATGCCGACATGGTCGCGGAATTCGCCGGGAAGCCGGCGTACAGCTACGTCTACAACGGCCAGGCGGGCTATCTCGATCATGTGCTTGCCGATGCCGCCGCGGCCCGCCATGTCATGGCCGTGCATGCCTGGCATATCAATGCCGACGAGCCTCCGGCCTTCTCCTACGCCCCGGCGCCGGGTGCGCCTGCGGTGCCGGGCCACTACGCGCCCGGCCCCTACCGTTCATCGGATCACGACCCCCTGGTGGTCGACTTCGCCAGCAGCCCCCGCGCCAGGTAAAGCACCACCAGCAGGTTGGCTGCCGCCAGCGTGCCATGCAGCCAGCTGGGGTGGACCAGGGCCTCGTACAGTTCCAGCGGAATGTAGATGCCGCCGGACCACACCCCGATCCAGTTGCCCCATGCAAGCCCGCGCCAGAGCCCGTATGCTTCGGCAAAGCGCATCAGCGTATAGACCACGGCAGAGCCGCCGATTGCCCACAGGCGGGCGTTGTCGGGATGCGCAAGCAAAGACAGGAAGATGGTGGGATAGCGGCTGGCCGGATTGACATGCAGGCGCTGGATGATGGCTTCCGCGAGCGCCTGGGCGTCGCGGTGCAGCAGTGCGGCCAGGCCCAGGCCGGCCACGATCACCAGCAAGCCCTTGGCGGCCTCGAACAATGCGATACCTCTCAGCCCCATTGCGCCCTGCTTTGCCATGCGGTGTCCCCGGTCGATGCAAGAATTGCAAAGCCGGTATTGTGCAACACCGGCAGGCAATGCCGGCATTGCGTGGCGCCGGTGCGCGCTGTCAGCGCCCGTATTCGCGCTCGCGCATGGGCCCGTCGGCATCGATGCCGCCGCTGGCGGCAATGGGGCCGTCCACGGTCAGCGGGCCGGCCACGCTCAGGTCGCCCCTGACCACCATGTCGCCATGCACCGTCACCGGGCCGTTGAAGACCTTGAGATAGCCGCCGCCGTACGGCAGCCCCCGTGCGGTGGCTGGCCCGGTGAAATACGCGGCGGTGAGCGGGCCGCTGGCATAGACGTGGCCGGCGACAACCAGCTTGCCGTGCACCGTCAGCGGCCCCTGCACCTGCGCCGAACCGCCGATGGTGATCGGGCCGGATTCATGCGGCTGGGCACGCAGCGGGCCGGCCACGGCCAGCAGTGACAGCGCCCCGGCCGCCGCCAGCCGCCACCACGGCCAACGAACATCAAGGCGGAGCATTCGGTACGACATGACGTAGCCTCCGGCCGCACCGCGCCTAGCGCTGCAGCTTCTGGTAAGTGCCGATCAACTCTGCGGTGGCCAGGATATGGCCCCGCATCGCCCGCTCCAGCGCCTCCTTGTCAGGCATCCCCAGGTCCGGCAACGCCACGTCCAGCGCATACAGCTTGAAGAAGTAGCGGTGCCGGCCGATCGGCGGACACGGGCCGCCATAACCAGCGCGGTGCCAGTCGTTCAGCCCGTCGCGCGTGCCCGCGGGCAGCCCGGCCTTGCCGATATCCGCCGGCAGCGCCTCGGCATGGGACGGCAGGTTATAGAGCAGCCAGTGGACCCAGGTCATTTTCGGCGCGGCGGGGTCGGGTGCGTCGGGGTCGTCGACGATCAGCGCCAGGCTGGCCGTGCCGGGCGGCAGGCCGGTCCAGGCAAGCGGCGGGGAAATATCGGCGCCTTCGCAGGTGTGCTCTGCGGGAATCTCGCCACCCGGGGCGAATGCGGTCGATTGCAGCTGGAACGGCATACGGGCCTCGCTGGACGCACTGAGGGATGGCTCCAACTTAGGCCGGATCGGTGTCCCACGCAAGGCGTCGCCGCGCGCTATGGCGGCTGCGTCTCCAGCAGCGCCTTGAGCCGGCGCACGGCTTCGGTGGACTCGGCCTGGACGCGCTCGCGCAGCGTCAGGCGGTTGATCAGGGCAAAGAGCAGCGTAGGCGACCGGTAGCGGAATTCCCGCTCAATGCGCGTGCGTTCGGCCGACGGGGTCAGCGACGGCGTCATGGCGGGCGTAAGCCGGTAGGTGATGGTGCCGACCCTGCGCCCTTCGGCCACGCCTTCGATCGACCATGTGCGCGGCCGCTGGCTTTCGATGACGGTCCAGACCACCGCGCCACCGCGCTGCGCCACCATGAAGGTCTCGGTCACGCGCTCGCCCTGCCCCAGCGGATGGTCGGTCGCTCCCGCCACGCCGAGCGAGGCCGGATGCCACTTGGGCCAGTGCAGCGGCGTGGACACGTAGTCGAACACCTGCGCTGGCGGGCGCGCAATCACCACCTCGTCATGGATGGCGGTGCGGTCGGACCATGGCAGCGGCGCCAGCAGCATGCCTACGGTGATCGCGGCGAAGATCAGTCCCCAGAACGGTTTCCTGTGTCGAACAAGCATGGCGGCGGGACAGGATGCATCCGGGGCGCCCCCGTGCATCCTGTACGCATGGCGCGATGCTTCCAGTGTAGTGACTGGGAAGCATCGCGCCAGTCCCGCGCTGCTTAGCGGGCCTGGGATGCCGGCGCGCCCTCGGCCGCCGGCGCCGGCACGGCCGCCACCGTCTCCGGCAGCGGGCCCCAGCCGCCGCCCAGCCGGCGGATCAGCGACACCGTTGCCGCGGCGCGCAGGCCGGCCACCTGGTTGGCCTCGCGCTGCGACTGCAGCACGGTACGGTCGGCATCGATCACCGTCAGGTAATCGACCGCGCCGGCATCGTAGCGGCTACGCGAGATCCGCGCCGCGCGCCGGGCGCCGCCAAGTGCGCCGTCCAGCGCGCCGGCCTGCTGGCTGAGCCAGCGCACGTCCGCCAGGCTGTCTTCCACCTCGCGGAACGCCACCAGCACGGTCTGCCGGTAGCCGGCCACGGATTCCTCGTGCGCGGCACGGGCACCGGCGAGGTTGGCGCTGTTGCGGCCGCCATCGAACACGGTCTGTGCGATGGTGGAGCCGATCAGCGGCCCCAGCGCCCAGGTGCGCGACGACCACTTGAACAGGTTCGACAGGTCCGCCGATTCAAAGCCGAACAGCCCCGTCAGCGTGATGCGCGGGAAGAACGCCGCCTTGGCCACGCCGATGCGCGCGTTGGCCGCGGCCATCTGGCGTTCCGCCGCGGCGATGTCGGGGCGGCGCTCCAGCAGCTCGGACGGCAACCCGGCGGGAATCGCGATCGGCGCCGCGTCGAACGGGCGCGCCGGCAGCGAGAATGCCGCCGGCGGCACGCCGGTCAGCACCGCCAGCGCATGCTCCTGGTTGGCGCGGCGGCGTTCGATGCCGGCCAGGTCCGCGCGCGCGGTGCCGAGTTCAGCTTCGGCACGGGCGGGATCCAGGTCGGTGGTCTCGCCGGCGTCATAGCGCTTCTTCAGCAATGACAGCGCATCCTCGCGCAGTTTGATGGTGGCATTGAGCAGGTCGCGCTCGCTGTCCAGCGTGCGCAGCGCGAAGTACGCCTGCGCCACGTCGGCCTGCAGCGCCAGCTGCACCGAGCGGTACAGGTCCTCCGCGGCCTCGCCTTCAGCCCGGGCGGCGTTGACGCTGGACGCGACGCGGCCGAACAGGTCGAGCTCATAGCTGGCGAACGCGCGCGCCTTCAGCACCGTCTGCGGCGGCACCCGCGTGCCGTCAGGCAAGCCTTGCGAGGCCGCCGACGGCTGCGCGCGTGTCGGGTCCAGCCCCACGCTCAGTTGCGGGTACAGGTCCGCCTCAGTGGCACCCGTGAAGGCCCGCGCCTGCTTCAGGCGGGCAGCGGCAATCGCCAGATCCTGGTTGGAGCTGCCAGCCGCGTCGATCAGGCGGTCCAGTTCGGCATCGCCAAAGATCTTCCACCAGTCGCCGCGATGCTGGCCTTCGGCCGGCGTCGCGGTCTTCCATTGCGCGCCTTCGGCCTGGGCGGCCTCGGCCTCCTTGAAGGCCGGCACGGTGGCCGTTTCGGGCACCTTGTAGGTCGGGGCCAGCGAGCAGCCCGCAAGGATCAGCGCTGCCGCCAGGGTCGCCAGCTTAGGCAGCCAATTTGTTGTCGAAAATGCAGGGGCATTCATGTTGATCACCATTATTCAGCCGATGCCGTCAGTTGCGCGCCCTGCTCTTGCGTGGCCGCGCGGCGCTGGCCGCGCGTGGCCAGCAGGCGCAGCGCCACATAGAACACCGGCGTCAGGAACAGCCCGAAGAAGGTCACGCCGAGCATGCCCGCGAACACTGCCACGCCCATGGCATGGCGCATCTCGGAGCCGGCGCCGGTGGAGATCACCAGCGGCACCACGCCCATGATGAAAGCGAACGAGGTCATCAGGATCGGGCGCAGGCGCAGGCGGCTGGCTTCGATCGCGGCCTGCACCACGGTGCGGCCGTGATGCTCCAGTTCGCGCGCAAACTCCACGATCAGGATCGCGTTCTTCGCTGACAAGCCCACCAGCACGATGAAGCCGATCTGCGTGAAGATGTTGTTGTCGCCCTGCGTCAGCCACACCCCGGTCATCGCCGCCAGCAGGCTCATCGGCACGATCAGGATCACCGCCAGCGGCAGCGTCAGGCTTTCGTACTGGGCAGCCAGCACCAGGAACACCAGCAGCACGCACAGCGGGAAGATCCACACCCCCGCATTGCCGGCCAGGATGTCCTGGTAGGTCAGCTCGGTCCATTCGAACTTCATGCCCTTGGGCAGGGTCTCGGCGGCAATGCGCTCGGCCGCGGCCTGGGCCTGGCCCGACGAGAACCCGGGCGCGGGCCCGCCGTTCATGTCGGCGGCGGTAAAGCCGTTGTAGCGCACCACGCTGTCCGGACCAAAGCCCTGCCTGACCTGCACCAGCGACGACAGCGGCACCATGTCGCCGGCGGCGTTGCGCGTCTTCAGCTGCAGGATGTCCTCGGCATGGGCGCGGAACGGCGCGTCTGCCTGCACCTTGACCTGGTAGGTCCGGCCGAACTTGTTGAAGTCGTTGACATAGGCCGAGCCCAGGTAGGTCTGCAGCGTGTCGAACACCTCGGTCACCGGCACGCCCAGCTGCTTGGCCTTGACGCGGTCCAGCCTGACGTCGAGCTGCGGCACGTTGACCTGGTAGTTGCTGAAGATGCCGGTCAGCTCGGGCGTGGCGCGCGCCTTGTTGGCAAACGCGTTGGTGGCCTCGAACAGCGCGTCATAGCCCAGCGCCGCACGATCCTCGATCATCAGCTTGAAACCGCCGATGGTGCCCAGGCCCTGCACTGGCGGCGGCGGGAACACCGCGATAAAGGCATCCTGAACGGCCGCGTACTTCTGGTTCAGGTCGGCCGCGATCGCCGCGCCGGACAGCTCCTTGGTCTTGCGCTCCTCGAACGGCTTGAGCGTGGCGAAGACGATGCCGGCGCTGGGGCTGTTGGTGAAGCCGTTGATCGACAGGCCCGGGAAGGCCACCGCCGATTCCACGCCCGGATGCTTGAGCGCGATATCGCTCATCTTGCGGATCACGTCCTCGGTGCGGTCCAGCGTGGCGCCGTCCGGCAGCTTGGCAAAGCCCACCAGGTACTGCTTGTCCTGCGCCGGCACAAAGCCCTTGGGCACCAGCTGGAACACGCCCCAGGTCAGCGCCAGCATCACCGCGTAGACCCCGAATACCGAGCCCTTGCGGCGGATCACGCCCTTCACCCCACGGCCATAGCTTTCAGCGCTGCGGCCGAAGAAGCGGTTGAAGCGCTTGAAGAAACCGCCGAACACGCGGTCCATCCAGCGCGACAACCAGTCCTTGGGCGCGTCATGGCTCCTGAGCAGCAGTGCCGACAGCGCCGGCGACAGCGTCAGCGAGTTGAACGCCGAGATGATGGTCGAGATCGAGATGGTCAGCGCGAACTGCTTGTAGAACTGGCCGGTCAGGCCCGTCATGAAGGCCAGCGGCACGAACACGGCGATCAGCGTCAGCGCGATGGCGATGATGGGGCCGCTGACTTCGCGCATGGCCTTGTAGGTGGCCTCCTTCGGCGTCAGCCCCTCTTCGATATTGCGCTCGACGTTTTCCACCACCACGATCGCATCATCGACCACGATACCGATGGCCAGCACCAGCCCGAACAGCGACAGCGCGTTGATCGAGAAGCCGAACGCATGCATCAGCCCGAAGGTACCGACGATCGACACCGGCACCGCCAGCAGCGGGATGATCGACGCGCGCCAGGTCTGCAGGAACAGGATCACCACCAGCACCACCAGCGCGATGGCCTCGAACAGCGTATGCGTCACCGCCTCGATGGAGTGGCGCACGAACTGCGTGGGGTCATAGACGATGCTGTAGTCGATGCCGTCCGGGAAGTTCTGCTTGAGCTCTTCCATGGTCTTGCGCACGTCATCCGAGATCTGGATGGCGTTGGAGCCCGGCGCCTGGAAGATGGGAATGGCCACCGCCGGCTTGTTGTCCAGCAGCGAGCGCAGTGCGTACTCAGACGCGCCCAGCTCGATGCGGGCAACGTCCTTCAGGTACGTGACGGCACCGTCTGCGGAAGTGCGCACGACGATATCGCCGAACTCCTCCACCGTGCTCAGGCGGCCCTGCGCATTGACCGACAGCTGCAGGTCCGCGCCCGGCAGCGCCGGCGACTGGCCGATCACGCCGGCCGCCACCTGCACGTTCTGCTCGCGGATGGCTCTGACCACGTCGCTGGTGGCGAGCTGGCGCTCGGCCATCTTCTCCGGATTGAGCCAGACGCGCATGGCGTAGTCGCCCGAGCCGAACAGCTGCACCTGGCCCACGCCCTGCAGGCGCGCCAGCCGGTCCTTGACGTTGATCACCGCGTAGTTGCGCAGGTAGGTCATGTCATAGCGGTCGTTGGGCGAGACCAGGTGGACCACCATGGTCAGGTCCGGCGAGCTCTTGACCGTGGTGATGCCCAGCCGGCGCACGTCTTCCGGCAGGCGCGGCTCGGCCTGCGAGACGCGGTTCTGCACCAGCTGCTGGGCCTTGTCCGGGTCGGTGCCCAGCTTGAAGGTCACGGTCAGCGTGAGCAGGCCGTCGCTGTTGGACTGCGAAGACATGTACAGCATGTCTTCGACGCCGTTGATCTGCTCTTCCAGCGGCGAAGCGACGGTCTCGGCAATCACCTTGGGGTTGGCGCCCGGAAACTGCGCGCGCACGACCACCGACGGCGGCACCACTTCCGGGTACTCCGAGATCGGTAGCTTGAACATCGATATGGCGCCAATCAGGAAGATCAGCACCGACAGCACCCCCGCGAAGATGGGGCGGTCGATAAAAAATTTAGAGAGATTCATCTTGGTCTCTGCAAAAACGCTCCCCTGGCGGCCCGCCATGGCGGGCACCATCAACTGCTTTGGGAGCGAAAAAAACTAGGGGCGCTGGGTGTGCGGGTTCACGTGGTTACCATAAGCGACGGAATCAAACATCGCTCAGGCCGGCTCCCTCTCCCCTCAGCGGGAGAGGGGAGCAAACCATCGGCTCGCA
The DNA here is from genome assembly GCF_058794355.1 of Cupriavidus sp. GW823-FHT07B10. Classification (NCBI taxonomy): domain Bacteria; kingdom Pseudomonadati; phylum Pseudomonadota; class Betaproteobacteria; order Burkholderiales; family Burkholderiaceae; genus Cupriavidus; species Cupriavidus sp. GW823-FHT07B10. The sequence goes on from NZ_JBXAGS010000005.1 coordinate 243,861, forward strand.
TGACTCAGCTCACCGGCTTCACGTCGGCTTCGCCCTTCTCGCTCGCAGCCTGCTTGCGGTCAGGCGTAGTGCCGCGTGGTTCCAGTTCGCTGCGGAAGGCCATCGCCACCGGCTTGGGCTGGACCGTGTCGCCCGGCCGCACGCGCTGCAGGCCATTGACGACGATGGTCTCGCCCGGCTTCAGGCCCTTGCGCACCACGCGCAGGCCGTCATGGTTAGGCCCCAGTTCCACTTCGCGGTAGACCAGCTTGTTGGTCTTGTCGACCACCAGCACGAACTTCTTGCCCTGGTCGGTGCCGATGGCGCGGTCATTGACCAGCACCGCCGCATGCGGCGCGCCGCCGCCCAGCTTGACCTTGGCGTACAGTCCCGGCAGCAGGCGCCCGTCTTCGTTCTGGAACACCGCGCGCACGCGGATGGTGCCGCTGCGCGGGTCCAGGCGGTTGTCGACCGACTGGATCTTGCCCTCATGCGGATTGCCGTCCTCGTTGGCCAGGCCCAGGTAGACCGGCAGGTTGGGCTGGCCACCGCCGGCACCCGGCGCGGTGTAGCGCAGGTAGCTCTGCTCGTCGATCTCGAAACTTGCATAGATCGGCGACACCGACACCACCGTGGTCAGGGCCGGCGAGCCCGTGCCCGCAGCCACCAGGTTGCCGACGGTGATCTCGGCGCGCGACACGCGCCCGGCGACCGGCGCGGTGATGCGGGTGTAGGCCAGGTTCAGGCGTGCGGTTTCCAGCTGCGCCTGGGCAGCCCGCACGTTGGCACTGGTTTCGCGGGCCGCGTTGATGCGCTCGTCGAACTCGCGCTTCGAGATCGCGTTGTCGTCCAGCAGCCGCTGGGCGCGCGTCTGTTCGCTCTGCGCATGGGCGGCGCGCACCTGCGCCGCGCCCAGCGCGGCGTCGGCACGGGCGACTTCCGCGGCATAAGGACGCGGGTCAATCGTGAAGAGCGGGTCGCCCTTCTTCACCAGCGCGCCCTCGCGGAAGTGCACGGCGTCAATGGTGCCGCCGACACGCGGGCGGATCTCGACGCGCTCCACGGCCTCGACCCGTCCGGAGAACTCATCCCACTCGGTGATGGTCTGGCCGACCACGGCGGCCACTTCAATCGCCGGCGCGGGCGGCGGGGTGTTGGCATGGGCTTCGCCGCCATGCCACGGGCGCAAGATCGAGCCGGCCACGCCGGCGCCCAGCACCACGACGATGGCGAGGGCAATCAAAGTACGTCGTTTCTGCTGCTGCATTTCTCAAACTCCTGGATCGGGTTTTCTTCAACCGGAAAAGCAAATGGCCGAACGCCGCCTGCCGGTGCGCGTGGGCGGACCGGAACCATGGCCAAACTGATGGTCGGACTTAGGACCGCTTGCGTGTCGCGGCGGTCCTGGCTCTGGCCGAAACAGAGCCGGCTGGCGGTTGTCTGGAGCGGCTCAGCCGGCGGGCTTGACTCCAGGCCGGCTGGCGTTGGCGTCAGCGCGGCGTTCAGTCAGGGATGAGGTATCGTCGGCCGCGGCCAGACATCGCCGCAGGAACCGCGCACCTTCGTCGACCCATGCCTGACAGCTGTCATGGGCCTCTTCCACGCCGTCGCCGCAGGCGCCGGGCATGATCATGGCCTGGGCCGGCACACCGGCCTTGGCCAGGCGCCCGGCGAAGGCTTCGCCTTCGGCACGCAGCGCGTCGTATTCAGCCACCTGGACCAGCGTGGGCGGCAGCCCGGCCAGGCGCGAGGCCAGCGCCGGGGCGGCATACGGATGCACCGTATCCGCCGGCGTCGGCAGGTAGTCGCGATAGTTGTCGGCCAGGCGCCGCAGGGTGTCCATCGGCACCTGCCCGCCGTCGAACCCCGCGCAGGACGCATGCTGCAGGCACGGGTCCGTCACCGGGCGGATCAGCCATTGCCCGCGCGGTTGCGCGGTGCCGCGGTCGCGCAGCATCTGCGCCAGCGCGATCGCCAGGTTGCCCCCGGCCTCCTCGCCCACCAGCGCAAAGCGGGTCTTGTCCAGCTTCAGCCGCCGGGCATTGCGCAGCACCCACTGCACCGTGCTGTGCGCGTCCTCCGGCGCCGCCGGGAACGGATGGTCCGGCGCCAGCGAATACGCCGGCGTTACCACCACCGCCGGCACCGTGGTGGCCAGGTCCTGCACCAGATGGCATGCGTGTTCCAGGCCGCCTTCGACGAAGCCGCCGGCATGCAGGTACACCAGCCAGGGCAGCAGCGCGGCGCCCTCGGCGCCCGGCGCCGGATAGCCCGCCGGGTAGCACACCCGAACCAGGATCTCGCGCCCGTCACTGGTCACCGTATGCTCGGCCACGCGCACCTGCCCCTGCCCGGCTGCCGTGGGGGCAGAGGCGGCGCTGGCTGCATCAGGGCGTTGGCCTGGCTTCTCGGACATGGCGTTGGCGCACGGCGGAAACAATGCGCTTGAGTGTTGCGATGCAACGGATTATGGTGATTGACGAGGATGGGATAAAGCGAGAGATCGCCAATGCACTGTTCCGGGATTGGAATAATCGCAAACCGCCCCGTCATGCCACTGAAACCGCATATCCCCACGCATGACAAGGTCTTGGATTTTGTGATTCACTGCGGCTCTCGGCACGCGCGGCGGTCTGCCAGGCCGGTGCGCGCCCGATCAGAAATCCATGCCGGAACCCGCGCCCAGCCAGCGCGCAGTCCCTGTACCAGCCAGCCGGCAGACTCCCCACAACAACAACCAGCATGGCCACGTGCGTCACGAGCGCGCGCGGCACGCCGTTCGGATCTATCGTCGGAACCTCATCATGGACCGTCTCGTATCAATGCAGGCATTCACCCGGGTCGTGGACGTCGGCAGCTTTGCGCGCGCCGCGGAATCGATGGACTTGCCCAAGGCCACGCTGACCCGCCTGATCCAGAACCTGGAAACCCACCTGGGCGTCAAGCTGCTGCACCGGACCACGCGCCGCATCAGCGTGACCAACGACGGCGCGGCCTATTACGAACGGTGCGTGCGCATCCTGGCCGATGTCGAGGAAGCCGAGCAGTCGCTGACGCGGCAGAACAACTCGCCACGCGGCACGCTGTCGGTGGACACCACCGCGGGGCTGGCGCAGCTGGTGCTGGTGCCCCACCTGCACGAATTCTTCCAGGCCTACCCGGACCTGAAGCTGGACCTGACCATCAACGGCAAGCCGATCGACCTGCTGCAGGAAGGCGTGGACGTGGTGCTGCGCGTGGGCACGCCGGTCGAGGAATCCATGGTGGCCCGCCGCATCGGCCATGTACAACTGGCGTTCTACGCCTCGCCGATCTACCTGAACCGCTTCGGCACCCCGCACGACCTGGCCGAACTGGCCCAGCACAAGGCGGTCAATTTCCTGTCCAACCGCACCGGCCGTGAGATGCCGTGGCCCATGGCGCGCGGCATGGAGCGCAGCGAGGTGCTGCTGCCGTCGGCCATTTCCACCAACGATGCCGATGTCTACATGGGCTGCGCCCTGGAAGGCCACGGCGTGGCACGGGTCTCGCGCGCCATGGCCGAGCCCTATGTGGCCAGCGGCCGGCTGGTGGAGGTCATGACCGACTGGCAGACCGAAGAACTGCCGATCTCGGCGATGTATCCGCAGAACCGGCACCTGTCGGCCAAGGTGCGGGTGTTCGTCAACTGGGCAGCGGACCTGTTCTCGCGCCACCCGCACTTTGGTGCGGCACAGCAGCGGCTGGCAGCCGCAGCCTGATGGCGTGATTGGCTAGTGTCCTGTTCCGTATCTACGGAACAGGACACTAGTGCACTCAGTCTAGTGCGGCATGTAGGACAAAACCGGAAATCGGCCTGGCGCCGGCCAGCCTATACTGTTTCTTCCGAAATCATGACAAGAAGAGGAGTCCGATGAAACAAGTGCTTACCCCCCTGGCGGCCTGCGTCGCCGCGACCATTGCACTGGCCGGCTGCGCCGGCTCCGGCATGAGCTCCTCGTCTGCGGCCAGCGCGTCCGGCACCAGCGCCAGCAGCAGCGCCACCGGCAGCGCCAGGGCGGCGGCCACGCTCCAGCCCAAGAGCGGCAGCAATACCGGCGGCACCGTGACCTTCCAGCAGCAGCCCGGCGGCGTGATGATGACTGCGGCGATCACCGGCCTGCCGCCCAACTCCGTGCACGGCTTCCACGTCCATGAGAAGGGCGACTGCTCCGCGCCTGACGCGATGAGCGCGGGCGGCCACTTCAACCCGACCGGCAAGCCCCACGGCCAGATGACCATGCCTGACCACCATGCCGGCGACATGAACAACGTCACCGCGGACGCCAGCGGCAACGTTCGCGTCAGCATGCTGCTGCCGGACCTGACCGTTGGCACGGGCGCCAACGGGGTGATCGGCCGCGCGGTGGTGGTACACAAGGATCCGGACGACTACAAGACGCAGCCGACCGGTAATGCGGGCGGGCGGGTTGCTTGCGGGGTTGTCGCGGCTTCGTAAGTCGTAGGCTCACTACCGGCGCGTCCAGCGACTGCGGGTGGACTCCCTCTCCCGCTTGCGGGAGAGGATGGGGAGAGGGCCGGAGTATCAACGATGTAGGGGCACTGCCCTCTCCCCTGCCCCTCTCCCGCAAGCGGGAGAGGGGCGCAGACCGTCGGCATGGAAATTCTTCCGTGCCTCAATACCCCTTGAAATTCGCATTCACCCGCTGCCGCAGGTAGTCCCCCGCGCTGATCGGCGGATACTTGCCACCCGGCCCTTCGATCATCGCACCTCGGTTGGCCTGGCAGAAGAACGCCATGCTGTAGCGCGGGCCCATGTATTCATCCGGCGCGGGATTGCGCACGCGGTGGAAGTTCGACGGCAGCCGGTCGTCGCTCCAGCGCATCAGCATGTCGCCAATATTGCAGGTGATGACTTCCTCGTCCGGCTCGATCGGGGTCCATGCCTGCGCCTCCATCTCCTTGCCGGGGCAGACCTGCAGCCCGCCCTGGCCGGGGCGCTGGAACAGCAGCGTCAGGCAATCGAAATCCGTATGCGCGCCGGCGCGCCAGAGCTCCAGCTTGTCGCGCAGTTCGGGCGGGATCGCGTAGTAGTGCAGCAGCCGCAGCGTGCTCTGGTAGTCCGGCGCCCGCGGATCGTGCGCCTGCGTGAAGAAGTCGCTGGCAAAGCCGAGCTTGCCGGCGAAGCATGACAGCACCTTCATGCCCACCTCCCAGCATTGCGCCTCGAAGGCAAGCATGGTGGCGCGAAAGCCTTCCAGTTCGTCATCGCCGGGCCACAGCCCGGCCATGTGCGGGCGCGTGATCTGGTAGGACTCCTTCTGGTCCGGGGTGCCGGTCGAGGGGCGCACCTGCGCGCGGCTTTCCCAGCCGGCGTTGTTGGCCTTCTGCAGCGGGTATTGCGCCTTGACGGCGTCAGGCAGCGCGAAGAAGCGCTCGGTCATGGCAAAGGCTTCGCGCACGCTGGCCAGGTCGATGCCGTGGTTGGCGATCTGGAAGAAGCCGACGTCGACCGATGCCTGCCACAGTTCGTTGGCGATCTGCGCCTTGCGCCGCGCGTAGTCGGACAGGTCGATGCGGCGGATCTCGCGCTGGCGGGTTTCCGAACCGAACGCGCCCATGCGCGATTCGCGGTGGAGTTCGGCCAGGGCGTAGGCGGTGTCTGGTTGACTCATGGTGTTCCTTGTGCAAAGCGGGTCAGGGATTGGCCCCTCGCCGGCACAGGCAGACCACCATGGCAACGCACGCCGGGACAACGCGCTCCTGAGGTCGCCTGTGCCAGCCTGCGCGATGGCGAGAGGCACGGACTTCAAGAGCAATTCCCGGCCATCCGGCGTGCGTCTGCGACGCGCCGCGCGGATGGTGAACGCTTCTACTCTTGCCCGAGGTTATGCAGGTTCCGGGCCAGGGGTTTTTGCACCGGGATCGCAGCGATTGCGCCGGGGCTTGCGCCGTGATGGCGCATGCCGGGCAACGGCTTGGTGCATGGCGCCGCGCAGCGCCCGGCACGGATCCTGCTGAAACCGCAGCGGAGTAGAAGCGTTCAGCGGCACGCCGCCCGGAAATTGCTCCCGATGATGTGCACGGTCCCCGCGCATGCCCTGGCCGCATGCCGGCGCGGCGTGGTGCCGGCGTCCCGGGAGGCCACGCTCTCCTTCCGCACCCGCGCCACCGGCCCGCGCACGCATCGTCCAGTGACATTCGTTCCGGAGAAAGACATGCGTCGCCGTTCCTTCCTGCGCGCCACTGGCGCCACCGCCCTGCTTGCCGCCGCCCCGTTCGCGGTGCCCCATGTCCGCGCGGCGGGCTCGCTGCAGAAGTTCAAGTTCAATCTCGGCTGGAAGGTGGAAGCCTCGGGCGCGGGGTTCCTGCTGGCGCACCAGCGCGGCTACTACAAGGACGCCGGGCTGGACGTCACCATCGATACCGGCAACGGCTCGGCCTCGGCCATCAGCCTGGTCGCGGGCGGCGCCTATGACTGCGCCTCGGCCGACCTCGCGGCAATGATCGAATTCAACACCACCAATCCGTCCGCCGCGCTCAAGGCGGTGGCCATCCAGTATGACCTGAATCCGAACGCGATCCTGGTGCGCAAGGGCAGCGGCATCGTCAGGCCAGCGGACCTGGCCGGCAAGTCCATCCTGGGCCAGCCGTTCAATGCCTCGCGCAAGCTGTTCCCGGTCTTCGCCAGGGCACAGGGTTTCGACCCCGGCGGCGTGAAGTGGGAGAGCGTCACGCCCGATATCGGCGACACGCGCTTCGTCAAGGGCGACTTCGATGCCGCCGCCTACTTCTTCTTCACCGGCCTGGTGAACCTGAAGGCGCGCGGCATGGGGCCAGAGAAGATCACCGTGTTCCGCTTCTCGGACTACGGCATGAAGTCCTACGGCAACGGGCTGGTGGCCAACCGCAAGAGCATGACATCCGATCCGGAGGTGATGAAGGCCTTCGTCAAGGCCTCTACCCGCGGCTGGCTCGACGCCATTGCCGATCCCGCCGCGGGCGGTGCCGCGGTCAAGGCGCGCGAGCCGCTGGCCGACCAGGCGCTGGAGACTGAGCGCCTGCGCCTGATCGTCGACGGCACCATGAAGACGCCCGACACCCGGCGCGACGGCTGGGGCGCGGCCACGCCGGCACGGCTGCAGGCAACGCTGGATGAAACCGTCGGCGCCTTCGGCATCAAGGCGCCGCTGAAGGTGGCGGACATCTGGACTGACCAGTTCCTGCCAGCGCCATCGGACCGCCGCCTCAAGGCGTAAGGAGAGCACGCCCGTCTCTATATCGTCCCTGGCCTGAGCGATGCGCCGGAGCCCCGTGGCGCGCCACCACTTCCCGCTCCCGGTGCGTAATTAAGCCCGCGGCCCGCGCGGCATGGCAACATGGCGGCATTGCCGTAACGATCGGACCCCGCGAGGGGCCCGACAGGACCCGCCATGCCATCGCCGACAGACGCCGCGTTCGCCCCCCACCGCCGCCTGCGTGCCAATTCGCTGCTGCTGTGCTGTGCGGCCCTGCTCGGCGGCTGCGCCTTGCCGCCGCTGGATCCCCGCACCGAATCCTTTGCGCTGACGCCCGCCGAATCCCAGGCCACGCCGCTGGGCCAGGCGGTGGCCGGCGAAGTGGCGCGCCATCCGGGCCTGAGCGGCATCCATCCGCTCGAGAATGCCTACGCTGCCTTTGCCGCGCGCGTGCATCTGGCGCGCACCGCGCAGCGCACGCTCGACGTCCAGTACTACATCTGGCGCGACGACCTGACCGGCACCCTGCTGCTGGAAACGTTGCATGAAGCCGCCGACCGCGGCGTGCGCGTGCGCCTGCTGCTTGACGACAACGGCATCGCCGGCATGGACGAATGGCTGGCGGCCATGGACGCGCATCCGCAGGTCGAGGTGCGGATATTCAACCCGTTCGTGATCCGCCACCCCAAGGCGCTCAATTTCCTGACTGATTTCCGGCGCCTGAACCGGCGCATGCACAACAAGTCCTTCACCGCCGACGGCGTCGCCACCATCATCGGCGGGCGCAATGTCGGCGACGAATACTTCGGCGCCGCCGATGGCGTGCTGTTTGCCGACCTCGACGTGATCGCCATCGGGCCCGCGGCCGGCGACGTGGCGCACGATTTCGACCGCTACTGGTCCAGTGCGTCGGCCTACCCGGTGGACCGGCTGGTGCCGCCGGTCAGCGTCGAACGGCTGCAGGCGCTGGTCAGCAATGCCCGCGCAGTCGAGCAGAACCCCGCTGCCGCCGCCTACCTGGCCGCGGTGCGCGACCTGCCTGACGTGCAGCGGATGCTGGACGGCACGCTGCGCTTCCAGTGGGCAAGAACGCGCATGGTCAGCGACAACCCGGCCAAGGCGCTCGGCGAGGCATCGCGCGACACCCTGGTGGCGCACCAGCTGCGTGAAATCCTGGGCGACCCGCAGCGCGAGCTTGACCTGGTCTCGCCCTACTTCGTGCCATCGACGGGCGGCACGTCCTATTTTGCCGACATGGCCAGGCGCGGCGTGGCGGTGCGCGTGCTGACCAATGCGCTGGAAGCCACCGACGTGGCCGCCGTGCATTCGGGCTATGCCAAGCGGCGCAAGGCACTGCTGGAAGCTGGCGTGGACCTGTATGAGCTGCGCCGCTCGGCCGCGCCCGGCAAGAAGGAAGAGCGCGCCGGCCCCTTTGGCAGCTCGGGCTCCAGCCTGCACGCCAAGACCTTTGCCGTCGACGGCACCCGGGTCTTCGTGGGCTCGTTCAATTTCGACCCGCGCTCGGCCACGATCAACACCGAACTGGGCTTCGTCATCGACAGCCCGGATCTGGCCGGCCGGATCGAATCCACCTTCGCCAGCGTGGTGCCGCGCGCGGCCTACCAGGTCAAGCTCGATGAAACCGGCAAGCTGTACTGGCTGGAACGGCGCGACGACGAAGTCATCCGCCACGACACCGAGCCGAACACCAGCTGGTGGCGCCGGCTTGGCATCTGGTTCCTGTCGATCCTGCCGATCGAGTCGATGCTGTAGAACGGGTTCCCGGGAGCACCGCCCCTCAGATCTGGTCGAGCAGGCTGCGCACCACATCGGCCAGCCGGCCGGCGCGCTGGCGCCCCTTGGTGTCCAGCGCCATGCCGCTGCCGCCGGCCAGCGCCTTCAGGCCAAACAAGGCATCGCCCACGTCGCGCCAGGCCGGGTAATCGGCGTGGATTTTTTCCAGCGCGGCGGCACCGGCGGCCACCTGCGCGGGTGCGGGGGTGCGGCCGGCGGCCAGGTCTTCCAGTGCCGTGGCCGCGTCCAGCAAGCCTTTGCGGTTCATCTCTGTCTCCCCCTGGTCTCTATTGTCATGGCCGCCGCATGCGGGCAGCCATGACACTGTAGCAGGCTTGCCGGGAGGGGCAACCGGGCGCCGGCAACGCAGGCCTGGCGGCGCCGGCTCAGTTGCGCCCGATATCCTGCAGGATGCGGGTCATCAGGTAAAGGCGCGGCACGATCGAGTCCAGTTCGATGTACTCGTCGCGGGCGTGATAGCCGAAGCCGGCCAGCCCGAAGCTTTCCACCACCGCGGGCTTGCCCGAGCGCGCGGCATAGCTGGCGTCAGTGGCGCCGCCGGTGCCTTCGGCCAGGGCCAGCGTGCGGCCGTCCAGCTCGGCGTAGATCTCCTGCGCGCGCTTGGCCAGCGCGCGGCCGCGCGCGTCGGCCACGAACGGCGGGCGGCCCTCTTCCATCGTCACCGTGGTCTGCGTCTCCGGCACCAGCTGGCCGGACTTGACCTTGTCCTGCAGCGCCACCTTCAGCTTCTCGGCGGCGCCGGCCGCGGTGGTGCGCACATCGCCGTAGGCGACAGCGCTTTCCGGGATCTGGTTGCGCACCGTGCCGGCCTGCGCCTGGGTCCAGTTCAGCTGCGAGCCCGGCACCAGGCTGGCGGTGTCGCGCGTCTGCTGCAGCTGGTGGGCGAGTTCGATCAGCGCATTGCGGCCGCGCTCCGGCGCGGCGCCGGCGTGGGATGCTCGGCCCTTGACCTGCATCGTGGCGGTGGCGGTGCCGGAAGCGCCCAGCAGCAGCGACTCGGCCTTGACCACGTCCTTGGCCGCGGTCGGCTCGCACGACAGCACCACGTCGTGCTGCGCGGCCAGCGCGGCGATGGCTTCGCCGGAGCCGACCGAGCCGACCTCCTCGTCCGGGTTGAACAGCACCGTGATCTGCGCATAGTCGCGCCAGCCCTGGTTCTTCAGGATCTCCAGCGAGTGCAGTATCACGGCGATGCCGCCCTTGTCGTCGGCAATGCCCGGCCCGTACAGCCGGTTGCCTTCCTCGCGGATGGGCTGCGTGGCGAGGGTGTTGTCCGGATACACCGTGTCCATGTGGGCAATCAGCATGATGCGGCGCTTGCCGGTACCGGTGAAGGTGGCCTTGACCATGGTGCCCGGACCCTTGGTGACGGGCATGCGTTCAACCTTCGCGCCCAGCGCATGCAGGCGCTTCTCGGTATAGCCGGCCATCTGCGCCAGCCCCTTCGCGTTGGCGCTGCCGGATTCGATCGACACCATCTCCTTGAGCGACTGCACCAGCGCGGGCTGGGCCGACTGCGCGGCGGACAGCAGCGCGGCATCGGGCTGGGCGGCACTGGCCAGGGTACCGGCCCCGGCAAGCGTCAGGGCGGCGGCAACGGCAACGTGGCGAACGGAAAACGGCATGGAATCTCCTCGGATTGGTCTTGTTGGTGCCATGCCCCGGCGCACGGGCGGCGCCGCGGCACAACGGCACGATGCTAGCCCTTGCCAGAACCTTAGGGGAGGATCAATATCGCCAATCCGGATGCCGATCCCGCCACGGCATCCTGCCAACTCTTCGCGCCATGCACCCGACCACGCCCCCAGGCATGCCCGCCGCCATCGCGCCGCCGTCACAGAACATCCCGCTGCATGTCCGCCTGCTATGGCTGCCGCAAGCCATGCCGGGCAGCCTGTTCACCACGCTCGACGTGCTCCGCACCGTGGCCGGCGTCGCCAGCCTGCAGCGGCCCGACGCCGCGCCCACGCTGAGCTGGCAGCTGTGCGGCAGCAACGGGCGCACGCTGGCGGCGGACCTGCCGGGGCTGGTGTCCTCCACCCGGCGCGCACGGGCCGCGGACCGCCGCACGCTGCTGGTGATCCCGGCCCTGCTGGCCAGCAATGCGCTGCAGCTGGGCGAGATCGTGAAGCGCGATGCCGCGGCGCTGCGCCTGGTGGAACGCCATGCGCAGGCCGGCGGCTGGATCGCGGCGTGTTCGTCGGGGATGGTCTTTCCGCTGCAGCTGGGGCTGCTCGACGGCGCCAGGACCGGCGCGCCGTGGATGTACCAGAGCTGGATGATGCGCCAGTATCCGCATTGCGACCTGGGCAGCGACCAGGCCATGAGCGTGCACCAGCGTGTGTTCTCGTGCGTGGCGCCGGCGCTGCAGGTGGAATTCATGCTGCGCGTGCTGGGCCACCTGCACGACCCGGACCTGGCACAGGCGGCGTCGCGGCTGATGCTGTTCCAGCCCGAGCGCCAGCGCAGCGTGCCGGCGCTGGTGTCGCAACGCTGGCTCAGCCGCACCGCCGACAGCCCGGTGTATCGCGCCATCCAATGGCTGCAGGATCATGTGTCCGAGCCCTACAAGCTGGCCGCGGTGGCCCAGGCGGCCGCGGTCAGCGAACGCACGCTGCTGCGGCATTTCCGCCAGGTCACCGGGCTGAGCCCGCTGGACTACCTGCACACCCTGCGCGTGGAGCGCGCACGCATGCTGCTGGAAGTCACGCTGCACGGCACGCAGGGCATTGCCGAAGCCTGCGGCTACAGCGACGCCGCCGCGTTCCGGCGGCTGTTCCAGCGCACCACGGGCATGTCGATGTCAGACTATCGCGCCCGCTTTGCGCTGCGGGCGCGGCGGCGCTACTGGCGCATGGAAGATGCCGCGGTACGGCGCGGCACCGGGGAGTGACCGCGCCCAGGGCAGCGCGCTCAGGTGCGCAAGGCGATGTGGTTGACCACGTTCTCAACGCCCTGCACGTACCATGCGTCGCGCTCGGCCTGGCGCCGCGTGTCCTCGCTGGCGACGCAGCCTTCCAGCGTCACCACGCGGTTCTCGGTGCGCGCGCTGACCTGGCCGGCATCGATGAAGGGATCAGTCTCCAGCACCAGCATCAGTGCCTCGGTGATTTCGTCGTCGCGGTCGGCTTCGGCGGGCGCTACCACCAGCTCATTGACCACGCAGCGGCAACCGCGCGACCACCAGGCCAGCACCCCTGCCAGGCGCATGTGCGACAGGCTGATTACCTGCCCCCACAGCGTGACCACGCCGTCGTGCACTTCCACTTCAATCCAGCCGCTGCGTTCGCCCACGGCTTCGCGCATGGCCTCGGGCTTGCCCTTGACGCGCGCGCAGATCCTGCAATTGCGGAAATCGATGGCGTTGAGCAGGCGCTCGCACACCGCGTCGCGCAGTTCGCCGTCGCCTACCTGCATGCCGCCATTGGCCACGCGCAGGTGATCAATCACGCTGGTTACACCGTCCACGCGCCGCACCGTCGCCGCGGCCCGGGTCTTGTCGACGATATCGGCCACCTCGCCTTCCAGGATCAGCGCGCCGTCGGAAAGCCGCAACTGGATGGTGGGATGGAGGACATGACCCTGATAAGGCACATGCGCCAAGGCTGCGCGCGCCTGCGTCAGCACCGCTTCGCTACTCTGCATTTTGTTCGCCTCGCCCGATTGGTCTGGAGATGGAAGACGCGCGCCCCTGCCTGCAGGCGCGCCTTGCGCGGCGCCGCAGGCTCCTTCACCCCCGGGGCCTGGCAACCGCTTCCTCATTATAGGAAGCGGTCCGGGAACGGCTCAGGCCTCAGGCAGCGGCCGCCTCGCGCGCGCGGGCCACTTCCTGGTTGCGCAGGATAAAGCGCTGGACCTTGCCGCTGGGGGTCTTGGGCAGCTCGGCGACGAACTCGATCTCGCGCGGGTAGGCATGGGCGGCCAGGCGCTTGCGCACGTGCTGGCGCAGCGCCTCGGCCAGTTCCGGCGCGGCGCGATATTGCGGGTCCAGCACGACAAAGGCCTTGATCAGTTCGGTACGCTCCGGATCGGGCTTGCCGATCACCGCGGCCTCGACCACGGCCGGGTGCTCGATCAGCGCGCTTTCCACGTCGAACGGACCCACGCGGTAGCCAGAGGTGGTGATGACGTCGTCGGCCCGGCCTATGAAGCTGATGCTGCCGTCGTCATTCAGCTCGGCGGAATCGCCGGTCAGGTAGTAGCCGCCGGCAAACCCGCTGGTGGGCGTGCCGTGATAGCCGCCGAACCAGCACATCGGCGAGCGCTTCAGGTCCAGCGCCAGCGTGCCCGGCCGGCCCGGCGGCAGTTCGCGCTGCTCATCGTCCACCACCACCACGCGGTGCCCGGGGCTGGCAAAGCCGGCCGCGCCCATGCGCACCGGATGCGCCAGCGCATGGTGGTTGCACAGCACCATGCCCAGCTCGGTCTGGCCGTAGTGGTCGTGGATGGTCACACCCAGCTCGCTGGCAAACCAGCGGATCACTTCCGGGTTGAGCGGCTCGCCCGCGCTGCTGACCGCGCGCAGCCGCCCGCGCAGCGGGCCTGACACGGCCTCGCCCGCGGCGATCAGCAGCCGGTATGCCGTGGGCGAGCCGGCCAGGTTGGTGATGCCGTACTTGCGGATCACACGGCATGTGCTCTCCACGGTGAACGGGCCATCGTAGAAGGTGGTGGGATGGCCCAGCGCCAGCGGGCCCGTGACCGCGTAATACAGGCCATAGGCCCAGCCCGGATCGGCCAGGTTCCAGAAAGCGTCTTCCGCGCGCAGGTCGACCGCGTCGCTCATATAGCCGGCAAACGCGGCAATGGCCTTGAGCGGCACCAGCAGCGGCTTGGCCGGGCCGGTGGTGCCGGAGGTGAACATCATCAGGAAGGGGTCGTCGCCCCGGCGCGGCACCGGCTCGAACGACGCCGGCTGGCGTTCCAGTTCGGCCCAGAAGCTGAAGTCGCCGCGCACCAGGCCGCGGCCCTTGTCGCCGGCCACGGTGACGATGGCGGGACAGCCATCCACGTCATCCAGCTTGGGGCGGTTGGCGCCATCGGTGACCGCCACCTTCGCGCCGGACGCATTGAGCCGGTGCTCGATGGCCTTGGGGCCGAAGGCCGTGAACAGCGGCTGGTACACCGCGCCGGCGCGCCAGGTGCCGAGAATCGTCACCAGCAGTTCCGCATTGCGCGGCAGCAGGCCCGCCACGCGGTCGCCCGGCTGCACGCCCTGCGCCTTCAGGAAGCCGGCAAACTGCGCGGACAGTGCCTGCAGCTCGGTAAAGGTCCAGCTGCGCGAATTGCCGTCTCGCCCTTCCCAGAACAGCGCGATACGGCCCGGCAGCGCGTGGCGGTCGCAGCATTCGACGCAGGCGTTCATTGCCTCCAGGCTGCCGTGCAGTTGCCGTGCCACGGCGTCGTCATAGGAAAATCCGTCGAAGGCTTGGGCGTAGTCGCGCATGATGTCTCCTGTATTCCGGCTGGTGCCTTTTGGTAGGTGGCCGCTGCGCGCGGGGTGCCGGCGCGCAACGGCTGCCGCAAGAGTGTGCGCGAGCGCCACGGGAGCAGGCAATAACCGATTCCGCCAGCGCGGCTGACGGTTTTTGCCATCCCTGCCGTGAACCCTGACGCACCTCCGGGCACCCTTGACGCGGCACCGCCCGGCGCCGACGATACGGGCATCACCGCCAGGAGACAGCGCATGTGCACCAACTACGCCCCGGTCCAGAGCCGGATCCTGCGCGAGATCTTCGGCGTGGAACCGCCGCCGGGGCTGTACAAGGCTGAAACCTATCCGGACTACGCGGCGCCGATCGTGCGCGCCGCGGACGATCGCACGCGCAGTGGCGCTCTGGCCTCGTTCGGCATGGTGCCGCGCCCGCGCATCCCGCCCGGCGCACGGCGCTTTGACACCACCAATGCCCGCAGCGAGACCGTGGGTGAACGCCCCGCCTTTGCGCGCTACTGGCGCCAGGGCCAGCTGTGCCTGGTGCCGGCCACGGCGTTCTATGAGTTTGCGTATCCCGAAGATGCAGCGCCCGGCGGCCCGCCCGGCAAGCCGGTGCGCTGGCGCGTCTGGCTGCCCGGCGAGCCGGCCTTCGGCATTGCGGGCCTGTGGCGCAGCTGGCCGGACCAGTCGCTGTCCTTCGCCATGCTGACCATCAACTCGGCCCAGCACCCGGTGATGCAGCGCTTTCACAAGCCGGGCGAGGAAAAGCGGTCAGTGGTGATCGTGCCGCGTGAACAGTGGGACGACTGGCTCGCCTGCCGCGACCCCGAGGTCGCGCGCACCTTCCTGACGCTCTGGCCCGCAGACGCCATGCGGGCCGAACCGGCGCCCAAAGTGCAGGGAGCGCCAATCCCCGACTCGGAGTAAGCGCGCCGCTATCGCCGCCCCGGCCGCAGGCGCGCTTCCCTGCAAGGCGGCTCAGAAGCGATAGGTAACGCTGCCCACCACCGTGCGGCGCGCGCCGAAGTAGCAGTCACCGCGCGCCAGGCAGGTGGTCAGGAATTGCTTGTCGAACAGGTTGCTGGCATTCAGCGAGACGCGCAGCGGGCCGTGGTCATAGGCAATCATCGCGTCGTAGAGCGTGACGCCGCCCACCCGGTTCTGGTCGGCACCGTCATAGCTGGGACCGACATAGCGCACCCCGCCGCCGGCGACAAAGCCCGGCACGCCAAACAGCTTGAAGCGATAGTTGGCCCACAGCGACGCCATGTTCGACGGCGTGCTCGCCAGCTTCTTGCCCACCTCGGCCGGCGTGCCGTCGATCACGCGCGCATCCAGGTAGGTATAGGTTGCGATCAGGTCCAGCCGGCTGGACAGCGAGGCCAGTGCCTCAACCTCGATGCCGCGCGTACGTGCCTCGCCCACCTGGACTGAATCGGGAATGCCGTTGACCACGCCGGCGGTCTTGCGGTTCTTCTCGCGCATATCGAATGCGGCAATGGTCAGCGTGGCGTTCTTGCCCGGCGGCTGGTACTTGATCCCCGCCTCCCACTGCGAACCGCGCAGCGGCTTGAAAGCCTGGTTGGCCTTGTTGAAGCCGGCCAGCCCCTGGAACGACTCGGAATAGCTGACGTACGGGTTGAGGCCGATGTCCGAGCGGTACATCAGGCCAGCACGCTTGGTCAGCTCGCTGTCGTCGCGGCTGGCCGAGGGCGTGTTGTCCTGCGCGGCGCGCGACCAGTCATAGCGCAGCCCCAGCATCAGCAGCCACTTGTTCCACGACAGCTGATCCTGCACGTACAGGCCGGTCTGCGCCTGCGTGGCGGGGTTCAGGTCGCGCGTGCCCGGCAGGGTGAAATTGCCGTAGACCGGGTTGAACACATTGAGCGGCGCGGCCGTGCCCCCCACCCCGGCGCGCCCCGTGATCTCTGAGTGCTGGTAGTCGACGCCGGTCAGCAGCGTGTGCTGGACCGGGCCGGTGCGGAAGTTGGTCTGCGCCTGGGTATCGACCGCGAACGAGTTCAGCGTGGGCTGGTTCAGGTAGACCGTGCGGCGCATCAGCGTATCGCTGCCCGGCACCCAACCGTGGCCGGCGCCGTTGAAACCGGCCGCGTAGATGCTGCGGTAGTCCACCGTGCTGTGCGAATAGCGCAGGTTCTGCCGCACCGTCACGGTGTCGTTGAACTTGTGCTGGAACTCATAGCCCACCGACGCCTGCTCGGCGTTGTAGCGGTCGAAGCCGGGCTCGCTGATAAACAGGTGATCGGGGATCTGGCCGGCCGGGTTGGCCTGCAGCGTGCCCCGCCAGGGGAAGAAGCCGACCGAGGTCCCGCTTTCATCGCGCTGGAAGTTGGCCAGCAGCGTGAGCGAGGTGTCCTGGCTCGGGCGCCACGTCAGCGAAGGCGCGATCAGGTAGCGGTTGTCCTTGACGTAGTCCACCTGCGTGTCGCTGTCGCGCGCCAGCGCCACCAGCCGGTACAGCCACTTGCCGTCCGCATCGAGCGGGCCGGTCAGGTCGGCCTGCACCTGCTTGCGGTTGTAGTTGCCGAACTGCACCCCGATCTCGCGCGCCGCCTCAGCCTGCGGGCGTTTGCTGACCAGGTTCAGGATGCCGCCGACCGCGCCCTGCCCGAACAGCATCGACGACGGCCCGCGCAGCACGTCGATGCGTTCCAGCGCGTAAACATCGGGCCGCACGTTGTTGTAGAAGCCGACCTGGTTCAGCAGGCCGTCGCGGTACTGCGTGAACTCGGTGCCCCGGAACCGGCCCCAGTCGCCGCGGGCGTCGTTGCCGAACGGCCCGGCATAG
This sequence comes from Cupriavidus sp. GW823-FHT07B10, assembly GCF_058794355.1. Lineage (NCBI taxonomy): Bacteria > Pseudomonadati > Pseudomonadota > Betaproteobacteria > Burkholderiales > Burkholderiaceae > Cupriavidus > Cupriavidus sp. GW823-FHT07B10. The sequence goes on from NZ_JBXAGS010000005.1 coordinate 261,115, forward strand.
ACGCCGGCGCTGTAGCCGATGGCCTGCTGCACGCTCTGCGCGCCTTGCGCCTCCATCCGGTCGCGCGTGATGACGGTGATCGACTGGGGCGTCTCCATCACCGGGGTGTCGGTCTTGGTAGCAGTGGCGCTGCGTTTTGCCACGAAGCCATGAACCGGGCCGGTGGCGGTTTCGTCGTCGCTGCCGGCGCGGATCGTGACGGCCGGCAGTTCTGCCGCGGCACTGGCCGTTGCCGGCGCAGGCACTTCGCCGGATTGGGCAAACACGCCACCGGCCTGCAGGCTCAATACAAGGGTGGTCAGCGAAAGGCCGCGCGGGGTGACAAGCGCGGGGCGGGCAAAGCGCGGCTTTGCCTGCTTGGTCGGGTGGAAATACATCACTCAGGGATCGGAAGGTAGCTACCCCGCAGGCGCGGCGTGGCAAGTGGAAAATTCTGATTACGAATGCGAATAATTCGTAATTACAACAGAATTGTAGCCTGAATGTGTCAAAAGCGAGACATTTTCTATTCGCACCGGATGCTGCCTCGGCGCTAAGCCAGACGAAGGAAGCGTTGGGCAGTCCCCGGCCTCAGTGGCCAGCCCCCCAAGCCAATCAGCCGGCCTGCAGCCGGCCCAGCAACCGCCGCCCCGCCTCGATCACCGCCGCATCCGGCTGCATCTGGTAGCGCACGATCATGCCTTCGATGCACAGCATCGCTTCCTCGGCCACCGCTTGCGGCTGGTCCAGGCCCAGGCGCGTGGCGATGTCGGCGACGAATGCGGCCAACTCGGCCTTGTGCGCCGCGGCCTGTTCGGCCGCGCGCGCGTCGCCGCCCGCCTCGGCCACCACGTTGATAAAGGCGCAGCCACGGAAGTCTCGGCCGAACCAGTCCGCCAGCGCGTCGGCAATCACGTCCAGGTGCGGGCGCGCGGCCAGCCGGGCTTCCACGTCCTGCCGGAACCACGTCATCCACTCGTCATGGCGGCGGTCCAGGAACGCCGAAATCAACTCGTTCTTGGAGGCGAAATGGCGGTAGAGCGACATCTTGGCGACGCCGGATTCGGCAATGATCTTGTCGATGCCGGTGGCGCGGTAGCCCTCCTGGTAGAACAGGCGGGCAGCGGTGTCGAGGATGCGGTCGCGGGCGGAAGGCGTGGCCATGGTGGCGGCGTAGTCGGTAAAGGTGCGCGGCCGGACAGCGCCCTGCGCCGCCCTGCCTCTCTATAGGTCGATACTATGACAGACAGACCTGTCTAGCAAACCTGGCCCGCTCAGGCCTCCAGCTTCGCCTCCGCATCACGCAGCGCCGTACGCAGGCCCTCTTCCACCACCGGGTGGTAGAAAGGCATGCCCAGCATCTGCCCGATGGTCAGGCCCTGCTGGTACGACCACGCCAGCAGGTGGGCGATGTTCTCGGCACGCGGGCCGGTCCATTCCGCGCCCAGGAAGCGGCCCGTGGCCTTGTCGGCATAGACATGCATCAGGCCGCGGTTCTTCAGCATCACGCGGCTGCGGCCCTGGTCCTCGAAGCTGACCTCGCCGGTCACGAACGTGCCTTCGGCCAGGTCGGCGTAACGCTGGCCGACCATCGCGATCTGCGGGTCCGTGAACACCACCGCGATCGGCGCGCGCCGTGCCAGCGGCTTCACTTGCGGATAGCTGGCGGCGTTCTCGCCCGCGGCCTTGCCCTCGTCCGCGGCCTCATGCAGCAGCGGCAGGATGTTGTTGGCGTCGCCGGCAATGAATACCGGTGCATTGCCGCACTGGAGCGTGCGCGCATCGAACAGCGGCACGCCGCGCGCATCCAGCGCCAGGCCGGCATTTTCCAGGCCCAGGCCGCGCACATTGGGCACGCGGCCGGTGGCGACCAGCGCATAGTCGAAGCGCTCGGTCACGCTGCGGCCTTCGCGGTCCAGGTAAGTCACCACCACCTGGTCGCCGTCGCGGGCCATGTCGGTCACCCTGGCGTCCGGATCGAGATAGAACTCGCCGTTGAAGGTCTTCGCCGCGTAGGCGCGGATCACGGGATCAGTCAGCGGCCCGAGCGAGCCGCTGACGCCGAACACGCGCACCCGCACGCCAAGGCGCGACAAGGCCTGGCCAAGCTCCAGCCCGATCACGCCGGGGCCGAACGCCACCACGCTGGCGGGCAGGTCTTCCCAAGCGAACACATCGTCATTGACGATCAGGCGGTCGCCGAACACCTGGAACGGCGCCGGCAGCATCGGCGTGGAGCCGGTGGCGATGACCACGCGGCTGGCACGCACGGTGGTGTGCCCATCCACTTCCAGCGTGGTGTTGTCGATAAAGCGGGCATAGCCGCGGACGCGGTCGGCTTCGGGGATGTTCTCCACGCCGCGCACCACGAAGCCGACAAAGCGGTCGCGCTCGCTGCGCACGCGGGCCATCACCTCGCGGCCATCGATGCGGACCTCGCCATCCACGTGCACGCCGAACGGCGCAGTGTGGCGCAGTTCGTGCGCGGCCTCGGCGGCAGCGATCAGCAGCTTGGAGGGCATGCAGCCCACCCGGGCGCAGGTGGTGCCGTACGGGCCGCCTTCGATGATCACGGCGCGCTTGCCCGCGGCAATCGCGGCACGGTAGGCGGCAAGGCCGGCGGTGCCTGCGCCGATCACGGCGACGTCGGTCTGGATGGTGGTCATGGCGGTCAATTCCTTTGTCTTGATGGCGTCAAGCTGGTGTCAATCAGCGGGCTGGATGGGGCCGCCATGCCGGGCAAGGCGACCCCATCGGGTCCGGCGACTGCCGGTCCCCGGGTGCGGGATGAAGGCAGAATCGGCTTACTTGCCCAGGTACTGCTGCAGCGCCTCGGCGCCGCCGATGAGCTTGCCGTTGATAAAGACCTGCGGTGCGGTCATCTCGCCCGACACGGCGCCCAGCACCTTGCCGCGCACCTTGTTGTCCAGCGGCACGTCGATATAGTCGAAGCCGTTGTCGTCAAGCAGTTGCTTGGCCTTGGCGCAGAACGAGCAGCCGACCTTGGAGAACACCACCACCTGGTCCGGCTTGCGCGCGTCCGGGGCGATATGGGCCAGCATGGTGTCGGCGTCGGACACCTTGAACGGGTCGCCCGGCTCTTGCGGTTCGATGAACATCTTCTGCACCACGCCGTCCTTGACCAGCATCGCATAGCGCCAGCTGCGCTTGCCGAAGCCCAGGTCGGCCTTGTCCACCAGCATGCCCATGCCTTCGGTGAATTCACCGTTGCCGTCGGGGATCATGGTGATGTTCTCGGACTCCTGGTCCTTGGCCCATTCGTTCATCACGAAGGTGTCGTTGACGGACACGCACAGGATGTCGTCCACGCCGTGCTTCGCGAACACCGGGGCCAGCTCGTTGTAGCGCGGCAGGTGGGTCGACGAGCAGGTCGGCGTGAAGGCGCCCGGCAGCGAGAACACGACCACGGTCTTGCCGTTGAACAGCTCGCCGGTGGTGACGGTCTTCCACTCGTTGTCTTCACGCATGCGGAAAGCGACATTGGGAACGCGTTGGCCTTCACGGGATTGCAGCATCAGTTCACTCCTTGGTCTGGATCGGGTTGGTTTCGGCTGCGGGTTGCAGCGAAGGCCCCATTCTGTAGACCGGGATGTGATTTGTACAATTCATCGTTTTAACCACGACGATTGCCTTACGCTATTGACTCGGCATAGCCATCCCCTAGTGCGCCGGCCCTTGCACTTCATCCGCGGGCACGCAAAAGCATATTTTTTCGGCAAATACCGGCGAGTGCCCTATCATGCGGCATCCACTCAGACTCCCGTTTTGTCCGCAATGACCCGACCTTGCCGCCTGCCGTCTCTCTGCCGATGGGCCCCGATGCTCGCGCTGTCGCTGGTGCTGGCGCACCCCGCGCAGGCGCAAACCCTGAAGAAACCGGCGCTGGATGCGCTGGTCTCCGGCACCCGAACGGCGGCCCAGGCCGACCTGCAGGCATTCATGGCCGCCGCGGCCAGGGCCGAGCCTTCCGTGGCGCCGGCCGTGGCGGCGTGGCAGGCCCGGTCGCCACTGGCCGGCGACAACCTGGTCAATATCGGCCGCCTGCTGGGCGTCTACAACCGCGTCCGCAACGAGGCCGCGGTGATCGACGCCATCGGCAGGATGGTGGCGCTGCGCACCGTGCGCGACGAGAAAATCCCGCAGCACGAGAACCCCGCCATCATCGAGTTCGGCAAGATGATCGAGGCCATGGCGCGCGACTTCGGGCTGGCCTACCGCAATGTCGACAACCGGGTCTTCGAGGTCACGCTGCCCGGCGGCGGCAAGGATACCTTCGGCATCCTGACCCACGCCGACGTGGTGCCCGCGGTGGCCGAGGAATGGGTACTGGAGGACGGCACCAGGCTGGATCCGTTCCGCATGACGCGCGTGGGCGACACGCTGTACGGGCGCGGCACCATCGACGACAAGGGCTCGATCGCCGCGGTCATGTATGCCATGAAGACCGTCAAGGAAAGCGGCGTGCCGCTGGAGCGCACCATCCGCCTGATGATCGAGACCACCGAGGAAACCGGCGGCGACGGCATGAAATACTACCGCCAGCACACCACCCTGCCCGAGTACAACGTCGTGCTCGACAGCAAATACCCCGCGGTGGTGGCGGAGAAAGGCGCGGGCACGCTGACTGTTTCCTTCGGCATCAAGGCGGCGGACGACAAGAGCGCGCAAGGCAAGTCCGACCGGAAGGGACCTGCCATCGTTGCCATGCGCGGCGCGGCCTCGGCCAACGCCATCCCCGAGACCGCCACCGCGCGCATTGCCGGCGGCGATGCTGCCGCCGTCGCTGCCGCGCTGGAACAGGCACGCGCTGAATTCCTGCGCCGCCACACCCCGCGCGGCAAGTTCTCCATCGACGTGAAGCGCGCCGGCAACGACGTGGAAGTGAAGGTCACTGGCGCCTCGGCGCACGGATCGCGCCCTGAGGAAGGGGTCAACCCGCTGCCGCGGCTGGCGCTGTTCCTGCAGGCCAGCGGCGTGCAGTTTGCCGAGAACCACTACCTGAACGCGGTCCGCTACCTGAACGACCTGTACGGGCTGGATTACCTTGGCACCAGGATGGAGGTGGCCTACCGGGACCCGTTCATGGGCCCGCTGACCATGTCGCCCACGCTGGTGCGCGAGCGCGGCGAATACGTCGACGTGGTCACCAACGTGCGCATGCCGCGTGGCCGCACGCCGGACGAGCTGGGCGGCAAGATCACCAAGCGCATCTTCGGCTGGGCCGCCACCCATGGGCCAGTCGAAATCAAGTACGACCAGGGCAACTGGATGGCGCGCGATCCCAAGGGCGCGTGGCTGTCCACGCTGCTGAATATCTTTGGCGATACCACCGGGCTGGAAGCCAAGCCGGTTTCCACCGCCGGCAGCACCACCGCCAAGCTGATGCCCAATGCCATCAACTTCGGGCCGGCCATGCCGGGCAAGAAATACACTGCGCACAACGCGCGCGAGTACAAGGAAGTGGCCGACCTGAACCTGGATATGCAGATGTTCACCGAGATGCTGGTGCGGATCGGGAACCTGGACAAGATGCAGTAACGAGGGTTTCAGGCGTGTCCCTCTACGCTTGTGTGCTCCCTCTCCCCTCATGGGGAGAGGCCCGGGGTGAGGGGTGGTCCAGCTAGGAACCACATCAAGCGGGGCCTTCGGTTTTAGGACCCAACAGCTTCACAACTCCAGTTCACTCAACCCCGCATGTTCATCCGGCCGCCGGCCCAGTGGCCAGTGGAACTTGCGGTCCGCCGCCTTGATCGGCGCATCGTTGATGCAGGCAAAACGCCTGCGCATCAGCCCCGCCTCATCGAACTCCCAGTTCTCATTGCCGTATGACCGGTACCAGTTGCCGGAATCGTCGTGCCATTCATAGGCAAAGCGCACGGCGATGCGGTTGCCGTCGTGCGCCCATAGCTCCTTGATCAGCCGGTAATCCAACTCCTTCTGCCACTTGCGCTGCAGGAAGGCGACGATGTCGGCACGGCCATTGACGAATTCCGCACGGTTGCGCCAGGCGCTGTCGACGGTATAGGCCAGCGCCACGCGCTCTGGGTCGCGGCTGTTCCAGCCATCCTCGGCGGCACGGACCTTGGCGATGGCGGATTCACGCGTGAATGGGGGCAACGGCGGACGGATTTCGGCTTGTGCGGACATGCGGAGGCTCCTTTGCTGAAACAGGGTGAATCAGATGGAAGAACAGGCTGCTCAATATGATACAGACCTGTCTCATTATTGATAGACAGATCTGTCTTGTCAAGGCAGGAGACCGGGCAGAATTCAAAAGCAAGACCCGGAGTGCCAGGTGCACGCGGGCGGCCTAAAGTTGGCACCATGCAAGCGAGAGAAAGGAGACCCGCGGTGAGCATCAGCCAGATACAGCGCCCCGAAATGGCCGTGGCAGGGCCGCGCCGGCCAATACTGCCAGCGCGCGGCACGGCGCGGGGGCATAGGCACGAAGCCGATATCGCCACCCGCGTCGATGGCACCGACTGGGCCGCCATTGCACGCGAGCTCGACGACTACGGCTGCGCCGCGATCCGCGGCCTGCTGTCGGCAGCCGAATGCGACGCGCTTGCCGCCGGCTATGCGCAGGACGCGTGGTTCCGCTCTCGCATCGAGATGCGCCGGCACGGCTTTGGCCAGGGCGAGTACAAGTACTTCCGCTACCCGCTGCCCGACACCGTGGCCGCAATGCGCACGGCGCTGTATCCGCACCTGGTGCCGGTGGCCAACCGCTGGAACGCCGCCATGGGCATCGATGTGCGTTATCCCGCCGCGCACGCCGATTATCTTGCCCGCTGCCACGACGCCGGCCAGTTGCGCCCGACGCCCCTGCTGCTGCGCTACGGCCCCGGTGACTACAACTGCCTGCACCAGGACCTGTACGGCGAGCACGTATTCCCGCTGCAGGTCGCCATCCTGCTGTCCGAGCCGGGCCGCGACTTTACCGGCGGAGAATTTGTGATGACCGAGCAGCGGCCGCGCATGCAGTCGCGGGCCGAGGTGGTGACGCTGCACCAGGGCGATGCCGTGGTCTTTGCCGTCAGCCAGCGCCCGGTGCAGGGCAGCCGCGGCAGCTACCGCGTGAACCTGCGGCATGGCGTCAGCCGGCTGCACGCGGGCCAGCGCTACACGCTGGGCATCATCTTCCACGACGCCACGTGAGGTATCCCATGACCCGTCCCACACAACAACCGGAAGTCAGCACCATCGAACGCGACCCGCGCTGGGCTCGCGTGCTGGCGCGCGATCCGGGCGCCGACGGTGCCTTTGTCTATGCGGTCAAGACCACCGGCGTGTACTGCCTGCCGAGCAGCCCGTCGCGCCTGCCGCATCCGGCCAATGTCGAGTTCTTCGACAATGCCGCCGCGGCCGAAGCCGCCGGCTACCGGCCCAGCCGACGTGCCGCCGCGCCTGCGCTGGCGGCCCGGCACGCAGCCATCGTGGCCGACGCCTGCCGCCGCATCGAGGCCGCCGACACCCTGCCCACGCTGCCCGAACTGGCCAACGCAGCGGGCGTCAGCCCCTATCACTTTCACCGCCTTTTCAAGGCCGCCACCGGCCTGACGCCGCGTGCCTATGCCGCCGCGCATCGCGCCAGGAAACTCCGCGAGCAACTGGGCACCAGCGACTCCGTGACCGAGGCAATCTACGACGCCGGCTTCGGCTCCAACAGCCGCTTCTACGAAACCTCGGACGCAGTGCTGGGCATGACCCCGTCGCGCTACCGCGCGGGCGGGGCCGACACCGAAATCCGCTTTGCCATCGGCCAGTGCTCGCTGGGCGCGATCCTGGTGGCCCAGAGCGAGCGCGGTGTCTGCGCGATCCTGCTGGGCGACGATCCCCAAACGCTGTTGCAGGACCTGCAGGACCAGTTCCCGCGCGCCAACCTGATCGGCGGCGATGCGCAGTTCGAGCAACTGGTGGCGCAAGTGGTGGGCTTTATCGAGGCACCTTCAATCGGCCTGGCGCTGCCGCTGGATGTGCGCGGCACCGCGTTCCAGCAGCGTGTATGGCAGGCCCTGCAAGAGATCCCCGCGGGCAGCACCGCCAGCTATGCCGAGATCGCGGCCCGCATCGGCGCGCCGCGTGCGGTGCGCGCGGTGGCGCAGGCCTGCGCCGCCAACCACCTGGCGGTGGCCATTCCCTGCCATCGCGTGGTGCGCAGCGACGGCAACCTGTCGGGCTACCGCTGGGGCGTGGCGCGCAAGCGCGAGTTGCTGGAGCGCGAGGCGCAAGCCTGAGTGGCCCGCGCTCAGCGCGCCACGGCTGCCTGCACCCGAGCCAGGTAGTCGTGGATCTGCGCCACCACCGCCGCGCCCTCGCCTACCGCCGCGGCGACCCGCTTGGTCGATCCCGCCCGCACGTCGCCGATGGCAAACACGCCCGGCACGTTGGTCTGCAGCGGATACGGCACCGCCGACGCGCAGCCCAGCTCGCCGCCGCCGGTGCGCACGAAGCCCTTGTCATCGACCTCGACGTTGCAGGTGCGCAGCCACGACGCATTGGGATCGGCGCCGATGAACAGGAACAGGTGCCGCACGTCCATCGTGACCGGGGCCGGGCTTTCCGCCCGGCATTCGTAGCGCACGGAACTGAGCCACCCTTCCCCCGCCAGCGCGCTGATCTGCGCGTGCGTGTGCAGCGTGATATTGGGCAGCGAACCGATGCGGTCGATCAGGTAGCGCGACATGGTGGCGGCCAGCCCCGGCCCGCGCACCAGCATATGCACGTGCGCCGCGTGCGAGGCCAGGTAGACCGCTGCCTGCCCGGCCGAATTGCCGCCGCCCACCAGCATCGCCGGCTCGTTCTTGCACAGCTTGGCCTCCACCGGCGAAGCCCAGTAGTAGACACCACGCCCTTCAAAGTGCTCCAGCGCGGCGATGTCCGGGCGACGGTACTGCGCGCCGGTGGCAATCACCACGGTGTGGGTCGGGATCATGCGGCCATCGGCCAGCTCCAGCCGGATCGGGTCCGCGCCGCAATGCAGTGCCTTGACCTCCAGCGGGATGGCGATATGCGCGCCGAACTTCAGTGCCTGCACGAACGCGCGCCCGGCCAGCGCCTGTCCGGAGATGCCGGTGGGAAAGCCAAGATAGTTCTCGATCCGCGCACTCGCACCCGCCTGCCCGCCCGGCGAGCGGCAATCGATCACCGCCACCGACAAGCCTTCGGATGCGGCATACACGGCCGTGGCCAGCCCCGCAGGCCCGGCGCCGACCACCACCACGTCATAGACATGGACCGGATCGAACTCCGGCAACAGCCCCAGGCACGAAGCCAGCTGCCCTTCGTCCGGCGCGCGCAGCACGCGGCCGTCGGCGCAGATCACCAGCGGGAAGTCGCTGGCGGGCGCGTTGGCGTAGTCGAGCAGCAATGAGCAGTCGCGTTCGGCGTCGATATCGATAACCGTATGCGGGTAGCCGTTGCGCCGCAGGAAGGCTTGCAGTGCCACCAGTTGCGGCTCGGTGCCGTGGCCGACCAGCACCGGCCCGCTGCCGAATTCGATCAGCCCCACGCGGCGCAGGATCAGCGCGCGCATGATGCGCTCGCCCAGTTCGGCCTCGGCCACCAGCAGGGCGCGCAGCCGCTCTGGCGTGATCACATAGCCCTGGGTATCGGTCACGGCCACGCCGTCGACCAGCGCCGGGCGGCCGCTGAGCGTGCCGACCTCGGCCAGGAAGTGGCCGGCGCCCTGCTCGGTGATCTGGTGCTCGCGGCCCAGCCCGTCGCGCCGCATCAGGCGCACGCGGCCGCTGCCGATCAGGTACATGCCCCGGCCCGTATCGCCGATGGCAAAGAGCTTCTCGCCCGCGCGCCAGCTCTGCGGCGTGCCAAAGCGGCGCACGCGCGCCATGTCGTCGGCGCCGAGCTGCGGGAACATCTGGTGCCAGCGTGACTCCAGCGTGGAATACGGCGCCTCCAGGCCGCCGCCGGCCTCCGGGCCGGTGTCCTCATCCGGGGCCATTGCCTCCGACTGCGAAATCGCCATGCTCCCTCCCCGTCTGGACCCGCGCCTGCCCTGGGCACATCTTCCCGGCTGCGCGCGGCCTATCGATAGTAGACGGCTGCGCGCAGAATGCGAGAATCGCACGGCGCAGTTGCGGATTGCGCTGGCTTGGGATTGAATGAGCGCCTCGGCGTGTCGGCATTCGCCGTCACCTTCAGCAAAAAACCAGTCTTGATGCAATCCAACCATGATTCCGACGCCAGCCAGGCTGGCGACCGCCCCGCCCGTCCGGCATTGCGCCCCCTGACGCCCGTCGAAGGCCGCGTGCTCGGCGTGCTGGTCGAAAAACAGCACACCGTGCCCGATACCTACCCGCTGTCGCTCAATGCGCTGGCCTCGGGCTGCAACCAGAAGACCGCCCGCGCCCCGGTGATGAACGTCAGCGAGGCCGATATCCTTGAAGCCATCGATGGCCTCAAGGGCCTGAGCCTGGTCTTTGAAGGCAGCAGCAGCCGCGTGCCGCGCTTCGAGCACAATATGCAGCGCGTGCTGGCCGTGCCCAGCCAGTCCGTCGCACTGCTGGCCATGCTGCTGCTGCGCGGCCCGCAGACCGCGGCGGAGCTGCGCCTGAACACCGCGCGCCTGCACGGCTTTGCCGATATCTCGTCGGTCGAGGCCTTCCTTGACGAACTGGCCAGCCATGCGCCGCCCTTTGTCGTCCGGCTGCCGCGCGCGCCGGGCGCACGCGAAAATCGCTGGATGCACCTGCTGAGCGGCGAAGTGAGCGCCGCGGCGGACGCCGACGATGCCGACCGCACCACCGGCGGCGCCACCGCCGCGCCGGGCGAACTCGAACAGCTGCGCGCCGAACAGCAGGCCCTGACCGAGAAGGTGGCGAAGCTGCAAAGCCTGGTCGAACACATGGCCGGCCAACTCGGCATCCCTGTCGACGAGTTTCTCGACTGACACCGCGCCTGCGTCATGGCTGACGGTACCGACCACCCTGCTGTTAGCCAGCATTGGTGGTTGGAGGATATTGCTGGCGGTTAATTGCGTTATTACCTCGCGAAGGCGAGCCACAGGCTCAGACCCCAGCGCGGCAGACGGCTTGCCGTCCGACCTGCCCGATGGCCCGGATGTCACCTATCCTTTGCTCAGGACCGCAAACTGGACAGGGAGACCGGCGCAGCCATGGACAAGACAGCCTTCGTATTTGCGGGCGGCGGCAGCCTGGGTGCGATCCAGGTCGGCATGCTGCGCGAACTGGCGGCATGGGGCGTGATGCCCGATATCGTGATCGGCGCCTCGGCCGGCGCCATCAACGGCGCCTACTTTGCCTGCAATCCGGGCGTGGCCGGCGCCGGCCGGCTTGACGCGCTGTGGCGCGGCATCCGGCGCTCGGACATCCTGCCGTGGAGCTGGCGCAGCGTCTGGAGCATGTTCGGCGGCAACCGCGGCCACCTGGTGGAGGCGGCCGGGCTGCGCCGACTGCTGGCGCAGCACTTCGGCACGCTGCGGCTGGAAGCAGCGGAACTGCAGCTGCACGTGGTGGCCACCGACATGCACAGCGGCGACGAAGTCTTGCTGTCCAGCGGCAGCATAGTCGACGCGGTGCTGGCCAGCGCGGCCATCCCCGGCGTGTTCCCGCCGGTGCAGTTCGAGGGCCGCACGCTGATCGATGGCGGCGTGGCCAACAACACCCCGGTATCCACCGCGATCGCACTTGGTGCCACGCACGTGATCGTGCTGCCCGCGGGCTTTACCTGTGCGGAGCGCCGCCCGCCGCGCGGCGCGCTGGAGCATGCGTTCAATGCGCTCTCGCTGCTGGTGGCGCGCCAGCTCGTGCACGACCTGCAGCACTTCGCCGACCGCGCGCAGATCAGCGTGGTGCCGCCGCTGTGCCCGCTCGACATCTCGCCCTACGACTACTCCAAATGCGGCGAGCTGATCGACCGCGCCGCGGCCACCACCGCGCAATGGCTGCAAGGCAAGGGGCTTGACAGCCAGCGCATACCGGGCGCGCTGGCGCCGCATTCGCACGACGAAGCGACGCCCAGCTGCAGCGCCGACATCCCGGCGGCGGCGCCCCACTGACGCCGCTCAGCGCCGGGTGGAAGTACCCGAACGGATTGTGCCGCGCCGCATGCTGGCCGCCCTGGTACCGCCCTCATCGACGCGGATCAAGGCAAGCCCACCCTGCCCGCGCGCCAGGCTGCGCTCTGGCAGCCATTGCTACAATCCGACAGATGTCCACCCAAGCCGAACGCAGCGCCAGCACCCGCCAGTCCCTGATCGACGCCGCCGTGACCTTGCTCGTCGAGCAAGGCTATGCGGCCTTTTCAGAAGCGCGCGTGTGCGAACTGGCCGGCAGCAGCCGCGGCTCGCTGCGGCACCATTTCCCCGAAGGCCGCTATGACCTGCTGCCAGCCATGCTCACCTGGCTGCTGGAGCGCGAGGCGGCGCGCCTGGCCGCGCTGGGCCCGCTCAGCCCCTCGCTGTGCCTGCACCTGATGCTGCATATCCTGGCGACCCGCCCACAGCGGCATACCTCGCTCGCCATACTGGAGGTGTGGATGGCAACGCGTGGCGACGCGCGCCTGGCCACCGCCGTGCGCGCGCCGCTGGAGGCTGTGCCGCAGATGCTGTTCGGCCAGCCGCCGGACGCGCCGCCGGAGCCGGAATGGCTGGCGCTGCGCTGTTTCCTGCACGGCGCCACGCTGCACAGCTTCGCGCCGGACTACGACGGCCAGGGCTTGTCCGAAGCGGTGCGCTGGCTGATCGCGCGCCTGCCGGCCCCGGCGGGGCTGGACGCCTTGCTGGCGCGCATGCACGCAGACTAGTTGTAGAGCGCTGGATCAGGGCAGCCGCGCCAGCAACCGGTCGCCCAGCGTGGGCGGCAGCGCCAGGCGCCCTGCCTTGCCAGGCGCCGCGGCATCGAAGACCACGGCCTGGCCGTCCCAGCTGAGCCGCACCGGCCCGCTGCTGTTGAAGGTGCGCTGGGCCAGCACGCGGTCGCGCTCCACGCCGTAGATGCGCAGCAACACCCGCTCCCGACCCAGATAGCAGTATTCCGCTGCGTAGCGCGCGGCGGCATCCAACGACGGCAGGTGCCGGCAGTTATGCGCGCCGGCGCGCTCCCAGGCGCCGTGGCCATAGGCGATGGCGGTCCAGATACCGCCGAGCGCCAGCAGCCGCCCCGCGGTCACCAGTGCCAGGCGCTGCGCGCGGGCCTTGCGCCCGTCCGGGGTCGCCATCACGTGCGACACCGCGCGATACAGCGCCAGCCCCAGCAGCAGCATGGTCACCGCCGCCAGATGGAAATAAAACGCCGACTCCGGCATTGACGCCATGATCTGACCCATGCCCGCTCCCGGAAAATATCGTCAAACTAACCGTCCTGCCGAATATCAAAATCCGGCGTCCGCGCCGTCATATAAAAACGCACCGCATTAATCGGCGTCATTAGTTCCAGAATATTGAAAATCGGCGCCCTGATATATCCGAGCATAATCAACCGACCGCACCGGGCCAATCCGGTGTATTCCCGCACCGGAGCTGCCGGCGACCGCCGCCATCTTATTTTTCCGATGGCAGCGCCGCCAGCAGGGCGAGCAGCCGCGCCACCGTCGGCGCCACGATCGCGGCCAGCGCAGCGGCGTTGGCGGCATCGCCGTCGCTGGCGGCATGCTCCAGGCGCTGGGCAAGAGCACGCAAGGCATGGCAGCCGACGTAGTGGGCAGATGCCTTGAGCCGGTGGGCGACGCTGCGCACGGTGTCCAGCGCACCGTCAGCGGCGCGCAACTGCGCCAGGTCGGCCTGCGCCGAGGTGACCAGGGCGTGCACCAGCTCAGCGGCAGAGGCGCGGTTGCCGAAGGTCTGCGACGCGATGGCTGGCCCGATTCCCGCGGCCTCGCGGGGGGACAGCGCCAGGTAGCGCTGGCGGGCCAGCATGGCGACGATGGCCGCTTCGGTCACCGGCTCGCGCAGGCAGGCGATCACACCTTCGTCCGCGCCGGGCACCGGCACCGCGTCGGCCGGCAGCACCACGGCGCAGACCGGGCCGGTGGCACGCCAGGCGCGCAACAGGCTGTCAGGGATCTCGGTGGCGGCGCCGGCTATCACCAGGCCGATGTCTGCGGCGGCGTCCGGCGCGGGCGTGTCGGTGTGCACATCAAAGCCGAGATCGCGCAGGATCGGGGCAACCCCGGCGACCCAGCGCGTGTCGCCGGGCGTGGCAAGCAGCAACGCGCCGGTCATGCGCCGCTTCTCAATGCGAGTCGAATCACGGGCAGCATGCTAGCCGATCGCGATATGGTGGCGCCGCGCAAAGTCGATGACATCGACAATCGATTTTGCCCCGAGTTTTTCCATGGCCCGGGTCTTGTGGGTGCTGACCGTCTTGTTGGAAATAAACAGGGTTTCGCCGATTTCCTTGTTCGACATGCCCTTGGCAAGCATCTGCATGACCACCAGTTCCTTGTCGGAAAGACTGGCCAGGCGCGCGGCTTCGTCGGCGTGGCCGGCGTTGTTGCCGCGGTCGGTTTCGGGCATCACCGTATAGCCGGCCAGCACGGACTCGGTGCAGCGCACGATCTCGGCCAGTTCCTGGGTCTTGCTGACAAAACCATGCGCGCCGGCCTGGCGCGCGCGCGGGGCAAACGTGTTCTGGTCCTGGCCGGAAATGACCAGGATGCGCACGGCGGGGTGGCAGGCCTTGAGGCGGGGGATCACGTCCAGCCCGTTGATCTTCGGGATGTCCAGGTCCAGGATCACCACGTCGGGGGTGTACTGCCGCACGATCTCGATGGCGGCCTGGCCATTGTCGGCCTCAAGCACATGGGTGATGCCCAGCACCTGGGAAAAGTGCGTCTTTAGCACCACCCGCACGGGCGGGTGGTCGTCGACGATCAGGATTGTGGTCAAAACTTGAACTCCATAACAGGCGCCCTGATGTCCGGGCGCCCATGCACATCATTTTGCTCAGCATTTGTGCCGGAGGGCACCGGAAATTTCCGAGCGCGGGCTTGCTTCTTCCGAAAACCCGGCTGGTTTTGCAGGCCTGGCGCAATGCGGACCATGGCAGTTGCGCAATCCAATCATAACGCTGCCGCCACGGGTGAAAAACCACGTCGCCGGACCATGGCAGGGGGTACCGGAAGGTTTTGTTTTGGACCTGCCTGCCGCCATCGGGTTTCTCGACGCTGGCGCGTGCGTGCCTGGCTGATGCCGGCGTTGGCCCCGTGAGATGCTGCCCGGCATTTGTCCTCGATATGTGACGTGAAAGGCATCAACAGCGCGTGATCCGGAAATTTCACCCCCAATCTCAGATTCGTCCTAATGAGATATCGAGGCTGAGCCCATAGAGTGAAAACTATCCAGCCACCGCTACGCCAACCGCGCGGCGGCCGCTGCCATGTTTCACTGAATTTTGCCGCCCCGCTTGTCCATTCATCAGCCCATCCATAACGAATCTCCATCGGCCACCGCTTGCCCGCACCGCTTCACGCGCGCCTGGCGGCTGGCAAGTGCCGCGTTGTTCGTCAGCGTATTGGCCTGCGCCGTTGCCCAGCGGACGGCAGATCCCGCGCCAGCGCCATCCCCGGCCGGCACGCCAGTCGCCTTGCCCGAGGCACCGGCCCTGCAACCAGCCCCGCCACCACAAGCAGCGCCACAGGCGCACTGGCAGGTGCTGGGGTGGACGACCGGGCTGCTCTGCCTGCTGACGCCATGCCTGCTGGCATGGATCTTCGTGCTGTATCGCGAGGTGCGCCGGCGCCGCGCCGCGGAGATTGCGCTGAAGGACAATATCGCGATCCAGTCGGCGCTGCTCGACGGCATTCCCCAGCCTGTCTACCTGCGCGATGCCTCGCTGCGGCTCATCACCTGCAACCGCAGCTATGAAGAACTGGTCGGCGCCACGCGCGACACCTTGCGCGGGCAGCCGCTGGACACATCGGTCCAGGTGCATCCCATCGCCATCGACATGGCCGAGGTGGAGCGCGACTACCGCAAGGTGATCAAGGACGGCATCCCGCTGCACAAGGACCGCTGCCTGCGCCTGGGCGGGCGCACCCACCACGTGCTGAACTGGCTGACACCGCTGCGCGGCGCCGATGGCACCGTCAAGGGCCTGGCCGGCGGCTGCGTCGACCTGACCGAACGCCACGACATGCTGGCCGAGCTGGCGCAGGCCAAGACAGAAGCCGAGGCCGCCAACCGCGCCAAGTCCACCTTCCTGGCCTCGGTCAGCCATGAGATCCGCACCCCGATGAACGCCATCACCGGCATGCTGGAGCTGACCCTGGCGCGCTGCCAGCTGGCCGAGCAGGAACGCCTGCAGCTGGTCACGGCGCATAAGTCGGCAGTGGGCCTGCTGGCGCTGATCGACGACATCCTGGACCTGTCCAAGATGGAGGCCGGCAAGTTCAGCATCCACCCGGCACCCGCTTCGCTGCCCGGGCTGGTCAAGGACACGCTGCTGATCTTCGGGCCGGTGGCGGCACAGAAGGGCCTGCCGCTGACCAGCGGCATCGGCGTCGCCGTTGCGCCGCTGCACCAGGTCGATGCGCTGCGTTTCCGTCAGATCCTGGCCAACCTGGTGTCCAACGCGGTGCGCTTCACCGACAGCGGCACGATCCACGTCAGGCTTGACGCCCTGGCGCCTCGCGACGGCGTGCAGCAGGTCATGCTGACCGTCTCCGACACCGGCATCGGGATACCCGCCGGCGCGCAGGCGCGCATGTTCGAACCCTTCGAACAGGTGCATGACCGCACCCGGCCCCATGCCGGCGGCACCGGGCTGGGGCTGGCAATCTGCCAGCGCCTGGCCAGCGCGATGGGAGGCCAGATCTCGCTGTCCAGCCAGCCGGGCCAGGGCACGCGCGTCATGGTGACGCTGCCGTTGGCGCTTGCCGTCGCCACGGAACTGCCCGAGCCGGTGCCGCCGCCCATGGCGGGCTGCGCACGGCGCCGGGTCAACGTCCTGGTGATCGACGACCATGCGCCCAACCGGCTGCTGCTGCAGCGCCAGCTGGAGCACCTGGGCCACCGCGTGAGCACCGCCTGTGATGGTCGCGAAGGGCTGGCCATGCTGGACCGGTCCAGCTTCGACGTGATCTTGTGCGACTGCGCCATGCCGGTCATGGACGGCATGGCATTCGCACGGGCGGTGCGCGCACGCAAGGATGCGCGCGGCAGCGTGCCGGTGATCGGTTGCACCGCAAGCGCCGTCGCGGTGGACCATGCCGCGGCGCTGGCGGCGGGCATGAATGCCGTGATCGTCAAGCCGGTTGGCCTGCAGGCGCTGGATGCGGCGGTGGCACAAGCCTGCGCCAGTGGCCACCGGGTGCGCGAGATAGCCGTGCCAGTGCGGGTCAGCGCGCCCGACAGCCAGGCCGGCACGCGTGACGAGGCCGCCCACTGCGGCGTCAAGCCCGGCTCGCGGCCATCATGGTGCGCGGTGTGCCGGGCAATGAACGTACAGTGCGACCGCCTCGACCAGCCGGAAGATTAAGAACCCGTTTCAGAATGAAAAAGGGGCGCGAAGGCTGCAGCCGGGCCGCAGGGCGTTGTTGCGGCCTCCTTGCGTGGAATAACCACGCGGCGTCGACCACGCCTAGCCCTGCGGCCCGGCAGCAGCCTTCCCTTCGGGTTCAGGCCTCCAGCGGCACCGCGCTGGTGCACTTGATCTCGTCCAGGCACACGCTGGACTTCACGCCGCTGACACCCGGGATACGCATCAGCGTATCGAGCAGGAAGTCAGACAGCGACTTCAGGTCCTTTGCGACCACCTTGAGCACGTAGTCGATATCCCCGGTCACCGAGAAGCATTCCTGGATCTGCGCCAGTTCCGCCACCAGGCGCTTGAAGTTGGACAGGTCGCGGATATGCCCGCGCTCCATCGTCACATGGATAAAGGCCACCACGCCAAAGCCCAGCGCCGCCGCGTCCAGCCGCGCCTCATAGCGTTTGACCAGCCCGGCCTCTTCCAGGCGGCGGTGGCGCCGCAAAGTCTGCGCCGGCGACAGCGCGATGGCCTCTGCCAGCTCCAGGTTGGAGGCCCGCCCCTGCTCCTGCAAAACCCCCAGCAAGCGGCGATCGGTACGGTCCAGCTCGATCGATTGCACTTTGATTTCCTCACATCAGAGATTCACGCAATCGAATTTCATAATCTAGGGTTTCCCTGCCTGTTTTACGAAATCCAATTTTGCCGTCAGGAATATACACTGCATCCCAAGCAAGCGCACTACAGGCCTGTCCTGCAACAGGTTTCCGCTGAGCCGACTGACTCCGGCGCGACCTCGTTGCCAAGTGCCGCAGCCACAATATTATTTCCCGCCCCTTTAGTGAGAAAGCCATGGCCGACCTGTTTGACAACCCGATGCAGCTGATGGGCTTCGAATTCGTGGAATTCGCCTCGCCCACCCCAAACGTGCTTGAGCCCCTGTTCGAGCAGATGGGCTTCACGCTGGTGGCAAAGCACCGCTCGAAGGACGTGGTGCTGTACCGCCAGGGCGAAGTGAACTTCATTGTCAACCGCGAGCCGCACAGCCACGCCGCCTACTTTGCCGCCGAGCACGGCCCGAGCGCCTGCGGCATGGCTTTTCGCGTCAAGGATTCGCACAAGGCCTACGCCCGTGCACTGGAGCTGGGCGCCCAGCCGGTCGAGATCCCGACCGGCCCGATGGAGCTGCGCCTGCCCGCGATCAAGGGCATCGGCGGCGCGCCGCTGTACCTGATCGACCGTTTCGAGGAAGGCAAGTCGATCTATGACATCGACTTCGAATTCATCGAAGGCGTCGACCGCCACCCGGTCGGCCACGGCCTCAAGCTGATCGACCACCTGACTCACAACGTCTACCGTGGCCGTATGGCTTACTGGGCCAATTTCTACGAAAAACTGTTCAACTTCCGCGAAATCCGTTACTTCGACATCCAGGGTGAGTACACCGGCCTGACCTCCAAGGCCATGACCGCGCCGGATGGCAAAATCCGCATCCCGCTGAACGAGGAATCGTCCAAGGGCGCCGGCCAGATCGAAGAGTTCCTGATGGCCTTCAACGGCGAGGGCATCCAGCACATCGCCTTCCTGACCGACAACCTGATCGAGGTCATCGACCGCCTGCAACTGGCAGGCGTGCCGCTGATGACTGCGCCGAACGACTACTACTATGAAGCACTGGACACGCGCCTGCCCGGCCACGGCCAGCCTGTGGAGCAACTGAAGTCGCGCGGCATCCTGCTGGACGGCACCACCGAAGGCGGCAAGCCCCGCCTGCTGCTGCAGATCTTCTCCAAGACCGCGCTCGGCCCGGTGTTCTTCGAGTTCATCCAGCGCCGCGGCGACGAAGGCTTCGGCGAAGGCAACTTCAAGGCCCTGTTCGAGTCGCTGGAACGCGACCAGATCGAACGCGGCACGCTCAAGGTCGAGGCCTGACCGGCATCGATCTTCCCTGACCGGCTCCGGCCGGTTCCGGAAACGCGCACACCTCCTTCGCGGCAGTGACCCTGCCGCGCGGGCGGTGACGTCCCCCAGGCCCAAGCGTCCGACTCGACAATAGCCAGAGGCGCGGGCCCGCATTCCATGAGAATGGGTAGAGGAAACAACTGAATGCATGCAAGCAGCAATGACGGCACGCTCAAGCGCGGCCTGAAGAACCGGCATATCCAGCTGATCGCGCTGGGTGGCGCCATCGGCACCGGCCTTTTCCTGGGCATCGCCCAGACCATCAAGATGGCGGGGCCCTCGGTCCTGCTGGGCTACGCGATCGCCGGCATCGTGGCGTTCTTCATCATGCGCCAGCTGGGCGAGATGGTTGTGGACGAGCCCGTCGCCGGCTCGTTCAGCTACTTCGCCGACAAATACTGCGGCCACTTCGCCGGCTTCCTGTCGGGCTGGAACTACTGGGTGCTGTACATCCTGGTGAGCATGGCCGAGCTTTCGGCCGTTGGCATCTACGTGCAGTACTGGTGGCCCGAGATCCCGACCTGGGTCTCGGCGCTGGCCTTCTTCGTGATCATCAACCTGATCAACCTGTCGAGCGTGAAGTCCTTCGGCGAGATGGAGTTCTGGTTCTCGATCATCAAGGTCGCGGCCATCATCGGCATGATCGGCTTCGGCGGCTACCTGCTGCTGTCCGGCAATGCCGGCCCGCAAGCGAGCGTGGCCAACCTGTGGCAGCACGGAGGCTTCTTCCCCAACGGCATGGGCGGCCTGGTAATGGCCATGGCCGTGATCATGTTCTCGTTCGGCGGGCTGGAGCTGGTGGGCATCACCGCGGCCGAGGCGGATTCTCCCGAGAAGACCATCCCCAAGGCCACCAACCAGGTGATCTACCGCATCCTGATCTTCTACGTGGGCGCGCTGGCAGTGCTGCTGTCGCTGTACCCGTGGGAGAACGTGGTCACCGGCGGCAGCCCGTTCGTGCTGATCTTCCACGCGCTGAACAGCAACTGGGTGGCCAATGTGCTGAACGTGGTGGTGCTGACCGCGGCGCTGTCGGTCTACAACAGCGGCGTGTACTGCAACAGCCGCATGCTGTACGGTCTGGCGCAGCAGGGCAACGCCCCCAAGGCGCTGCTCAAGGTCAACCAGCGCGGCATTCCGCTGACCGCGCTGGCGTTCTCGGCCGTGGCCACCGCGGCCTGCGTGGTGATCAACTACTTCATGCCCGGCAAGGCCTTTGAGATGCTGATGGGCCTGGTGGTGTCGGCGCTCATCATCAACTGGGCGATGATCAGCCTGATCCACCTGAAGTTCCGCGCCGACAAGCGCCGCGCCGGCCAGGCCACGAAGTTCCAGAGCTGGGGCTATCCGCTCACCAACTACCTGTGCCTGGTGTTCCTGGCCGGCATCCTGGTGGTGATGTACCTGACGCCTGGCCTGCGCCTCTCGGTCTACCTGATCCCGGTGTGGCTGGTGGTGCTCGGCGTGAGCTACCTGGTGCGCCAGAAGAACGCGGCCGCCGCGCTGCAAAGCGGCATCGCCGCCCAGCAACTGCGCTGAAGCGGCAAGGCGGCGCCTGCAGACTGCGGGCGCCGCCGGTTAGAATTCAGGCTGCGCGACGCCCCCTGCGCCGCGGCAGCTGCCCCCCGACCCAATTCCATCGCATCCCATGTTTGCACACATCGAGGCATTTCCCGGCGATCCGATCCTCTCGCTCAACGAGGACTTCCAGCGCGACCCGCGTACCGACAAGGTCAACCTGAGCATCGGCATCTACTTTGACGACGAGGGCCGCCTGCCGGTGATGCAGGCCGTGGCCAAGGCCGAAGCCGCGCTGCTGGCCGACATGGGCCCGCGCCCCTACCTGCCGATGTCGGGCCTGGTGGCCTACCGCAACGCGGTGCAGGCGCTGGTGTTCGGCGAAAACTCGCCGGCGCGCGCCGCCGGCCGCATCGCCACGCTGCAGACGCTGGGCGGCTCGGGCGCGCTGCGCGTGGGCGCCGATTTCCTCAAGCGCTACTACCCGCAGGCGCAGGTGTGGATCAGCGATCCCAGCTGGGAAAACCACCGCGTGGTGTTCGAGCGCGCCGGCTTCACCGTCAATACCTACCCGTACTATGACGACGCCACCGGCGGCCTGAAGTTCGACGCGATGATGGACGCGCTGCGTACCATCCCCGCGGGCAGCATCGTGCTGCTGCACGCCTGCTGCCACAACCCGACCGGCGTGGACCTGAACCAGGACCAGTGGCGCCAGCTGATCGCGCTGCTCAAGGCCAACCAGCTGCTGCCGTTCGTCGACATGGCCTACCAGGGCTTCGGCGCCGGCCTGGAAGACGACGCCTTCGCCATCCGCGAGCTGGTGGCGCAGGACGTGCCCTGCCTGGTGGCCAACTCGTTCTCGAAGAACTTCTCGCTGTACGGCGAGCGCTGCGGCGGCCTGAGCGTGTTCTGCAACACCGCCGGCGAAGCCACCAACGTGCTGGGCCAGCTGACCGGCGCGGTGCGCGCCAACTACAGCAACCCGCCCACGCACGGCGCGCGCGTGGTGTCCAAGGTGCTGACCACGCCCGAGCTGCGCCAGCTGTGGGAAGAAGAACTGGCCCAGATGTGCGGCCGCATCGCGCGCATGCGCGAGGCGATCCATCACAACCTGCGCGACCATGTCAGCGGCGAGGCCCTGTCGCGCTACCTGACCCAGCGCGGCATGTTCACCTACACCGGCCTCACCGCCGACCAGGCCGAGCGCCTGCGCGAGCAGCATGGCGTGTACCTGCTGCGCTCGGGCCGCATGTGCGTGGCCGGGCTGAACGAGCGCAATGTAGGGATCGTGGCCAAGGCCATCGGGAGTGTGCTGAAGGGCTGAGCCTGACGGCAGACGGCATCACCAGGCGGCGCCTTCGGGCGCCGTTTTTTATTTGGCGGCGCATGGGACGCGCCAGCGTAATCTCTACAAACGCCGTGGAGTTTTGACTTTCCAGCCATGGCTTCCCCTGGCTTTCCTCAGGCCCATCGCCACGGCCATCCCCGGCACTGAACTTGCAGCCTTCCTGCATCCCAGGCACCGTCCCCAACCGTGCCGGAGTTCCCACAGAAGGCCCGCAAATGTCCGAAGACAAGGCCCCCGCCCAGTGCAGCACCGCCCTGCCCCCGGCACCGCCGCCCGCCCTGTCACGCTGCACATCAACGGCAAGCCCTGCACGCTGCAGCTGGAGCCCCGCTGCACGCTGCTTGACGCGCTGCGCGAAGTGATCCACCTGACCGGCGCCAAGAAGGGCTGCGACCGCGGCCAGTGCGGCGCGCTGCATCCGATGCAGGCCGCCTTCCTCGCGCACGACGCGCTGCAGTGCGGCTTCTGCACGCCGGGCCAGATCTGCTCTGCGGTGGGCATGCTGGCCGAGGCCCAGGCTGGTGAGGCAAGTTCGGTTCAGCCGCTGCCTCGCCGCTGTCGGGCGTGCCGGCGAAAGAAGTGGAGATCAGCGACGGCTGGCTGCAACGCCGATCCGATCCGACGCAGCGCGAATCCGTGTCCGCGCCGATCACCCGCGCAGGCGGCCACGCGATTGAAGCGCGGGCCAGCGCCAGGCCCGGCAAGGAGCGGAAGCAATACGCAATGCACGCGTTTGGCGCGGTCTTTGCAGAGGTCCACGTCGATCCCGACCTGGGCGAGATCCGCGTCCACCGCATCGTCGCCAGCTACGGCGTGGGCCGGCTGCTGAACCGCAAGACCGCGCACAGCCAGCTCAAGGGCGGCATTATCTGGGGCATCGGCATGGCGCTGCATGAGAAGACCGAGCTGGATCCCGTCACCGGGCGCGTTGCCAATGCCAACCTGGCCGAGTACCACGTGCCGGTCAATGCCGACGTCGGCACCATCGACGCCGGCGCGTACGGGACCTGCCGATTACGCTGGACAAGCTGCTGGACTGAGGCCCGCTCAGGCCCCGGGTGGTTGCGCTGGCCGCCATCCAATGGAAAGATGTCGCCCACGGGCCTCGTGCCCGCAACCTGACTGCCCGCCTGGCGGGCGTGGAGGCTGCCGTGACCGAGCTCTACCCCAAGCGTCCGTTCTCGTGCATTGCCCTGCTGCTGGCCGCCGGCGCCGTCCTGGCCCCGGGCCTGGCCAGCGCCCAGACCCCGGCACCGCTGGCGGAATGGCAGTTCTCCGCCGGCATCCCGTTACAGAAGCTGTTTGAAGACACCATCCCCGACTGGCAAGTCCGGCTCGGCGCCGCGGCCATGGTGCGGCCGCGCTACGACGGCTCGTCGGAATACATCCTCATCGGCGGGCCCAGCATCGATATCCGCTACCGCGACCTGGCCTTTGCCTCGATCGGCGAAGGGCTGGGCGTGAACCTGCTGCGGGGCAAGAACTGGCGCGCGGGGATCGCGCTGTCCTACAACCTTGGGCGGCGCGCAAAGGAGGACTCGCCGCACCTGGACGGCATGGGCAATATCAACCCGGCGCCCGAAGGCAAGCTGTTCGCTGAATACGCGGTCTCGAAGGAATTCCCGCTGGTGCTGCGCATCGACGCGCGCCGCAGCCTGGGCGGCAGCGACGGCTGGGTCGGCGATATCGGCGCCTATATGCCGCTGCCGGGCAGCTCCGAGAAATTCTTCTGGTTTGCCGGCCCCACCGTGACGCTGGCCGACTCGCGCTATATGAACGCCTGGTACGGCGTCAGCGACTCGCAGGCCCGCGCCGGACGGCCCGCCTACCATGCGCGCGGCGGCATCAAGTCCTACGGCTTCGGCGTCAGTGCGGTGTGGTATTTCAACAAGCACTGGTTTGCCACCAGCGATATCGCGATCTCGCAACTGGCCGGCGATGCGGCGGACAGCCCGATCACGCGCAAGTCGACCAACGGGGTCTTCGACCTGTCGATCAACTACGAATTCTGACGCCGATAGCCGTCCGCCCAGTGCGGCTATCGCACAGTGGATGGCCCGCGCCCGCGATTTGGGCGGTACCGCCACGGTTCTTCGAAACTGCGTCCCGCATAATTGGCCGGCCGGAATATCCGGCCGCAGCACCCCCGCCAGGGGATAGTCGAAGAAGCCAAAGAAGGAGATGTAGTTGAAGTCCAGCATCAAGCACCGCGTGGCGCGCAGCGCGCGTTTCGCCGCCATGGCCATTGCCGGCCTGGCCGCCGCCCACACCGCCCCCACTGCCCTCGCCGCCGAAGCGTGGCCGGCCAAGCCGATCAAGGTGATCGTGCCTTACACACCGGGCGGGTCCACCGACACCGTCTCGCGCGTCGTGTTCGAAAGAGTCTCGCAGCGGCTGGGCCAGCCGATCATCATCGAAAACAAGCCCGGCGCCAACAGCACCCTGGGCGTCGGCGTGGCCGCGCGCTCGGCGCCGGATGGCTACACCTTCGTGTCGGTACTTGCCGCCTACAGCGCGAACATGTCGCTGTATTCCAAGCTCAGCTACAAGCCCACGGACCTGGTGCCGGTGGCGGAAATGGCCGAGCTGCCGCTGTTCCTGTTCTCCAGCAAGAAGCTGCCGGTCAAGACCGTCGCCGAACTGGTCGACTACGGCAAGAAGCACCCCGACACGCTGACCTTTGGTTCCAGCGGCGTCGGCAGCTCCGCGCACCTGACGGGCGAGCGACTGGCGATGGAATCGAAGCTCAAGCTGACCCACGTGCCGTACAACGGCAGCGCGCCGATCCTGCCCGCGCTGGTGTCCGGCGAAGTCTCGGTCGCCTTCGACCCGCTGCTGGTGCCGATGCCGCATGTGAAATCGGGCAAGATCAATGTGCTGGCCGTGGCCTCCGCCAAGCGCTGGCCAGGCGAGCCCAACATCCCGACCATGGAAGAAGCAGGTTTTCCCGGCTTCGTGATGAGTTCCTGGACCGGGCTGATGGCGCCTGCCGGCACGCCCCAACCGATCGTGGCCCGCATGGCCAGGGAAATCGCCGCGGCCACGCGCAGCCCGGAGGTCGCGAAGAAGCTGACCGATCTCGGTTTTGTGCCGGTGGGCGGTACTTCTGAAGAATTCCG
The DNA here is from genome assembly GCF_058794355.1 of Cupriavidus sp. GW823-FHT07B10. Taxonomy (NCBI): domain Bacteria; kingdom Pseudomonadati; phylum Pseudomonadota; class Betaproteobacteria; order Burkholderiales; family Burkholderiaceae; genus Cupriavidus; species Cupriavidus sp. GW823-FHT07B10. The sequence goes on from NZ_JBXAGS010000005.1 coordinate 286,512, forward strand.
CAAGCTGATCGAGCGCGATACCACGCGCTACGGGGAGATTGTTAAGGCGGGGAAAATTACGCTGGATTGAGGTTGCAGACCGCGATACAAGCCCGGGTATAAACGTGGCGAGCTACCAGGCTCGCCACGTTTTTTTTGGGATGGCGACTTGCGGGGTGAACGAAGGCCTCTTGTCGACCCTGAGCAGTCAGATGAGTCTCCCGAAAAATCGACGCCCAGTTTTCATTGTGGTGGTGGCGCCGGCACCAGCCCGTACCTAGACATGACATCGATAAGCTTCGAGCGGTCGAGCGGCCCGCCGGCGCTTACGATTGTTCCGACATCACGAAAATACAATCACTCGTCCGCAATGCGTGCGCAAGCGAACATCGCGTGTGGGTGCCCATCTGCACACTCCGGGAGGCAGGCTCCAATCCAGCCTGCAATGCCTTGAGCGCCCCGCTAGTCCCCCGGCTACGGGGTGCCTTTTTGCTACAAATTCCTGAATAGCGGATCAGCGTGGAGCGCTCGACTGGCTCCACTCGTTCAGACGCCTAGAGCTTCGATACGAACGATATGTCGATGTCCTCGAACCCTCCCTGTCCCTTGCCTGTTCACTGATTTGCCGGAGCAGGCTAAAGCACTGCATGAACTGATTTCGCAACAGCTTCTTGTGAGGCCGCAGATCACGTTCCCTTCCATCACAGCGTATTCGGTGGGCATTCGCACAAAGCATCGCTCAATAGTCCATCGTATCCAGATACACAGCAATACAATTCAGCTTCAAAGTGCGTGTGCCGCGGAATGACCTGTGTCGATATGTACGCTTGTTCCGTGGCTACGCGCGGCATGGACGGGGTATGCAAGCATTGGCCGCCGGTAGTTGGTTAATCTGCGGGCACTGCATGGCAGTGCCATGCACGTCTGCCATGAGCAAAATGAGAGGTCAGATGAAAAAGATTCTTGCGGTCGTTGCCGCATCCGTCGCAGCCAATGCCGTGTCTGCCCAGTCCGGCGTGACGCTGTTCGGTATCGCCGACGCTGGTATCGAGTTCAACAACAATGCTGGGCGCAACGGTGACAGTGTCGTGCGACTGGTTTCCGGGAACCAGTCTGGCTCGCGTTGGGGTCTGCGTGGCGTGGAGGATCTGGGCAGCGGGCTGAAGGCGGTCTTTTATCTGGAAAGCGGCTTCGACATCGATACCGGCAATTCGGCCCAGGGCGGGCGTCTGTTCGGCCGCGGCGCCTATGTGGGGCTGGATAGCCACTATGGCTCACTGCTGTTCGGGCGGCAGCAGACCGCCATGCGCGAATTCGGCAATATCTACGATCCTAATGCGATTGCTGACCGCTACGGCATCCTCTCGATTGCTCCAGAATTTGGAGCGCGCGCAGACAATGCCGTCAAATATGTCGGAAAGTTCGGGAGACTCACCGCACAGGCTTTCTACTCCTTCCAGGCTAATGGCAGCGAAGTGGCGGGCAGCAACGTATTCGGGCGCAATTTCGGCGCGTTCGTCAACTATGCCTCCGGCCCCTTCGCGCTCGGCGTGGCCTATGACGATGCGCACGTCGGCACGCCCTCAAACCAGGCGCCGGTCCTGCGACGCGTTTCCGTGGCCGGCACGTATGCGGTGAGTGATGCCAAGGTATATGTGGGCTACCGCCTGGCGAAGGCCTATGATGGGGCCATGCTGCCGGGCGCCCAGGAGGCCAATGCCGGCTCGAACCTTTACTGGCTGGGCCTGGCTTACAAGCTGACGCAGGCGTTTTCCCTGACTGGCACGGCCTACTACCAGGACTTCCGGCAGACTGGGTCTGACCCGTGGCAGTTCGTGCTGACCGGCGACTATTTGCTCAGCAAGCGCACCGACCTCTACGCGTCAGTCTCCTACGCGCTAAACAAGGATAATTCGGCACTGGGCGTCAACGGCTTCAACAGCGGCAGCGGCACGTCGGCCGTCTTCAACGTACAGCCGGGCAAGAACCAGGCGGGTGCCGTGATGGGCGTTCGCCACCGGTTCTGATGCGAATACTGGAGGCATGAAGTGACCTGACGTCTTTTCCTATGGCTACAAAGCCAACCTGCGGCGCAGGTTGACCGCCTCACTAAGCATGTCCAGCACTGCCACCGAGTCGTCCCATCCGATGCAGGCGTCCGTGATGCTCTGTCCGTATGACAACGCCGACGGACTGTGCACGCCCGGGGTGAACTTCTGCGCGCCGGGGACCAGATGGCTCTCGACCATCACCCCGAAAATGGAGTCACTGCCGCCGCTGATCTGTTGCGCCACGTCCCGCGCGACATCGACCTGCCGCAGGTGTTGCTTACTGCTGTTGGCATGGCTGCAATCCACCATCAGCGAGTTACCGAGCCCGGCCGCTTCCAGTTCCCTGCAGGCGGCCGCCACGGAATCCGCATCGTAGTTCGGGGCCTTGCCGCCGCGGAGAATGACGTGGCAGTCCGGGTTGCCCTTGGTATGCACCGTCGCCACCTGCCCGTTCTTGTGCACTCCCAGGAAGTGATGTGGACGCGATGCGGCCTGGATAGCGTCGATGGCAATCTTGATGTTGCCGTCAGTGCCATTCTTGAAGCCAATCGGTGCTGAAATGCCCGAAGCCAGCTCGCGGTGCACCTGGCTCTCGGTGGTGCGGGCACCAATCGCGCCCCAGCAGATCAGGTCACCTATGTACTGGGGCGAGATCACGTCCAGGAACTCACCGGCCGCCGGCAAACCGAGGCGATTGATATCAACCAGCAGGCTGCGCGCGATGCGCAGGCCCTCATCGATGCGATAGCTTTCGTCCAGGTAGGGGTCGTTGATCAGTCCTTTCCAGCCCACCGTGGTACGCGGCTTCTCGAAGTACACACGCATCACGATCTCCAGCGACCCGGCGTAGCGCTGCCGCTGCTCCATCAACCGCCGTGCGTACTCGAGTGCCGCCTGCGGGTCGTGGATCGAGCAAGGTCCCATGATCACAAGCAGCCGGTCATCCTTGCCGTGCAGAATGCGCGAGATTCGCTGGCGCGTCTGGGTGACCAGGGATTCGACCGGCGTGCCCCGGATCGGGAAGAAACGGATCAGGTGTTCAGGCGGAGGCAGCGGAATGATGTCTTCGACGCGGGCGTCGTCAGTCACGCCGGTGCGGTCCGGTGGCGCCTGCCAACCCTCGGCAATGGTCAACGGGGATTTCTGTGGATCATTCATGGCTAGCTCCTGGAAAACTGGGACAGGAAGACCGCCGGCGGGTGCCAGTCAGGCGCAGCAGCGGAGTCCGGGCAATATGTCGTTGCGATGCGGCAGGTAGCAATGGCGAGGGATCCTGAAGGGCGGCCCAGGCGCGCTGGTACGCGCCAGCAAACGCCGCATCCAGCCAGGACCTGGCTGTCCCCCTCCTCAGCCCTCGTCGTTATGCATCCTCCCAAGACCACTGTCGTGATTATCAGCCCGGCGCAGCGCAATGCCAACCATGGAGATTGGCGAACCGCCAATCAGCGGTCCCGGTTTTTGCGGGGGAACTACTATGTCAGGCCGCCCGCCGAATGCCCATAGCCGGGTAAGACGGCAGCCGTTCGCGCCACGAAGCTTGGCTCGAATGCCGTCTGTGTCGCGTGCTGCGATTCGCGGAAGATCAAGCCGTAGACGCCCGGGTCGGAGCGGATTATCGAATCGATCTCACGGCATGCCAACCGAAGATCCGCACTTCCTTAAAATCGCGCCCGCCCACCGGACATGTCAAAGACAGCGCCTGCATTAAAGCGGCTGGCGTCCGAACATAGCCACGCTACCAGGTGCGCAGCCTCGGCCGGATCGCCCAGGCGCCCGGCCGGGCTATCAGCAACCATGGCCGCCACCTCGTGGCTGCCGAGCCCGTGAATCATGTCGGTATCCATGGGCCCGGGCGCCACGCAATTAACGTAGATGTTGCGCTTCACCAGTTCGCGGCCGATTGCTTTGGTTAGAACGACCACGCCGCCGCTGGCCGCGGAGTATGCAGCCAGCCCGGCCAGCCCCTCCTTGCCGGCCAGCGAGCCCATATTGATGATACGGCCGCCTCCCCAGCGCAACATGTGCGGCAACATCGCCTGCACGACGTACATGGTCCCCAGGAGATTCACGGCGATGATGCGATGCCATTGTGAAGCCTCGTGATTCTCGAATGGCTGCATCGGGCCAAGGTAGCCGGCAGCGTTGACCAGGATGTCGAAGCGATATCCCGCATCGACCAGTCGCGCCAGCGCCAGCCCCACCTGCCCGGCATCGGAGACATCGACGACCTCAGTGCTGGCACCTTCCATCTGGAACGGCACGATATCCCAAGCATGCACACGCGCACCACTGTCGATCAGTTGCGCAACGATCGCCCGGCCGAGCCCCTTTGCACCGCCGGTCACCAGCGCTGCCTTCCCCGAAAGATCATAGAAATTTGACACGGCATCCCCAGCGCGCCATGGCTGCGCAGAAGCGGTAGCGCCCACGGCACACGCCGCCCCGCCTTATGACGCAGGCAACTGCCCTGAGCCTTGCCTCGTCGCGTCATCGGCGACAGGGCTTGCCATGCAGCCCACCCGCCGATCCCAACGGTACTAGCCCTCGTCAGACATGCTCTGTTCGCTTCCAGACAAATACGTGCATGGTCGAAGGCGGCCACACAGACATGGTGTTCGCCGGCCGTCAGATGTCAGCGGAGTCCCTCTCGCGGTCGTCAATCTGCGCCACCGCGAAGGCTGACGCTCAATATCGGCCCAGACCGTGACCAGCTAGCTGCCAGTCGACGTGTAGTGGCGCAGCCCGGTACGCCATGCGCCGATGGCCGCCAGGAGAAAAACGAAACCCGTCGAATTCGCCGGTACGCAAAAAGGTCTGCCCAGCACGTCGAAACCGCGCCCGATGGCATCGGCGATGGCGAACATGCAGTTCACCAGCCCGTAGAACAGCGCCACTTCGCCGATGCGCCAGCCCTGCACGTCGCCGAAGCGGTCGAACAGCGCCCAGACCGCGACCACCTCGATTCCGGTGACAAGGAACTGACCCAGCGTGAGGCATCCCGTTATCTAAGGTGAACGAAGGTCTCTTGTCGACCCGTCTGCGACGGTCAAGGTAGCCAACCCAAATGGCGGTAGACAGTCCGGTAGCGTTCGTTCGTTTTCACTAGGGCGCAGCAGCGCTATGGCTGCCAACCTCTTCCGTCTTGCGGACTCCGTTCTTGTGCGGGTCTTATCGACTTACGGCCATTGAGAACGTGAATCCGATCAGCAGCGCCAGAAGCGAAGGCACGTTGCTTTTCCCGGTCCAGCATGACACGAAGTAGCCTTCTACACGTCCTTCAGGGAAGGTCTGTGTTGTCTGGCAATTTGACGGCCTGCGTCGCGGGCAAGACGATATACTCGGCGGCCGTTCCAAGCGGACGTTGCCACTGCCCGTTCCAAATCCAGACCCGCTCACCGAGCCGGGCAGCAGACACTTCCGCACCCAATGCCTCGATGACACCGGCGCCGTCACTGTGCGGGATGATTCGGTCGCTGGTCAGGGGACGACTGCGCCGGGACTTCACGTCGGACGGGTTCACCCCTGATGTGGCGACTCTGACACGGACCTCCCCGGGGCCTGGGGTCGGAGTTGGCAGCTCTCCAGTTACCAGAACTCCACGGGCTTCGCCGTTTTTGGTGTACCAGGCGGCTCGCATGATGGCTCCCACTGTGCGCATAGCACTTGCCATTGACGGGGCACAGGCATCGGCCCTTCAGGCGCTTCGTGGCATATTAGGCCGAAAAATCGGTATCGGCTGGAAAAAGGCCGAATGGAGGCAGCAGAGCGGGCAGGCGGTGCGCAGTCGCTATGTCGCTATGTCGCTAAATGAGTAGCGCCTGGAGACCGTGCGGCACGAGTTCAATGCCTTGGTCTCGCCTCTTTCTCGGCGAGTCGTCGTCGGGTCGTGGGACGTCTTAGCGGCGCCATTTGGATTGTCACGCTTGCCTACTCCGTTCGTTCTCGTACATACAACGAGAGGCGCTGGCAAAAGACTCGCTTTAGTCGGCGGCTCAGCCGGCTCGAGGCGCCCCGAGGGACCAACACATGCTTCGCGTTTGCGAATCACTGTATATGTCTTTGCGATCGCAGTTATGGCTGCCGGTCTACGGTGCGCGGGGTTGCCGCCTATATCGCGTCACTCTGCAGGTCGCCTGCTAGCACCTTCGAAACTCCAACAAAAGTCTAAGGAGACATCATGCACTACAAGAGTTTGATCATGTTGGGCGCGGTGGCACTGGTGGCAGGTAGCGCGCTAGCGCAGAGTTCGGGCCTTACCCGTACTTTGGTAGGAAGGGCCGATGTATCTGTACCAGGTCGCGAAGCTGTTGTCGCGCGCGTGGAGGTAGCGCCAGGCACCTATGCCGGGCGTCATACGCATCCCGGCGACGAGATCAGCTACGTCATGGAAGGTGAGGTGCAACTCCTGATCGATGGTCAGTCGCCGCGCACGGTCAAGGCCGGTGAATCATTCGTAGTGCCTGCCGGCGTTGTGCATGATGCCCACAACAACAGTAGCGCGGCGGCGCGGGTTCTTGGCGTGTACGTGGTCGAGAAGGGGAAGCCGCTGGCATCGCCGGCCCCGTGACGGGCCTGGCACCCTCAGCCGCGGAGATCGTTGAATTGGTGGGCATTGGGCGCGCCACGGCTGGAGCGTTAGCCGTAGTGGTTTGCGGTCACTTCTACAAGAAGTATTGCATTCGAGATGCAGGGAGGCCTTCGCTTGTGCAGGCGAAGCGAAGTTTTCCGTAAGCTGGGGAGACGGATGCTGGCACGGGAAACATTGGTCCATGGATGCAATGATTCTGGTCTTCTCTGCGGGAGTATTCGCTGGCGCGATGAATGCGCTGGCCGGGGGCGGCTCGTTCGTCAGTTTGCCGGCGCTGATTGCAGTGGGCGTACCTCCGGTTCAAGCGAATACTTCCAGCACGGTCGCGCTATTTCCTGGCGGGCTTGCCAGTGCTTGGGCCTATCGAGATGGACTGCGCCCGGTCGGCTCCGTGGCGCTGCGCGCTCTCCTGCTGGCGACGCTATGTGGCGGCTTGGTGGGGGCCTACCTGTTGCTGCGAACTTCATCCGCGGCGTTCACGTTCGTTCTGCCCTGGCTGCTTCTGGTTGCGTCCGTTGCCCTGGCGTTCGGGCGACGCTTTGGGGAGGCAATGCGCACACGCTGGCACATTCACGCGTCTGCGGTACTGGCCGTCCAGTTCGTGCTTGGCATCTATGGCGGCTACTTCGGCGGCGCGGTTGGAATCATGATGATCGCGGTGTGGAGACTGCTCGACAACTGCGACCTAAAGTACCTCAATGCGGACCGTACGCTGCTGGTCAGTGCTGCCAACGCCGTAGCGGTGGTCGCTTTCATCGTGGCCAATGCGGTGCGCTGGCCAGAGACGTTAATCATGCTGATGGGGGCGATCATTGGTGGATACAGTGGCGCGCGGATCGGGCGCCGGGCGACGCCGGGGACTATCCGGGCCATCACGCTACTTGTTACCTTCTGCATCACGCTAGCATTCTTCGTGAAGACCTACGCGGCCACTCTGCTGATTCGGTGACTAGCCCCATGCGCGGAACGACGCTTTCCGGCGTTGGAAGCGATCTGAGGCCAAGGCGTTTCAGTACCCCCTACGAGTATTTGCAGGCTTGGGTTCGTGATGGCCTCGTGCGATAACCCGAGTGTCCGCTTTATAGCATTAGCCAAGACGCTCGAACGTCGGCTCATGGCCGACCTCGGCCCTCGGCCTACCTGTGGCAGGGCTTGCACCGGAGACGACTTCCGATCCGTCTCGGTCATTCGCGCACCCATCTGCGGACGACCGAAGTTCGGCCGAACCGGCCGGTCGCAGGCCGCGGCTAGATAACGGCCCGCTCGCAGCGTCACTCTAATGGGAGGCTTCCGCCTACCGGCAGAGAGCTAAGCTCATCATTTTTCGTGCTTGGCGATGAAGGCCTCAACAGTGTCGTGCAGTAGTTCGGGCTTTTCTAGGAAGATGAAGTGACCACTGTCCAGGATGGCAAACTCGGCTTCCGGAATCAGCTTTGCAAGTTCCGCGGAGAAGTACGGCGGGGCGCAGAAGTCGCGTTCGCCCACCAACACCAGCGTCGGCGTCGCGATCGAAGGAAGCTCATCGAATGCGTCGTGCCCCACGATCATGTCGATCCGGGCAAAGGCGATTTCCCGCTCAAATGTGCCAGCCGCCGTAGCGTTCACCCACGCCTGCACCTGCTCCGGGTGCTCGCGCATGAATCTCGGATCAAAGAGGAATAGTGCGTTGGCCTCGGTGGACGCGCGCAGGCCGGAATCGGTCAACATGCGTCGCCGCATGTCGAACTGACGACGGTAGAACGCGTCCGCCCGTGCAATCGAAGACACAATGCTTGCGCTGCGTAATAGCTCGCGGTGATGGATCGCCAGCAGTTGCGCGATGGCGCCACCGGTCGAGGAACCGACCACGTGGACCGGCCCGCATCCGACCGCCTCGATGACCCGCGCCATGTCCCGGGCGTGTTGTGAAATCGTCATGTCGCGCGCGGTGTGCTCAGACGCGCCGGTGCCGCGGTGGTCAGGGACGATCACTTGGTGATGCTCGGCAAACAATTCGATTAGGAGGCCCCACGATGCGCCGATCCCCGCAAGTCCTGCCAGAAGAAGCACAGGCGAACCTTGGCCCTTGACCTCGTAATGGATTGAAACACCGTCGGACGTTATGTTTGGCACTTTGCTTCTCCGTTTCTGCGTGAGGCGAATGAGAAGGCGAGCACGTCGTCGGGCGCTGCGGTTTCTTAATATTAGATTTGGAAATGCAGCACCTACACCTAGCCAAAGCCCTGATGCGGCCACGCCGCCAGCTTCAGTGTTCTACGGCCATTTGATGGGCGGCTGCCAAGGTTGATTGCCCTCTCCCGCCCCGGTTGTCGGCAGCCATATCAGCACCCTTGCACCGTAGCAGCTTTGTCGTAGGCGTGCAGTACGAATAAGGCAGTAGCCACGCACAGTCGGTTTCAAGTCAGAAACGTTCTCACCCATTGCCCGTGTAGTGGCAATGTCGACCTGCCACATCCACTTTCTTGTTACGACAACCTCTGTGCTCACCTGCACCACACTACGCGAAGAGTCCATGAGCTTCATGGCTAACCGTTGAATGGGTAATGGGTTCGGCGTGAAAAGTGCTGAGGCATTCAGAAGGAAGCTACTCAATTAAAATCATCATAGACAGCTCCCAATTAGGGTCATGTGAATCTTGCTCATTTCAGATTGAAACGATATCCATAACGTATCACTAATGAAACTGCCGAAGCGGCTTGAGGGGCTGCCTGACCGAACGGCCGCAGTCGCTGATGAAGACGATTGTGGAGAGCAATCAAGCGGGTCAGTCGACAGCAAGTAGCCACCACGAAGGCCGCTACTTCTTCCTCAAGGACCGAGCTCACCGCCGCCCTGGTTGGTGCATTGACCCTTCCAATTTGCTGGGCTAGAGTAAATGTGGACTTAAGCGAAATGGCATTGACTTTGCCGCTCAAGCCCCTTCACAACGGGCAGAAAGTCCAGTCAAGGGTCGAGTTTTGTGTTCTTGTACGTTTTGCTCGAAATGACCTGCTCGGTCCGCGATTCTGGGCAGCGTTTGATGTCGCTTTTTCAGGCGAAATGGGCTTTAGCAAGTGCCATTCAGACTAAAGTCACTGTCCTCGTCGACCGGATGTCATTTTCCACAGGGAGTCTTACCATGGCGAATTGGCAAGTTGGAAGCAATTGGGATATTGTTCAGGGCAATGGCTTTCGTGTCCACGTCTTCCTGACGCAGAACGAGGATAGGATTGCAGGCTCGGCGGAAACTTCCGACGGCAGTCACGTAAGCTCTCGCCTCGAAGGTTTCGTAACAGATAACGAGTTTCACCTATCCATCCTCTGGAAAAATGGCTCAGATGGAAGGTACATCGGGTCATTTAAGGGCAAAGGCTTCCCAGCCGGTCAAGGGGTACTTGAGGGTTTTACTGGCGACCTAGCGCATCCGGAGAGCAGTACAAAGTGGTTCTCGGAGAACGTCATCTTCAAACGTGCGTAGTGATCCCCGGGCGGAAGATTGGGCCCTCTGCGGGCGAAGGCTGCGAGCAAGTGGGTGTTGGCCGTCACGTTGTCCGCTCAATAGATGGCGCATCAGTACACGTTGCGCCACCTGCAGCACCGGCGTGACCAGCTCGGGCTTCGCGGCCAGCAGCAAGCGCAGCGGGATGGGCAGCGACAACACCCACTGCCGCCCCGGCACGTGTGGGATGACGTGATCGACAAGGTATGCTGCGGTCTACGACATCCGACGAGCACCGCCTGAGGTGCAAAACCGTCGGCGCTTGCAGTTGGAGGCCAGCAGCTTTTCTTGCCCGCATTCGCCGCAGCGCATGCATCAGGAGCCCGTGCGCCAGGCTCGAGGAAGGCGTCGAACTCGTCCTTGATGACCCGGGAAGTTCAATGCGGCCTCGGTGTGGGTGATGAGGCTGGTCGCCTAGCCCGGGAAACATCTCGCATCAACGTCCCTTGTTTGAGCAGAACAGTCGCTCGAGCGGCAGCGCCACCGCGATGGGAAGGACGGCTTATGGCCGACAAGCGACCTCCGCCAGAACACGGGTTCGGTAACGTTCCGGACAAACTTGCAGTCGCCCTCTGACCTGCATACCTGGCCAGTATGTCAAAATTCGTTTCCAATCGGCCAGCTTCGTTGACCGGTCATGTGCGAGCGTTTGATTCCTCGCGGCGGGCCAGCCCTCCTTGCTCCAGGGGAGTCATACTGACTAACCCGGCCCTGTGCTCGCCCCCCGGTTAGCAGCGGACTGCGAGCCTCCATCACTCACTTGGAGGTAATCATGCAAAGCAACACCCCGGCTCCCCAAGAGCCCACCCTCGCCCAAAAGCAAGCCCAACTAGCCGAGAACCTGGCCAAAATCGACCGCGCCCAGGCTCGTCACCACGCAAAGCCGCCCCCCCCCGCCCAGCAAGGCCGTCCCCCTGGAGGACCACATCCTTGAAGTCACCGACGACATCCTGCGTGTCAGCGTCGGTCTTCAGTCCTTCCTGACCTTGCTGGACCTGCAGAGCGACACCATCCCCCAGGGCATCGGCCTCCACGCCCTGCTCTTGCCGCTCAAGCAGCAACTGGACGAGAGCGCCAACCGCCTGCAGGCGCTGGTCTGACGAGGGAGCGCTGCTGTCCCGCGCACGGATGAGCAGCGCTGAAAAGCAAACGGCGCGAGCCAGTTGGTCTCGCGCTGTTTGCATCTTCCCGATGGTCGAGCGGTGCAAGCCGCAGATCCGCATCGAGATCGGGAGCTTCGAGGCGATGTGCCATCACCGCACAAAGCTGCGGTCCGGCACGCATTCCGGCCGGACCGCGGCGACCAGACGCTCAGCCCAGCCCGGTTGCCATCGCCGGGTCCGTCACGCCATGCTGGCCGGTCTCCAGGCGACCGGCGAAGCGGCGTTCGAATCCGCTTTCGGCTTCCGTGACCGTGAAGTCGTACCAGTTGCCGCTCTCCTGCAGCGGCCAGTGGTGCTCCACCTCGGCGCCGGCCGTGATATGGAGTTGCCACGGACCGTCGTTACGATAAGCATTGGGCGTCACCACCAGCGTCAGCGGCTTGCCGCCACCGTTGACTGCGCCCTTGCCGTCGTTGCGCGCCGACAGGTAGACGCTGCCCTTGCCCAGGTCGTAGCAGACGCGGACCTCAGGGGCATCGGCCATGGCGTCCGCGGGCAACTGGCCCTTGAACATGCGCACGAAGCCGTTAGGCCCGTAGACCACCAGGTCATAGCGTCCGTTGTCCGTGGCGCGCGCATCCCATTCATCGTCCAGCATCTTGCCGGGCTCGACCATGTAGCGGCGCGGAATCTGGTCCAGATGGAGCCGGTCGTAGACATGGAAGACCGCGCCCTGCTCCCCCGTATTGCTGAAGATCAGCTTCAGCTTGCCGATGGTGGGCTCGGCCAGCGCACTCGCATGGAGGACATAGGGCAGCGCGCGCGAATACTTGGTGCCAGTCTCCTGGAACAGCGACGCCGGCACGGCCGGTGCCGCCGCCTTGGGTTTCGCCAGCTGTTCCGCGATCACCTGCTTGTAGTTGCTGGTATCCGGCAGCGTCGGAAACACCTGGTCATTCGGCGTCCTGAAATCGAAGACCGAAGTCAGGTCGCCGGCCACTGCGCGGTGCCACGGGCTGATCGCGGGCACCGTGATGCCGAAGCGCTGTTCCAGGAAGCGCCCCATCGAGGTGTGGTCGAACACCTGCGAGTTGATCCAGCCGCCGCGCGTCCACGGCGAGATCACATACATCGGCACGCGCGGGCCGAACCCGTACGGGCGCAGGCGGATGGTCTCGCCGCTGGTGGTGGTGCCGTCGAGCGCCGTATTGCCGGCGGTGTCGAAGTATTCGCCGGTGACGTCGACGGTCGACTTGCCGTGCAGGACGCCATTGGCGTCGTAGGACGGCACCGCGGCCGGCGGCATATGGTCGAAGAAGCCGTCATTCTCATCGAAGGTGATGAAGAACACGGTCTTGCTCCAGACCTCCGGGTTGGCGGTCAGCGCCGTCAGCACCGTGTTGATAAAGTCCGCGCCTTCGGTTGCGCTCGACGGGCCGCCCGGATGTTCGGACTGCGCCGGCGTCGGCAGGATCCAGCTCACGGCCGGCAGCGTGTCGTCCCGCACATGCGCGGCCATCTGCTCGATGGTCCAGCTGCTCATGCCGTTGTCATAGAGCGGATTGCCCGGCTGCGCTTCACGGAAGCTCTTGAAGGCGAGCCCGCCATGCAGCAGGCCGCCCCAGTTGGCGTTGGGGTTCTGGTAGATGCGCCAGCTCACGCCCTTTGCCTGCAGCAGTTCCGGCAGCGTGGCCCACTGGAAGGCGGAACCCTTGTAGGTGTAGCCCGGCGTGGGCAGCTTGCCGCTCACGCTGCAGCGCAGGTTATTGACCTCCGCATCGTCAAGCGTGCAGTTGCGCCCCGCCTCGCGCAGCGCGGGGTTGTAGTTGGAGCCCGACATGAAAGTGATGCGGTTCGGGTCGGTGCCGCCGGCGTGGCTGCAGTGGTAGGCGTCGCAAAGCGTGAAGGCCTCGGCCAGCGCGTACTGGAACGGAATGTCTTCACGACGGTAGTAGCCCATCGAATGGTCGTTCTTGTACTTGGCCCAGAAGCCGAAACGGCCCTGGTTCCACGCATTCTGCGCATCCATGAAGCTGTGCGGCGTGCCGGAGACGCGCAGCGCGTTGACGGTCGCGCTGTCGAGGTGGAACGGCGTGATCTCGCGCGCGCCGTTCGATTCGAACCACACCGGCTTGCCTGACGGCACCGGCACCGGGAAGCGGTCGCCGAAGCCACGCACGCCGCGCATGGCGCCGAAGTAATGGTCCAGGGCGCGGTTTTCCTGCATCAGGATCACCACGTGCTGCACGTCCTGGATCGTGCCGGTATTGACCGCAGCGGGAACGGCGAGTGCGCGCGCGATGCTGGGCGGCAGCATCGACAGAACCGAAGCAGCGGCAGCGCTTTTGACGGCGCCGGAGAGGAAGGTGCGTCGATCGATTTTGGTCATGATCGGGGGAATGGTAGGAGCGGACGATAGAGGAAGGGTCGCGGGTGTGTCAGGGTGCGCAGTGCATGCCCTGCTTCGACGCTGCCGCGTCGCCGGCTGGTGCCGCCTGCATGGTTGCCTTGACGGCCTGGGGAGCGAGGGTGCTGCCATCTTCGCCACCACCGCATGCGGTGAGAGCCAGGGACAAAAGCGCCGCGAGCAGCGCGGCGCGGCCAGACCACAACGGGTTGTTCATGAGGACTCCTTATGTTCGAGGGCCAGGGGGAAGGGACTGACGCGACTCGAAGCGTAGGGGCCCGATGTGACATCCAAATGAATATTGCTCAATACAATTGTTTTTATATTTGAATTATCCTCATTTTCTGGCCGTGGAACGGCACCCGCCCCCGTCACTGACGGGAGCAAGGCAGGACGACAACTGCAGCAGGAATATGTCAGGATGCCGGCGCGGGCCGGCCGAGGCTCAATATCGCTTGAGCGACAGGACGTCGAACGTACGCCGCAGCGTTTCGACGGAGTGGTCGTAGTCCGTCAGCGCGAGGCAGGCGATCAGCACATCGATGATCGCCAGTTGCGCCAGGCGGCTGGTCATCGCCTCGGTCCGGAAGCGGGTCTCGCGCGCCATCGTGAACAGCACGACGTCGGCGAAGGCCTGGATCGGCGACTTGCCGAAATTGGTGATGCAGATGGTGCTGGCACCGCTCTCCCGGGCCAGCCGCGTGGCCGTCACGGTTTCATGCGTGCTGCCCGAATGCGAGATGGTCAGCGTGGCAACCCTGGGGCCCGCGAGCGATGCACTGATGGCCTGAATATGCGAATCCACCACCGCCTTCACGTTGAGCCCGATGCGCAGCATGCGGTACTGCGCATCCTCGGCGATCGGCGCCGCGCTGCCAATGCCATAGATCTCGATGCGTTCGGCCGCCCTGAGCAATGCGACCGCGCGCTCGATCGCGGCCACGTCGAGCACGGCGCTGGTGTCATGCAGCGTCTGGACGTTGCTCTGGAAGATCTTGCGCATGACCGCCGGGCAGGTGTCGCCGGGCTCGAGGTCTTCGTGGATGATCTGGACCCCCTGCACCAGTTCCTGCGCCAGCAGGATCTTCAGTTGCTGGAAGCCCGTCGCGCCCAGGCTCTTGCAGAAACCGACCACGCTGCCCTCGCTCGCATTGGTGCGCTCGGCCACTTCGCTGACCGACATATGGATCACGGTCTGCGGATACCGGGTCACGAAATCGGCAATGCGCTGCCCGGCCGGCCCCAGCGAGTCCCGCATGCTGTGGATGCGCGCGAGCATCGCCGACGTGGTGGGCGACGGCGGCGCTGGCTCGGCGGTCTGCGCGGGCTCCGTTCTGGCCGATGACGCCTGCGACGACGATTTCCGGGCCGGCGCCGCGCCCGCGCCGCGGCGGCCCTTTACCATGGGCCCCGCCCGCCCACGGACTGACGGTACGGCGCGAAGCCAGGGTGGCAAGACGGAATCGGCATCAATCGACCTGCAAAGTGGATAGTGAATTCAGTGTTCCGGATGAAACCGGCAAGGCACGGCACGATGATAACCGCTTGCGTTGACGGTCCGTTTTTCCGTTGCCCTGCTCGCCCTGCGGCCGCTCAAGTCCCGGCCACAAACTGCCGATATCCGCAAGGAACCGGCGCATTCCGTAGCGCACGTTGCCAAGGGCCGGCCGACCAGGAGAAGTACGACCGTGACGATGATCGAGCCGATTGCCGCGAACGCAGCGGCAGCCGTTTCCATTGACAACCCGGCAGTCACGCCGGCCGTAGCCGCCAGCGAGACCGCCGGCGACACCGCCGGTATCCGGGCGCGGCCCGCATCCAGCACCGAGATCCATATCTCGGCACCGGGGCAGGCCCTGGCCGGTGGCGGACAGGCGCCCGCGGTGCGCGACAACAGCGACGTCGACAACAGCGGCCTGCCCGACCAGGCCAAGGATGCGATCAAGCGCCTGCGCGAACTGCGCGCGCAACTGGAGCGCAAGCTGCAAGAGCTGGAGGCAGTGAAGAATGCGGCCACCGGCACCCCGGACCAGAAGCGCATCCGCATCGCGGCCCTGCAACAGGAAATCGCTGGCCTGGGCGCAGCCATCAACAGCACCACCGCGTCCCTGAACCAGGCCATCCGCAAGCTCTCCGCCGAGCAGAAACTGGTGGCGGGCAGCCTGGCGATGAACTAGCGCGACCGACAAGCTCAATACGCATCGAAGGTGCCGTGCCGCGAGAACGCGAAGGGCGTGGCGGCCGACGGCGCGTTCGGGAAGTTGACGTTCAGCGCCAGCCCTGCGGGCAGCAGCGGACCGCCGTTGGCCTTGGCACGCAGCGTGTTGACCAGCTTGATGGACAACTGCGCCACCACGCCGGACACCGGGCTTGCCAGGCCCGCATTGTCGACCGAGTCCGTACCCGCGCTCAGGGCGATGGACGGGATACCGCGCGATGCGGCGAACTGCGCATTGCTGACGGTGCCCGAGCTGTTGACGATACGGCCGACGTTCTGCCCTTCGTTGGGCCCGGACAGCACCAGGTCGGGGGCCTTGCCCCAGCGCGCCGGAGCCAGCACGTCCAGCCCGTACATGGTCGCCATCACCGGCGTGCCATGGGCGTAGTTGTAATCGCCGTTGGTGTAGCCCGGCTTCGTGAAGGGGCCCACCGCCGGCTCGCCGGTGGCCGCCGCACCGTTGTGGCAGCCGCCTTCGGCCTCGATCTGGGTCTTGTCGTTGTCGGGCACGATGACCGTGGTGCTGTACATCACGATGCCGGCGCCGCGGCCACTCTGGCGATGAATCAGGCGTGCAAGTAAACCGCTCCAGGCACAGGCATGACCTGGCTTCTGGCCGTGCGTCTCAATGAAAATCCCGGCTCCCCACCATCAACCGCCCCAGCATCGGGCTTAAATCCACCAGCTCCTTGGCCACCAGGTGGCGCACGTCGCCCTGGCGCTGCCAGGTGCCGACCACGCCCAGCAGCGTGGCGCCCAGCACCTCCTTGCGCTGGCGCTCGACCAGGTCGGGCCACAGGATCAGGTTGACGGAGCCGGTCTCGTCCTCGATGGTGGCGAAGATGGTGCCGCTGGCGGTGGATGGGCGCTGGCGCACGGTGACGATGCCGCAGGCGCGCACGCGGCGGCCGTTGGCGCAGCGCGCGAGCTGGCTGGCGGTGGCAAAGCGCATCGCCGTCAGCTTGCGCCGCAGCAACGCCAGCGGGTGCGACTTGAGCGACAGGCCCAGGCTGGCATAGTCCGCCGTCACGTCTTCGCCGAGCCGGGGCGCGGGCAGCGCCAGCGCGGCTTCGGCGGGCGGCGCTTCGTACAGCAGGTCGCGGTGCGCGGCATGCGCGGCGGCGGCGCGCGCCTGCCAGCGGGCCTGGCGGCGGTTGCCGGCCAGCGGCGCCAGTGCGTCGGCGGCGGCCAGCACGTCGATGTCGTGCCGGTCCAGGCTGGCGCGCAGTGCCAGGTCTTCGACGCTGTCGAACGGACGCTGGGCGCGCGCGGCCTCGATGCGCAGCGCGGCCGCTTCGCGCATGCCCTTGACGCGGCCCAGGCCCAGGCGCACGCGCGGATGCTGCGGCCTGGTGCGGGCCTGCGCGTCGGCGACATCGGCCTCCACCGGCTCCAGCGTGCTGTCCCAGCGGCTGATGGTCACATCCACCGGCAGCACCTGCACGCCATTGCGGCTGGCGTCCTGCACCAGTTGCGACGGTGAATAGAACCCCATCGGCTGGCTGTTCAGCAGCGCGCACAGGAAGGCGGCCGGATGATGGCACTTGAGCCAGGCGCTGATATAGACCAGCTTGGCAAAGCTGGCCGCGTGGCTCTCGGGGAAGCCATACTCGCCAAACCCCTCGATCTGCTTGCAGATCGCCAGCGCGAAGGATTCCGGGTAGCCGTTGCCGGTCAGCGCGCGCACCAGCGCATCCTGGTGCTGGCGCAGGTCGCCGCGCCGCCGCCACGCCGCCATCGACCGGCGCAGCTGGTCGGCCTGTCCCGGTGAAAAGCCGGCCGCGTCGATGGCCAACTGCATCACCTGCTCCTGGAAGATGGGCACACCCAGCGTGCGGCCCAATACCTTTTCGATGACCGGGTTGAAGTAAGTGGGCGGCTTGCCGGTGCGGCGGAAGGCCTCGCGCCGCTTCAGGTAGGGATGCACCATGCCGCCCTGGATCGGGCCGGGCCGCACGATGGCGACCTCCACCACCAGGTCGTAGTACTGGCGCGGCTGCAGCCGCGGCAGCATCGATTGCTGCGCGCGCGATTCGATCTGGAATACGCCGATGGTCTCGGCCTTGCAGATCATGTTGTAGGTGTCCGGGTCTTCCTTGGGGATGTCTTCCATCCGCGTCGGCAATGCGGCGCGCGCCGGGTCCGGGTTGGGGATCATCTCCAGCGCGCGCCGGATCGCCGACAGCATGCCCAGCGCCAGCACATCGACCTTGAGCAGGCCCAGCGACTCCAGGTCGTCCTTGTCCCACTGGATCACGCTGCGGTCGGCCATGGCCGCGTTCTCGATCGGCACCAGCCGCGACAGCTTGTGCTGCGCGATCACGAAACCGCCCACATGCTGCGACAGGTGGCGCGGAAAGCCGCGCAGCTGCGCGGTCAGGCTGGCCCACTGCTGCACCGCCGGCGATTCGGGATCGAGCCCGTAGCGGGCGATCTTCTCGACAAAGCCGCGGCCGCCGTCCCACCAGGCCTGGCCCTTGACCACCTGCTCCACCACGCTGGCGTCGATGCCCAGCGCGCGGCCCACGTCGCGCAATGCGCTGCGCGAGCGGTAGGTGATCAGCGACGCCGCCAGCGCTGCGCGGTGGCGGCCGTATTTCCTGTAGATGTACTGGATCACCTCTTCGCGCCGCTGGTGCTCGAAGTCCACGTCGATATCGGGCGGCTCATCGCGCTCGCGCGACAGGAAGCGGCCGAACAGCAGGTTGGCCTGCTCGGGACTGACCTCGGTCACATACAGGCAGAAGCACACCAGTGAATTGGCGGCCGAGCCGCGGCCCTGGCACAGGATGCCCTCCCCGCGCGCAAAGCGCACGATGTCGTGCACGGTCAGGAAGAAGGGTTCGTAGTGCTTTTCTTCGATCAACTGCAGTTCTTCTTCGAGCTGTTTCTCCCACTCCGGCTTCAGGCCGTTGGGGAAGCGTTCACGCTTGCCGCGCGTGACCTCCTTGCGCAGGTAGGAGATCGGCGTCTCGCCGGCCGGCACCAGTTCCTCGGGATATTCATAGCGCAGCATCCCCAGCGAGAAATCGCACGACTCTGCGATCTTCAGCGTCTGCGCCAGCGCCTCGCGCGGGTACAGGCGCGACAGCACCTGGCGCATGCGCAGGTGCTGCTCGGCATTGGGCGCCAGCGCCATGCCGCATTCGGCCAGCGGCTGGCCCAGCCGGATCGCGGCCAGCACATCGGACAACGGCTTGCGCGAGCGCACGTGCATGGTGACCGCGCCGGCCGCCGCCAGCGGCACGCCGGTCTGTGCCGATACCGCTTCCAGGCGCGCGCGATGCAGTGCATCGGCATGGCCCTGCAACTGCTCCAGCGCGATCCAGGCGCGCTCGCCGAAGACCGCGCGGCACCACTCGGCCTGCTCTCGCAGCAGTTCAGGATCGGCGCAATAGTCGGGCAGCAGCAGCGCCACGCAGCCGGGCACGCCGCGCAGGTGCGCTTCATCAGCAGCGGGCGCGGCCAGGTCTTCGGGATGCAGCCGGTAGCTGCCCTTCTGCGCGCGCCGCCGGCCCAGCGTGATCAGCTCGCTCAGGTTGCCGAAGCCCTCGCGGTGCTGGGCGATCAGCACCAGCCGCAGCGGCGGGCGCGCCGAGCCGTCGGCCGGGGTCAGGCTGAAGCGGCTGCCGATCAGCAGCGAGAAGGCATCGGCGGCGCGGGCCAGCGCCTGCAGCCGCTGGTGGCGGCTGGCGTGGGCATGGGGATCGTCAGCGCCGGCGTCAGGCTCTTCGTCATGGTCCAGCAGCGGCTCATCCACGCCCTCTTCGCCGCGTGCCGCGCTGCGCGCCACCGCGTCGTGCAGGCGCTTGCGCAGCGTCTCGATGGCATCGTGCGCGCGCGCGGTGCCGGCCACCGAGCATTCATCGGTCAGCGCCAGCCCGCTGTAGCCCAGGCCGAAGGCGCGCTCGATCAGCTCGCCCGGGTGCGAGGCGCCGGTCAGGAAGGTGAAGTTGGAGATGCAGTGCAACTCCACGTAATCCGGCAGCGCCGGCAGCAAACCCGGCAGCGAGGCAGGCAAGAACAGCGCGCTCATGCGAACAACCCGTGCAGGAACCAGCGGTACTCGCCGCCATCGTCCTGCGCCGCATGGCCCGGACGTTCGCGGAAGATCCAGCAGCGCAGGCCGTCGGCGCGCTCGGCGATAAAGTAGTCGCGCGTGGCCAGCGCGCCGTCCCACCAGCCGGCCTCGATGCGCTCAGGGCGGCTCAGCAGCGCCAGCGGGCCGCCGTGGCAGGGCCGGTGGCGCTGCACCGGCAGCGGCAGCGGTTGCGGCAGCAGCCACAGCGGGCGCTCCGGCTGCGGATCCGGCAGGCTGGCGGCCTTGTTGCCGCCGGGCTCGTCGACCGGGCACCAGCGGTTGGCGCGCTCGGGCCGGTGGTCGGCCAGCGGCCGCGGCTGCAGCACGTTGTCACGGCCCAGCCGCGCCATCAGCGTATCGAGCAGGCGGCCCAGGTCTTCCGGCGTGCCGCCGGGCTCGGGGAACAGCGCATCGCTGTGCGGCACGCATGCGGCCATCGCCTCAACGCGCAGCGCCAGGCCGGTCACCGGGGCGTGGAAATTGAGCTTGTCGAGCTTCTCGCGCAGCAGCCGCGACAGGTGCGCGGGGTCGCGGCTGGGCTGGGCCAGGCCCACCGGCACCTCGGTGCCGTCGGTGTCAACGCCGCGCCGGTAGCGCTCATGCTCCAGCACCAGCACGCAGCGCGTGACGCCGGCCTGCTGCACCGCCAGCCAGCCCGCCAGCGCCAGCAGCAGGCGCTGCGCGCCGGCCAGCACGCCCTCGGCGGATTCGATGCGGCCCGGCAGGTCCATGCGCTGCGCAAACGCGGGCGGCGCCACAAACCAGGCAAAGCGCGCCGGCGTGTCGCCATAAGCCTGGTCCAGCCGCGCCAGCAGCGCCGGGCCCAGCCGGCGCGTCAGGCCCGCGCGCGGCAGGCGCCGCACCTCGCCCAGCGTGCGGCAGCCGATGCCGTCCAGCCAGGCCGGATCGGCCAGCGTATGCAGCGCCTCCACCGGCAGGCGGTCCAGCAGCCGGTGCAGGCGTGCCATGCCCACCGCGCGGCGCCCGGGCCGCACCACGCCGCGCCGCGTGCGCCGCAGCGGCTGGCGCGCCAGCCACGCGGCGCCGTGCGCGGTCGGGCCTGAGCCCACCTGGGCAAAGGTGCCAAGCTGGCGCACGCAGGCACGCACCGCGCGGCACAGCGCGCGGTGGCCGCCAAACAGGCGCAGGCTGGCGGTGACGTCCAGCATCACCGTGGCCGACTCCGGTTCCTCGTCGACGGTCACGCCCGGCGTGAAATGCAGCAGCGCCAGCGCCACCGCCTCCATCAACGAAGCTTCCGCGGCCAGGTCGCGCTCCAGCTGCACGATGTCGGCCGACAGCGCCTGCACGCCGCCGCGGCGCATGCCGTAGCGCACGCCGAGCTGCATCGCCGGGCCGTTGGCCAGCACCACCTGCTCGCGCGCCATCACCGCCACCGGCAGCGCATGGTGCAGCGTGGCGGTGGCGGCAGGCGGGCTCACGGCGGGCGCCAGCTCAGGCCAGCTGGGCTGCAGGGCGTCCAGGGGCAGGCGCGGCAGGTGCACCGCGATCCAGTACGGCATCGGAAGAAGATGGAGAAGACGATTCAGACAAGGCAGGTGCTCCTGCCGGGACAGGCCAGGCGGCTGCGCGCGTGGCCGCTGCCATCCCGTCCAGGCGCAGCAGCAGCGGCGTGTCCCGCACCGGCCCGCGCCGCTTGTGGAAGGTGATCGACAGCACATTGCCGGGCAGCGGCGCCAGCAGCAGCCGCAGCACCGCCGGCGACGACTCGCGCAGCGCCGTGGCCGGGCGCAGCGCCCATGCCACCGCGTCGCCGGCCTGCGCCAGCACCTGCAGGCGGCGCAGCGCCTCGGGGCGGGCCGCGGGCAGCCAGACCAGCACGCCGCCAAAGGCCTGGCTGCGCAGCACCTGCTCGGCCGCCCACAGCATGTCGGCCTGCTGCGCGGCCTTGCCGGCGCCGGCCGGGGGACGCATCCAGTAGAGCTGGCGCGCCGGCAGGCCGGCCGCGGCCAGCCCCATCGCATTGGGCAGGTAAGGCGGCGCCACCAGCGCAATACGGCGCCCGGCCCCGGCCAGCGCGCCCAGCGCCGGCAGCAGCAGGCGCAGCTCGCCCGCTCCACCCTGCGCCGTCAGCAGCTCCGTCAGCCCGCCCGCCGGCCAGCCGCCGCCGGGCAGCTCGGCCGACAGCGCGTCATATCCGGTCGGGCATACCGCCGCACCGCCGGCACGGCCCAGCTGGCCGGCCCGCCACAGCCCGGGATAACACTGCTCGAGCGCCGACAGCGCCTGCTGGCGCGAGACCGGGGGCGCCGGCGCAGGGAAAAGAAGGCCCTCCGCCGCCATGGGCGGGGCTGCGTGCGATTGCGCAGTCATGTGGAGTTGGCGTCGCTCGCCGGGGATGGCGAGGAACTAGTAGGTTTACGATAACTGTATATTTATACAGTATCGGGTGCCAGCGCAAGGGGTAGCGGCAAGGGGTGGCCTGGGGAACACCGGGGAAGTGAGACGGGCGGGCGGCGGCCCGTCTTCATTTGCTCCACCCGGTTTCATTCCGGACGGCGGTCCGCAATAGAAAATAATTCGATAGCATTACTTTATTGAATAGAGGCTACTATCGAATGATACGCGCCTGGCTATCGGCGCGCCGATGTATCATACTAAGGCATGCATATATCAATGAAATAATGCTATGTCATTAGTTTCTCAGTGCCGCGACATGCGTGAAGCCAGAGGCAAGACCCTGACCGAGATCGGGCGGGTGCTGGGCATGGCAAGCCAGAACCTGTCGGCGATCCTGCTGGGGAAGAAGGACAGCCGCGCATCCACCCTCGAAGCCCTGGCGGCCGCCCTGGACGCAGAATGGGTCCTGGTGCCCAACGAGCGGGCACAGGAAGTCAGGCAAGTCCTGGAAGGCAAAGGCAGCGGGCCCGACCGCAGCGCCCGCAGCGCAGTCGACATCTTCCTGGACCAGGAATGAGCTACGAACTGCATCCGCGCTTTCTTGAGGTCCGGCTGTACGACCAGTTATGCGGCTACCTGTGCGAGGCCAGCGGCAATGTCCGGTTCGTGCCATCCGAAGCCTTCCGGGGCGACACGCGCCGCCCCACGCTGAGCCTGTCGATCAGCGTCCCGACCGAGGCCGGCCGCAAGGCCACCGCCGAGGTGCTGGACAACCCCTTCCATCCTGCCGTCTACAGCACGGGCCATGAACTGCCGCCCTACTTTGCCGGCCTGCTGCCCGAGGGCGAACTGCGCAAGCGGCTCGAGGCAACGCGGAGCAATCCCGATGACAAGGATGATTTCGGCATCCTGGCATCGGCCGGCAATGATCTCCCGGGGGCCGTCGTCATCGTGCCGGCGGACATCGGCGCGTTGCCGGAGTATGCGCGGACGTATGGCGTGACCGGCGGCGCGGACAACCTGGAAATTGCCGTGGTGGAGGGCGCCACCCAGGGCGCGGCCTCGGTGTCCGGCGTGCAGAACAAGCTGGCCCTGTCGACGGTGCTGCAGGACAAGCGCTACACTCTGCCAGCCAAGGGCAGGCTGTCCGACATCATCGCCAAGCTTCCTGCCAGGAACGATGATTCGCAGGTGTTCAACGAATCGATCTCGATGCAGCTCGCAGCTGCCGCCGGCGTCCATGTCGCGCCGACAAGAGTACTGCCCGTCTCGACCATCGAGGTCGAGGGACTGGTTGAATCGCTGGGCGAAAACCTGCACTACCTTGCGGTGGACAGGTTTGACCGCACCCCGGCCGGGCGTGTGCACGCCGAAGACGGCTGCCAGATGCTGGGCAGGATGCCAGCGAAGAAGTACGCCGGCATCGAGAGCTACATTCAGCTCGTTGCCGCCCTGTATCGCCTGAGCCCGAGCGGGATCGAGCATGCGCGGCAGTTCTTCCTGCGCCAGGCGGTCAACACGCTGATCGGCAACAGCGATGCGCACCTGAAGAACTTCTCGGTGACCTATCACAACGGGGTCCTGCCAGAACTGTCACCGGCGTACGACATCGTCTGCGTGGCCGCGCTTCCCGGCTTTGCGACCTATGGCCAGAACGTTGCCATCGACAGGCGGCAGCGTGAAGAAACCCTGGCAACGTACGAGACCATCGCGGAGAAGGCCGGCGTCCCGCGGCGCATTGCGACCGCCGCCGTCAAGGAAGCCGTCGCGCTGGCGCATGCCAACTGGCCGCGCATGCTGGACGACCTGGACGCGCCGCAGGCGATCCGCAATGTCGTTGCCGAGCGCCTGCAGACGCTGCCGCTTGCACGGGCCGGCAGGCCGGCCAGGTGAGGCGCCCGCCAGCCACCCTCACGGCGCCTGCATCGACACCCCGTAGCCGGCAAAGATGCGCGCCAGTTCGCCATTGCTGCGCAGCGCGCTCAACGCCTGTTCCAGCGCTTCGGCCAGTTCCCGCTCGCCTGCCTTGACCGCCATGCCGACGGCCCACCCGCGCTGCGGCAGCAGCGGCGCGCTGGGTTCCGTCGCGGCAAAGCGCGCCCCGGATTGCCCCGCGGCCTTGAGCGCGCTCTCGTATTGGGCGCGCGTCACCATCGCCGCCGCGATCTCGCCGGAGAACAGCGCGCGCAATGCCGCGTCGGCTTCGGGGTAGATCCTGACCTTGTCGCGCAAGGCGCCGCCCGCGCCGGACAGCAGCGCATTGGCCCCGGCCGAACCGGCTGCGGCGCCGGTCGGCTGCCCGGCCAGGTCTTCCAGGCCGCGCACCGCCGGCACGCGCTCGCGGTCCTGCACCAGCACGAAGGTCTCGCGGTAGTACGGCGCGAAGATCAGCGCCTTGTCGTTCTCGCGCATGAAGGCGCGGTCGACCGGCACGTGCAGCATTACGTCGGCCGGTCCGTAACCAAGGTAATGGCCGCGCCAGACCATGGCACGCAAGTCGTCAGCCATGCTTTCATCGGCATCGAACGGCATCAGCGCCACCGACAGGCCCAGCTCCTTGCCCAGTGCCCTGGCCAGGGCCACGTCGATGCCCGCGGCCTGACTGCCCGCGATCGCGGAGAACGGCGGCAAGCCTTTGTAGACCGCCACCTTGAGGGTGCCGGTCTGGCGGATCCTGGCCAGGTCGGCCTGGGCCGGTTGCGCGCAGAAGAGCGCGGCGGCAGCCAGCATGGCGCCGCACAGCCAGCGCACGGCGCCGGCCGGCGCCGCCGGCATGGGGGACACGGAATGCCTGGGGCCGCGGACAGGGCTGGCGGGCATGGGATGGCTCCTGGAAGATGCGTTGACCCGGCACTGCGGGCCGGGGCTGGACAACGTGAAGGACTGCCGGCGCAACCGCCTCTTACTCGTGGCGCGACTCCAGGTAGGTCTTGATGGCCCACACCGCCTCCTGGCTCAGCACGCCGTCGAACGGCGGCATGTAGACGCGGCCGTCGCGCGTGCGGCCCTTGCGCACGGTGGTGGTGTAGAACTGCGAGATCTCGCTCATGCATGCCTGCTTCTTCTTTGCATCCGCCAGCGAGACGCAGTCGCCGTCCAGCTTGCGCAGGTCCGGCGCGATGCCCCCTGACACCGCTTCCAGGCCATGGCAGCGCGCGCAGTTCTGGTTATAGGCCGAGCTGCCGATCCGCAGAGCCTCCTTGTGCGCATCACCGCTACGGTAGGGATTGTCCGGGCGCCATTCGTCGCCCAGTTGTGGTAACGCTTTGGTATCGACGGCCTGGGGCGTGACGTCGCCATGGGCCAGCAGGGAACCGGCCGGGAGGGCGGTCAGGGACGCGCAAAGCGCGAGCAAGGCAAGCAGGCGGCGCTGCGTTTTCATGGATGTCTCCTACAGTGGACGGGTCTTGGTTGTTTGCCCTGTTTCCGCAAGAGCCATACCAGCCAGCCGGACCAGGCCCGGAGGCGCCTGAAAGCAGGCTTCGCCGCGCCGCCATCGTTGTCTGCAACGCAGCATCGCGGCACGGGTGTCCCGGATTGCCACACCCTGGCAAGTGTTTTGCTTCATGACGCAACACTGTCGACCATGCGCCCGGCGAAGGCGCCGACAGCGACCCGCGCAAAGACCGCGGGCGGACTTTCCACAGGAGACAGAGAAATGACCTTCCAGCCGGAACCGGCCCGCCCCGCGGCGGGCGCCCCGGGTGACACAGGGCAGCCCGAGCGCGACCAACTGATTGCCCAGGCCCACCAGCGTTCCGAGTCCTATGGCCTGCGTCCCTACGAATCGCCCGACTTCTGCCCGGTGCTGCAGAGCGAGCTGAAAACGCGGATCGAGCGTAGCCAGTCGCTGTTCGCCTATGCGCTGCCGGTGATGGAAACGCTCTACGACCAGATCGTGAATACGCAGAGCATGGTCATCCTGACCGACGCCGATGGCCTGATCCTGCACTCGATGGGCGATGACGACTTTCTGGCCCGGGCCAACCAGGTCGCGCTGCGCCCGGGCGCGGAGTGGTCGGAAGCGCGCCGCGGCACCAACGCCATCGGCACGGCCCTGGCCGAGAACCGGGCCACGCTGGTACACGGCGCCGACCACTTCCTGGAGGCCAACCAGTTCCTGACCTGCTCGTGCATGACCATCCTCGACCCTTACGGCAAGACCGTGGGGGCGCTGGATGTGACCGGCGACCAGCGCGGTTTCCACAAGCACACCATGGCGCTGGTGCGGATGTCGGCGCAGATGATCGAGAACCAGCTGTTCGGCAACGCCTTCCGTGACATGGTGTGCATCCGCTTCCATTCGCGCGCGGAGTTCCTGGGCACGCTGGTCGAGGGCATCGTCTCCTTCACGCCCGGCGGGCGCTTCCTGTCAGCCAACCGCAGCGGGCAGTTCCAGCTTGGCCTGTCCAATGGCGCCCTGCATGCGCACACCTTCTCTTCGCTGTTCGGGCTGTCGATGTCGCAGCTGTTCGACACGGTGCGCGCGGCTCATGCGGGCATCGTCCAGCTGCACCTGCCGAGCGGCGTCAAGGTCAGCGCCCGGGTCGAATGGAAGTCACCCGCCGCATCGCTGCCGGGCAACACCGATGCCGGCCAAGCAGTCCAGCCTGGCACGGCCGCCGCACCGCGCAGCCTGGCCGCAGGCCCCGCCCGCTCACCCGGGCTGGACGACCTGGACACGGGCGACGCGCAGATCCGCGCGGTCATCGGCAAGCTGCGCAAGGTCATCGGCAAGGATATTCCGGTGATGGTGCTGGGCGAGACCGGCACCGGCAAGGAACTGATGGCGCGCGCCATCCACGCCGACAGCCCGCGCCATGCCGGGCCCTTCATTGCCGTGAACTGCGCCTCCATCCCGGAAACCCTGATCGAGTCCGAGCTGTTCGGCTATGAAGAAGGCGCCTTCACCGGCGCCCGCAAGAAGGGCGGCATCGGCAAGATGCTGCTGGCCAACGGCGGCACGCTGTTCCTGGACGAGATCGGGGACATGCCGCTGCATCTGCAAGGACGGCTGCTGCGCGCGCTGCAGGAACGCGCGGTGTCGCCGCTGGGCAGCAGCAAGGTCATCCATGTCGACGTCTCGGTGGTATGCGCCACCAACCGCAACCTGCGTGACCTGGTCGCCAACGGCCAGTTCCGCGAAGACCTCTACTACCGCCTCAACGGGCTGGTGGTGCGGCTGCCGGCCCTGCGCGAGCGCGGCGACCTCGACGCGGTGGCCGCCAGGCTGCTGCGCCAGGACCAGGCGGGCGTGCAACCCGGCGAGCCGCCCCGCATCCGCGAGTCGGTGATGGAGATGTTCCGCCGCTACCACTGGCCGGGCAATATCCGCCAGCTGTGCAACCTGCTGCGCACCGCGCGGCTGATGGCCGAAGGCGAAGCCGAGATCACCGAGGACCACCTGCCCGACGACTTCCTCGATGACCTGCGCGAGCGCCAGGGGCATGCGGCGGTGCCCGCGGCCCATATGTTGCCGGGCGCGCAGCCCACGCGGCTGGCCGATGTCGAGGCCATGGCCATTGTCGCCACGGTCAAGGCGCACAACGGGAACATCTCTGCGGCGGCCAAGGCGCTGGGGATCTCGCGCAATACGGTCTACCGGAAAATGGAAGAGGCCCGCGGGCTGCCCCACCAGGCCGGCTGATTCGGGCCACGCACCAGGGCAGCCCCGCGCTCAGGCCAGCGGCTCGCCCTGCATCCACAGGTCTTCCAGCTCGCGCCAGGCGCGCTGCACGTTCAGCGGGTGGCGCGGCTGGAAATGGCGCCAGTGCCGGAACGGCACCGCCGCCACGGCGTCATTGGCGCGCGAGGCATCGCTGCCCGCGGCCAGCGCGGCGCCGATTCCGTGCGCCAGCGCATCCAGGTAAGCCAGCGTCGGCGCCAGCGTCTGGGCGGGCGTGCCCGCCGCGGTGCCCACCACCGTGCGCGCCGGCAGCTCCTGCAGCCGCCGCAGCGCACGGCGCCACCCCTGCAGCGAGGCCTCGTGCATCTCCGGCACGCGCTCGCGGTAAGCCAGGCCACCCGCACACAGCAGCTGCAGCTGCGGCGCGTACAGCACCGTATCCGAGGCACTGTGCGCATTCGCATAAACCTGCACCTGCCAGGCGGTAGCGCCGGTGTGCAGCCAGCCATCGGGCTGCAGCGCGGGCTGCGGCAACACGATCACGGCGCCGCGCATGGCACCGTTCCCGAGCAGCGTCGCCATGCGGGCCAGGCAGGCCGCGCAGCGTTGCCGCATCAGCGCAGCCGTGGCGGCGGAGGCGAGGAACACGGGCCGGGGCCGCAGCCGTGCGAACGCGGCATTGGCCAGCACGTTCTCCGGGTGGGCATGCGTGTTGACCACCCAACGCACGGGCTGCGGCGTCAGCGCCCGGATGGCGCCGAGCAGCGCACCGCCCCACGCCGCCTGCGGCCCGGGGTCCACCACCAGCACGCCCGCACCGCTCAGGTGGACCAGGGTCGGCACCACTTCGGCGGCGTTGGCGCGCGCCACTTCGGCATTGCCGGCGCGGGCCACGTACACGCCTGGCTGCAGCCGCTCCAGCGTGACCCGCGTGCCGGCAGCGGCCGCCGGGCGCCAGCCGTTCATGGCCAGCGCAAGCGTGGCGCCAAGAAAGCCGCGCCGCGTCGTGGGCATCACCGCTGCCAGCCCGCGGCGCGGATCGCGGCCACCAGGGCGTCGCGCATGGCCCCTGCCGCCAGGTGTCCGCCGTCCACCCAGGCCAGCCTTGCGCCCGGCATGGCGGCCTGCAGGCGCAGCGCGTTGGCGGGACGGCAGACCTTGTCGGCGCGGCCATGCAGCAGCGTCACCGGCAGGCCATGCGCGCCGATGACCCGCGCCGCGCTGAGCAGGGCCGGCTTGCCCAGTCCGGCCCGGTTGCGCAGGTAGTGCGCCTGGATCCGGTATTTGTTCACCGCGGCCATGCGCTCAGGCCGCCGCTGCCGGCGCGAATGCGACGCAGGGGAAAGACCCAACCACGCCTGTTCGCTCGCCTGCCACGCCGCGGCAGTGTCCCGTTTTTGAACAGGCGTACCACTTTGCAACAGCCGTGACACAGTGAGCAGCCGCGCGCGCGCATCGGGCAAGCGCTCGCCCCATGCCTTGACGCAATGCAGCATGCGGCGGCCCCCATGGCGCGGTGAAAACAGCGCGAGCACATCGTCGCGGCCGGTCAGGAAGGAGCCGCGCAGGACCAGCGCCGCCACGGCGTGCGGGCATTGCGCCGCGTACGCCAGGGCAAGTGCTGCACCCCATGATCCGCCCACCACGCCCCAGCGCTCGATGCCCAGCGCGCGGCGCAGCTGCTCCAGGTCGGCCAGCAGCGCGCCCACGGTATTGCGGCGCAGGCAGCCGGCCGGCCTGGAGCGGCCGGCGCCGCGCTGGTCCGGCATCACCACGCGGTGCCGCCGCGGGTCGAACCACTGCGCCATGGCGGCAGAGCAGCCGCTGCCCGGCCCGCCATGCAGCACCAGCCACGGCTCGCCGTCCGCGGCGCCGGCCAGCCGCACATGCACGCGCTGGGCATCGGGCGTACGCAGGTGGAAGGTGGTGGCCGCGTCGGAAAAGCCGGCAGAAATCGTTGATGCGTCGGGCATGGATGTTGCCTTGAAGGGATGCGGCAGTCGGGCGGCAGCCAGGCGCCGCTGCACAACGATATTCACTAACCATGCCACCCAAGGAGAGAGACATGCGCTGGACCACCCCCGCCTACACCGAGCTGCGGCTTGGCTTTGAAATCACGATGTACATCGCCAACCGCTGAGGGTGCCGCGGTGCCGCGGCGCCTGCGACCGGCGCTGCGCCGACAGGCAAGCCGCGGACCGCAAGCACAACCAACGCAGGCAGACGCCAGGCCTGGCGCCTGCCCCGTGAAGCCATGACCCAACACCAAGCGCTCACGCCATGACAAGCATCCGGGTACTGGGGTCGGCCGCCGGCGGCGGCTTTCCGCAGTGGAACTGCAACTGCCACAACTGCGACGGCGTGCGCCGCGGCACGGTGCGCGCCACGCCGCGCACGCAATCCTCGATCGCGCTGACGGGCGACGGGCCTGATGCCATCCTGGTCAATGCCTCGCCCGATATCCTGCAGCAGCTGCGCCAGGCACCCGCGCTGCAGCCCGCGCGCGCGCCGCGCGACACCGCCATCGCCGCGGTCGTGCTGATGGATGCGCAGATCGACCACGTCACCGGCCTGCTGATGCTGCGCGAACACCGCCAGGCGCTGCCGCTCTATGCCACCGCCGCCGTGCTGGACGACCTGGGCGCCGCCTTCCCGCTGACGCGCATCCTGTCGCACTACTGCGGACTGCGGACGCATGCCCTGCCCTGCGACGGCACCGCGTTTTCAGTCCCGCCGCTGGACGGCCTGACACTGACGGCGATACCGCTGGAGAGCAAGGCCCCGCCCTACTCGCCCAACCGCCACGCGCCGCGCGCGGGCGACAACATCGGCCTGCGCATCGAAGACCGCCGCAGCGGCCGCAGCGCCTTCTATGCGCCCGGCCTGGGCCGCATCGACGACCACGTCTTTGCCGAGCTGCACAGCGCCGACATCGTGCTGGTCGACGGCACCTTCTGGCGCGACGACGAGATGCAGGCGCCTGGCTTCTCGGGCAAGAGCGCCGCCGACATGGGCCACCTGGCCCTGTCGGGACCCGGCGGCATGATCGAGGTCCTGGAGCGGCTGCCCGCCAGCCGCAAGATTCTTATCCATATCAACAATACCAACCCGGTGCTGGTGGAAGACTCGCCCGAGCGCGCAGAGCTGGCGCGGCATGGCATCGAGGTGGCGTACGACGGCATGGAAATCGCCCTATGACAACTGCCATCCTCCCCATCCCCCCCATCGCCTGGGCCGAGGCCGAGTTCGAGGCCCGCCTGCGCGCCATGGAAAGCGGCTACCACATCCACCATCCCTTCAACCAGCGCATGGCGGCAGGCCAGTGTTCGCCCGCGCAGATCCGCGCATGGGTGGCCAACCGCTTCTACTATCAGGACAACATCCCGCTGAAGGACGCCGCCATCCTGTCCAATTGCCCCGAGCGCGACACCCGCCGCGAGTGGGTGGTGCGCATCCTTGACCACGACGGCACCGACACCCAGCCCGGCGGCATCGAGGCCTGGCTGCGCCTGGGCCAGGCGGTGGGCCTGGAGCGCGAAGCACTGCTGAGCCACCGGCACGTGCTGCCCGGGGTGCGCTTTGCCGTCGATGCCTACGTCAACTTTGCGCGCCGCGCACCGTGGCAGGAAGCCGTGTGCTCGTCGCTGACGGAGATGTTCGCGCCCGCAATCCACAAGGAACGCCTGGCCGGCTGGCCCACGCATTACCCGTGGATCGAGGCCGCCGGGCTGGACTACTTCCGCTCTCGCATTCCGCTCGCGCAGCGCGACGTGGACCATGGCCTGCGCGTGACGCTGGGCCATTTCCGCAGCGCGGCGCAACAGCAGCGCGCCCTCGACATCCTGCAGTTCAAGCTCGACGTGCTCTGGTCGATGCTCGACGCCATCCAGCAAGCCAACCCATGACAGCCAGCACGCAAGACCTCGCCAGACCGACCCTGCACCGGACCTTTCGCCTGCAATGGGAAGCCTCCCAGCAAAGCTGGGTGCTGCTGTACCCGGAAGGCATGGTCACCCTCAACGACAGCGCCGCCGCGATCCTGCAGCGCTGCGACGGCAGCCACACGCTGGACATGCTGATCGACGACCTGCAGGCCGCGTTTGGCGTGCAGGGAATCGCCCCGGAGGTACATGCCTTTGTCAAACATGCGATCGAACGCGGCTGGCTGGTCTGAGGCCGCGCCCGGCCCGCCGCTGTGGCTGCTGGCCGAGCTGACCTACCGCTGCCCGCTGCATTGCGCCTTCTGCTCCAACCCGGTGGACTATGCCCGGCATACGGCCGAGCTGAGCACCGTGCAATGGTGCGACGTGTTCAGCCAGGCGCGGGCGCTGGGCGCGGTGCAGCTCGGGCTGTCCGGCGGCGAACCACTGCTGCGCAAGGACCTTGAAGTACTGGTCAGGCATGCGCATGGCCTGGGCTTCTACACCAACCTCATCACCTCGGGCGTGGGCCTGACCGACGCCCGCCTTGCCGCCCTGCGCGACGCCGGCCTGGACCATATCCAGCTGTCGTTCCAGGACTCCACCCGCGAGCTCAACGACTTCCTGTCCAGCACCCGCACCTTCGACCTGAAGCAGCGCGTGGCGCGCATGATCAAGGCGCACGGCTATCCGATGGTGATGAACTGCGTGCTGCACCGGCATAACCTGCCGCATGTCGGCACCATCATCGAGATGGCCCTGCAGATGGGCGCCGAATACCTGGAACTGGCCAACACGCAGTACTACGGCTGGGCCTGGGAGAACCGGCTGGCGCTGCTGCCCACCCATGAGCAGCTGCGCGAGGCCGAGGCCGTGGTCCGGCAGTACCGCGCGCGCATCGGCAGGCAATGCCAGATCCTGTTCGTCGTGCCTGATTACTTCGAGGCGCGGCCCAAGAAGTGCATGAACGGCTGGGGCACCACCTTCCTTGGCGTGGCGCCGGACGGCACCGCGCTGCCCTGCCACGCGGCGCGCATGCTGCCGGGCCTGGCGCTGCCCAATGTCGCCACGCAGGGGCTGCGCGAGATCTGGACCGAAAGCGATGCCTTCCGCCGTTTCCGCGGCACGCAGTGGATGCAGGAACCCTGCCGTTCCTGCGACCAGCGCGAGCAGGACTACGGCGGCTGCCGCTGCCAGGCGTTCCTGGTCACCGGCGACGCCACCGCCACGGACCCCGTGTGCGAGCGCTCCGGCGCGCACGACAAGGTCAGCGAGATCGTGCTGCAGGGCCGGCTGGCCGTGGCGCAGGCGCGCGAGCAAGCGATGGTATTTCGCAGCGATGGCAACTCGCTGCGGCTGAGCAGCGGCCAGCGCTAAGAAAGGAAAAACCCCGGCATGGCAGGCGCCAGCCGGGGTTCCTTGCCGGCATGCCGGCATCGTCAAGACAGTCGCCGGCCTCAGCTGGCACTCAACACCCACTCCGCCAGTTTCTTCGCATCGTCCTCCGCAAGGCTGCCATGCGGCGGCATCGGAATCCGCCCCCACGCGCCCTTGCCGCCTTCGCGGATCTTCTTTGCCAGCCGCTCCGCCGCCTGGCTGTCGCCCTTGTACTTGGCAGCCACCTCGGCAAACCCCGGGCCCACCAGCTTTGACTGCATGCCATGGCAGGAAAAGCAGCCGCTCTTGTCGGCCAGGGCCTGCATGTCGGCGGCCGTGCCGGCCAGCGCCGCGCCCGGCAGCAGCGCCGAAGCCACCGCCAGCGCCATCCATTCCTTCTTCATACCTGAGTCCCGTTTCATCCTGTTGCACCCGCGCCCGGCGCCCGCATCGCACCCATGATGCGATGCGGGCGCCTGGCAGTGTCATCTCCCGCCAGCTCAGCTCTTGTGCAGCTTGAACACCCACACCGAGCCGCCCTGCTCCAGGAAGTTCACGCGCTTGGCCACCTCGCCGCCCCACAGCGGCACCGCGCCGCCCCAGCCGGACACCACCGCCACGTACTGCTCGCCGTTCTCTTCCCAGGTGACCGGGGGCGCCACCACGCCGCTGCCGGTCTGGAACTGCCACAGCTCCTTGCCGGTCCTGGCGTCGGCCGCCTTCAGGTAGCCTTCCGGCGTGCCCCAGAACACCAGCCCGCCGGCGGTGGTCATCACCCCGCCCCACAGCGGCGCGCTGTTCTTGACCTCCCACATGATCTTGCCGCTCTTGGGGTTGATGGCCCGCAGCGTGCCGATATAGTCCTCGTTCAGCGGACGGATGGTGAAACCCGCGCCCAGGAAGGCAGCGCCCTTCTTGTAGCTGATGGGCTCGTTCCAGATATCCATGCCCCACTCGTTGGCGGGCACGTAGAACAGGCCGGTCTGCGGGCTGTAGGCCATCGGCTGCTGGTTCTTGCCGCCAAGGAAGCCCGGCGCGGCAAACACGGACTTGCCCTTCTTCTCGTCGCTGCCGGCGGCGGGGTCGCCGGGGCGGCCTTCGGCGATGTAGTTGGGGCGGCCGCTCTTCAGGTCGATGCCGGTGGCCCAGGTGATCTTCCTGACGAAGGGGAAGGCGTTGACCAGCTTGCCGCTGGCCGCGTCGTTGACGTAGAAGAAGCCATTGCGGTCGGCCTTGCCGCCCATGCGCTTGCCGTCCAGGTCGAAGGTCACGAACTCATTGACGCCATCGAAATCCCAGCCGTCGTTCGGGGTGTTCTGGTAGTGCCAGGCGATCTTGCCGGTGGCGGGATCCAGCGCCACCGTCGAGGCCGAGTAGAGGTTGTCGCCCTTGCGGATATGGCTGTTCCACGGCCCCGGATTGCCGGTGCCGAAGTACACCAGCCCGGTGGCCGGATCGTAGGTGCCGCCCAGCCAGGTGGCGGCGCCGCCGGTCTTCCAGGTCTCGCCCGGCCAGCTTGCGTTGGCGGTGCCGGTCACGCCGTTCTCGGTCTTGTTGCCGTCCTTGTCGTACTTGTAGCCCATATGGCCTTCGACCACCGGCCGCGACCACACCAGCTGCCCGGTCTTGGCATCGCGTGCGTCGACCCGGCCCACCACGCCGAACTCGCCGCCCGAGATGCCGGTCAGCACCATGCCCTTGACGATCATGGGCGCCGCCGTGTACGAATAGCCGGCGGCGTAGTCCTCCAGCTTCTCCTTCCACACCACCTTGCCGGTCTTCTGGTCCAGCGCCACCAGCTGCGCATCGAGCGTGCCGAAGATCACCAGGTTGTCGTAGAGTGCCGCACCGCGGTTCACCACGTCGCAGCACGGCATGATGCCTTCGGGCAGCCGGTGCTCATACTTCCAGAGCTTGCGCCCGGTCTTCAGGTCCAGCGCATAGATGCGCGAATACGAGGCCGTCACGAACATCTTGCCGTCATGGATCAGCGGCTGCGATTCCTGCCCGCGCTGCTTCTCGCCGCCAAACGAGAACGACCACGCCGGCACCAGCTGCCCGACGTTCTTCGTATTGATGCGCGACAGCGTGGAATAGCGCTGGCCTTGCGGGCCCATGCCCCACGACAACACATCGCCGGGGCTCTTTGCGTCGTTCTCGATCATGGCATCGGTCACAGCCGCCTGCGCGGCCAGACTGGCCGCGGCAGCCGCAACCGCCATCACTACTCGTAACGTCCTCATTGCCATCTCCTCTCTTGTTTTGGGTTTCCCAGGTGCGCCACTGCGCCACCCACCAGACACGCCTTTGGCAATTCCCATGCCAGTCGCATCCCCGCACCAGCACGCCGGTTGCGGCCCGGTTGCGTGATGACGGCCGTGCCAGCGCGCAACACTGCGTTGCAGTTGCTCCAGAACTGAACAGCCCGCCTCGGCTGGCCGGCGTCAGTGGCCAAGCGCGGCTTCTTCACGCGCCGGGTAGAGATGGCCGACGTTGCGCAGGTACTCCGCGGGCATCGCGGCCCAGTGCGCGTAGGGCTGCGGCACCGGCATCGCCATGACCTCGGCCAGGTCGCGCCCCTGCGCCGCGGCCTCGCGCAGGCGCGTGTCCAGCCATTGCAGGTAGCCGCGCGTCTGCGCGATGGCCTCAGCGCCGCCGCCGGCCGCAGGCACTGGCCCGTGGCTGGGGACCAGCACGCGCGCCCCGCTGTCGGCCAGCAGCGCCTGCAGCCGGCCCAGGCTGGCCAGCCAGCGGCCGATATCCGCGTGCGGCGTGGTCGGAATGCGTTGCCGGAACACCAGCCCGCCGGCAAAGACCACGCCCGCGCTGTGGTCCAGCACCACCAGGTCGTCGCCGGTATGGCCGTCCAGGCGCACCAGCTCCAGCGTATGGCGCCCGATCGTGAGCCGGCCCGGCGCCAGCGCGTGCGCAGCCGGCACGGGCTCGGTGCCGCGCATCCAGTCGCCGCACAGGCGGTAGAGGTTGTCGGCATAAGCGGCGCCCTCGCGCCGCGCCCCGTCGATGGTGCCGGCCAGGGCGCTGCCGCCCACATCGGCATAGGCCTGGTTGCCGAAGAAATAGTCGGGATGCAGGTTCAGGTTCAGCACCAGCCGCACCGGGGCGGCCGTGACCGATGCAATCGCCTTGCGCTGCTGCTCGCCATACAGCCGCGACGGGCCGGTGTTGATGACCACTACGCCGTCGCCGGTGTCGATGAACGCCGTATTGATGATGTTGCAGCCGTTGCCGGGCGCGAAGTCGGCATTGGCGCCTTCCAGCAGCCACACGCCCGCGGCGATCTCGCGCGGGGCCAGACGATAGTCAGGAGGCTGCAGCGCAGCCTCCTGGGCGAATGCCGGCGGCACGGGCTGGCCCGCCAGGCATAGCAGCAACCACAGTAGCAATCGCCGCTTCATGGTGACACCCGCGCCGCGATGCGGTTGCCGTTGTTGTCGTGGCCGGCCACCGTCATGCCCGGCGGCACGGCATCGCGCAGGTCGAAGGAGAAGATCGGATTCTCGGCAACCGGCTCATGCAGCGTCAGGCGCAGCAGCGGCTGCCGGGCCGCGTCGGCAAGAACCAGGGTCTCGATGTGGAACGCCGGGATGCCCGCTGCCAGTCCGGTATCCATCGGATGCATCACGCGCAGCCGCACGCGTGCCGCGGCCCCGCCGAAGCCCGGGAACACACGCGCGTCCACGCGATTGAGCGTGCGGCTCCAGCTGCCGTCGCGGCGGGTGGCGCCGGGCACCGTACAGCCCCCGCCGCCGGCATCGACCAGCACGCTGCCGACATGCCAGGTGCCATCGCGCGTGCGCGCCGCCACCCGCACCGGCGAAGCCTGTTCCAGCTTGAAGCGGAACGACAGCGACGGGCGCACCCGCAGCGGTTCGAACGCCAGCACCTCGCGGATCGGGTTGCGGTCGACCGCCACCACGATGCGATCCACTTCGCCCAGCGCCGAGGCATCGAAGGCGATCGGCACGCGCATGGGGTCTTCCGCAAACGCCGGCCCGGTCACCCTGACGCGGCTGTCGAACACCACCGGGCCAGACTGCAGCAGCTCCTTGTGGATCCAGGCCCATTGCGGCGACTGCAGCGGATCGCTGTGCGCGATGACGGCGCCCGCTGCCCCGGCAGCCGCTACCGCCGCACTGGCCAGGCCCAGTGCGGCCGCCATCAGCAGGAGCATGCCCCGCGTCCGGCGCCTCATGCCTGCTGCCCCCGGCGCGCCATGCCGCGCTGCGGGTCGTAGCCCTGCAGCGCCAGCGCGAAGAACACCACCGCGCTGCCCGCCACCACCGCCAGGCTCAGCGGCGCCACCTGCCCGTACAGCGCAAAGCGGATCGCCTCGACCGCGTGGGTGAAGGGATTGAAGCGGGCCAGCTGGTACACCAGCTCCGCGCCCGACTCCTGCAGCTTCCACAGTGGATACAGCGCCGAGCTGATGAAGAACATCGGGAAGATCACGAAGTTCATGGTGCCGGCAAAGTTCTCGAGCTGGCGCACATGGACCGACAGCAGCAGGCCCAGCGCACCCAGCATCAGCGCGGCCAGCGCCATGGCGCCCGTCGCCGCCAGCAGGTGCAGGGACTCGAAGCGGATGCCGAAGGCCATCGCCACCAGCAGGAACGCGGCCATCTGCAGCAGCGACAGCACCGTACCCGCCGCCAGCTTGCAAGCCAGCAGCCAGCCCCGCGGCAGCGGCGCGGTCAGCAGCAGCCGCATCACGCCCATCTCGCGGTCGTACACCATGGCCAGCGACGACTGCATGCCGTTGAACAGCGCGATCATGCCCAGCAGTCCGGGCGCCACGTAGACCTTGTATTCGATGTAGGTGTCGTAGGGCGGCGCAATGGCGACGCCCAGCGCGTTCTGGAAGCCCGCGGCAAACACCAGCAGCCACAGCAGCGGGCGCACCAGCGACGACAGCAGGCGCCCGGGCTGGCGCAGGTACTTGCGCAGCTCGCGCCCGCAAACCGCGCGCAGCGCGCGCCAGCGATGGATCAGGATGGAGGCCATGGGTGCGCTACGCGGATGGGGCCCGGCACGCCGTGTCGGCTTCATCGGCGCCCAGGGTGTCGAGGTTGTTCTTCGGATGCAACACGCCTTCCACCGGGGCCATGCCGGCCACGCCGTCGGGGTGGGCCAGCAACACCGGCTGGCGCAGCTGGCGGTCCCAGCGGCGGAACGACAGCGGCGGCCCCTTGAAGCCGTCCACCACCACCTGCCCGGCGGCAAGCGCCTGCGCCTGTCCGGCAAACCCGGCCCCGGGCAGGCGCGCCACGCTCTCGGCAATGGCCTTGACCGCCACCCAGGCAGCCCAGTCGTAGCCGGTCATCGGACGGCCCGCCGCGCGCATGAAGCGCCGGTTGAGCTGCGGCCCGCCATTGCGCTCCCAGGCCCAGTGCCACGCCTGCGCGCCCAGCCCGCCGGCGCCCACCACCGGGCGCGGCAGCAGCGTGGCGTAGGGCACGCCGCGGGCGAACTCGCCGTCGGCATCGGCCACCACCACCACGTCATAGTCCACGCCGCCGGTCAGCAGGCCGAGGTTGGCCTGGTCGCGCTCACGCGGGTCGTTGGACAGCCGGAAGGCGCGCTGCGCCGACCAGGCAATGCCAAAGCGCCGCGCCGACGCCACCAGCGCGTCGCGCTGCGCCGCATCGGCCGCGGACGGGCCGCTCAGCAGCAGGGCGCGGCGCCATTTGCGCAGTGCCAGGTACTGCATCAGCGCATCCGCGCGCATGCGCAGGCTGGGCAGCGTGTGCAGCAGCACCGGCGCGCAGCCGGCGCCGCGCAACGCGTCGTCGTCGGCCGACACGTTGAACAACAAGGCCTCGCCCGGCTTGACCGCGCCCGTGGCCGCCCTGACCGATGCCGGCGGCAGGTCCAGCAGGATATAGCGCGTGCCCTGCCGCGCCAGCGCCGCGACCAGCGGGGCCACCTCGGCTTCAGTGCGGGCTTCCTGTGCTTCCAGCCTGAGCGACTGGCCCGCGGCCCCGAGCGCCACGCGCGCTTCGGCGGCCGCCACCTGGGCGCCGTCGAGCGCACGGCCCTGCGGCTGGCCGGGATAGCGCTGCGCCAGGCGCCGGGGCGCATAGCGCGCGTCGTCGGCCTGCGACACGACCGCCACGCGCACCTCGGCAGCGTGCACCGCGGCAGGCAGCCACGCCAGCGCCACGGCGCCCAGCCCGGCACGCCACCACTGCCACCACGCACGCGAGCGCTCAGTCATCGATCGCCACCGAATGCGGCACCCGGCCCGCCTTGAGCGTGGCCACCGCCTTGCGGCTGGCGGTGTCCACCACGCTGACATCGTCGGACAGGCCGTTGGCGACATAAAGCCGCGCGTTGTCGCGGCTCAGCGCCAGCCCCCATGCGCGGCGGCCGACCAGCACATAGTCCTGCACCCGGCGCGACGCCACCTCGACCACCGCGACATGGTTGGCGCGGCCGAGCCCGATATAGGCGCGCGTGCCGTCGCCGCTGGCCGCCATGCCCACCGGGGTCACGTCCTCGGCGCGAAAGCCCCGCGGCGCGAAGGCGATGGTCTGGGCCACCTCGAAGGTATCGGTACGGATCACGCTGACGCTGGCCGAGAGCTCGTTGGATACCCACAGCTCCTTGCCGTCGCGCACCAGCAGCAGCCGCCGCGGCCGGTTGCCGACCTGGATATTGCGGATCACCTTGCGCGAGGCCACGTCGATGACATGGACCAGGTTGGCCACCTCCGAGGTCACGTACACATGCCTGCCGTCGGCGCTGACCTTGACGCCCTC
The DNA here is from genome assembly GCF_058794355.1 of Cupriavidus sp. GW823-FHT07B10. Classification (NCBI taxonomy): domain Bacteria; kingdom Pseudomonadati; phylum Pseudomonadota; class Betaproteobacteria; order Burkholderiales; family Burkholderiaceae; genus Cupriavidus; species Cupriavidus sp. GW823-FHT07B10. The sequence goes on from NZ_JBXAGS010000005.1 coordinate 326,480, forward strand.
CGGCTCCTCGCCCACCCTGACCGCGAACACGCGCTTGCCCGACGCCGTGTCGTAGGCCGACAGCAGCCCGTCCTCTTCATTCGAGACATAGAGCGTGCGGCCGTCCTGGCTGAGATCGAACAACTCCGGATCGTCCCCCACCGGCAGCGATGCCACGGTCTTGCGGCTGGCCACGTCGACCACATCCACCCGGTTGTCGTCGCTGCAGGCCACGTACAGGCGCGTCCGGTCGGGCGACAGTTGCAGGTGGCGCGGGCGCTTGCACTGCCGCCATACCGCGACCAGCTGCCGGCTGCGGGCATCGAAGACGGCGAGGGCATCGTCCTTCTCGCTCGAGACAAAGACCTGGTTGCCAGCCTGGCCGGCGGGTCGCGCGGCCCCGCCCTGCGCGCCTTCGGCCAGGCCGGCGGCAACCAGCAGCGTCGTGACCAGCAGCAAGGCGCCGGCAAACCAGCGGGGAGATGGCATCTTGTTCATGCGGGTACGCGCCTCGCGGCCGGGTCAGTGACAGGGGCCCGCGGCGTCATGGCCAGGAAAGCGCCCTCCAGGGTGTCGCACGCAGCGGCGCCGCGCAGTGCGGCCGGGGTGCCGTCGAAACGCACCGTGCCGCGGTCCAGCACGATCACGCGGTCGGCGTGCTCCACCTCCTGCACCAGGTGGGTGGCCCACAGCACGCCGGCCTGCGCCCGCGCCGTCAGGCGCCGCGCATCGGCCACCAGTTGCGCGCGCGAGGCCGGGTCCAGCCCCACCGTCGGCTCGTCCAGCAGCAGCATGGCCGGTTCATGCAGCAGCGCGCGCGCCAGTTCCACCTTGCGCCGGTTGCCGCCCGAAAGCTCGCGCACCGGTGCGCGCGCACGCGCCGCCAGCCCGAAGTCATCGAGCAGCCGGGCGATGCGCAGCGCCGCCACGCCGCGCGGCAGCCCGTGCAGGTCCGCGTGAAAGCGCAGGTTGGCCAGCACCGGCAGGTCCAGGTCGATGGCCGGCTGCTGGAACACGATGCCCAGCCGCGCCAGCGCGCGCACCGGATCGCGCCGCATGTCGCTGCCCATGACCGTGACCTGCCCGGTATCGGCCACGAACAGGCCGCTGAGGATCTGGAACAGCGTCGTCTTGCCCGCCCCGTTGGGGCCGAGCAGTGCCACGAACTCGCCGCGCCGCACGCTGAGCGAGACCCCATCCAGGGCCACGCGGCTGCCAAAGGCCTTGCGCACGGCATCGCAGCACAGCGCCGGCGGCGCTTGCATGGCCATCACAGCTGCCCCCTGGGCCGCGCGGTGCCCACGCGCTCGGCAAAGCTCCGCTCGGTCTCCCACGCATGGCGCAGGAAGTCATCGTATTGCGCGGTATTCAGGTAGGTCAGCTCCTGGTCGTACCTGGCCAGTTCCGCAAGGTGGCGCGGCTGCTGCATCGCGGCACGGAATGCGTCATGCAGGCGGCGGACGATTGCCGGATCGGTGCCGCGCGGCACGCCGATGCCGTAGGGCGAGTTATGAACCGCATCGGCAAAGCCCAGCTCGCTTACCGTCGGCACCTCGGGCCAGCGCGGTGAGCGCTGCGCGCTGAACACGGCCAGCAAGCGCAGCTTGCCGGTCTCGACGAAAGGCGCGAAGCCGGTGGAATTGACCCCCGCCATCAGCGAACCGTTGGCCACGGCCAGCATCTGGTCAGCGGTGCCGTGATACGGCACGTGGATATAGCGCACGCCGCTGCGCCCGAGCACGTCCTCCATCGCCAGATGGGCGGTGGTGCCGATGCCGGTGGAGCCCACGGTCAGCTCGCCCGGATGCGCGCGGCCCCAGGCGACCAGGTCGCGCAGCGAGCGTAACGGGCTGTCTGCGGGCACCACGATGCCGAAGGTATAGCCCGAGATCATCAGCACCGGCTGGATGTCGCGCAGCGGCTGCCAGGCGGTCTTCTGCTGATGCGGGAAGCGATATACCGTCAGCGGCAGCTGGCCGATGGTGTAGCCGTCCGGCCGCGCCGCGGCAAGCAAGCCGCCCACCAGCGTGCCGCCGGCGCCCGGCCGGTTCTCCACCACGACCGGCTGCCCCAGCTCGCGCCCGGCCAGCTCCGCCAGGATGCGCATGGAGATATCGGTGGCGCCGCCCGCTGGCCATGGCACCACCAGCGTGATCGGCCGCGACGGATACCCGTGCGCGCCCTCGGCCAGCGCTGCGCCCGCATGGACCAGGCCGAGGCACGGCAACAGCAGGCAGGCAAGGCAGCGACCAAGGCGGCGGAACATGGCTAAGCACCAGGCAGAGTGTTGATGCAGGTGAACAGAGCAAGGCCGATACCATGTGCAGCGCAGCATCAGGCCGCGCTCCATGCCAGCCGTTGCCTGGCCGCGCCGGACGCACTGCCGGACGCTGCAGCCAGGCCGTGCCTTGTGCGGTGCGCTGCGAACGACTGTCCCATGGTTGAGCACCGGCCCGCTGCTTGTGTCCGCAGCTGTCCTGTTTTGTGACAGGCATCGGCGCAAGGCGGGTTCGGCCAGCGCGTTCCCGGGCCGCTCACCGCGCAAGTGCCGGACTCCCGATGCACGGTACGAAACCTGCTCAGCTCCGGGCAGGCGCTACCCAATGCAGGTATCGCGCCGCTTATCCGGAGGAGACGGAACCATGCCAGCCAACCCGCGCCCCGCACCGCCAGGGCAGGCGTCGCGCGACACCGTGGCTTGCCGCCGCAGGACCAGCCGCGGCGCCGCCACCGCGATTGCCATGGCGGTCGCCCTGATGGCCCAGCGGCCCGCTGTTGCGCAGCACGACACCGCTGTCCCAAACCAGGACAGCGCCATGCTGCCGGAAGTCCTGGTGGTGGCCGCCGCGCCGCTGCCAGGCATCGGCGTCGACAGCGACCTGGTGCCCTACACCGTGCAGACCGTGCGCGGCGACGACCTGGATCGGTCGCGCGCCGGCAACCTGGCCGAGTACCTGTCCCGCAACCTGGCCGGCGTCAACGTCAACGACATCCAGGGCAGCCCGTTCCAGACCGACATCACCTACCGCGGCTTCCGTGCCTCATCCATTCCGGGCGTGCCGCAGGGACTGTCGGTCTACCTGGACGGCATCCGCGTCAACGAGCCCTTCGGCGACGTGGTCAGCTGGGACATGATCCCGGAAGCCGCGCTGGCGAGCGTGTCGCTGGTGTCCAGCGCCAACCCGGCCTACGGCCTCAATACCCTGGGCGGGGCGCTGGCCATGACCACTCGTTCGGGGCTGGACTCGCCCGGCTTCGAGGCCGACCTGTCCTACGGCAGCGGCGCCCGCAAGCGCGCCGACCTGTCCGGCGGCGTGCGCAGCGACAGCGGCTGGCACGCATTCGCGGCCGGCACCCTGTTCCAGGAGCATGGCTGGCGCGACCAGTCGGGCGGCCGGCTTGGCAATGTCTTCGCCAAGGCTGGCTATGCGGGCGACACTGACAGCGTGGACGTGTCAGTGCTGCACGGCCGCAGCACGCTGACCGGCAACGGGCTGGTGCCCAGCTTCCACGCCAGCGCCAACGGCACGCTGCCAGACCTCTACCAGGCCAACCGCCACGCCGTGTACACCTACCCCGACCAGACCCGCAACCAGGTGACCCAGGTCGCCGTCAACGGCCGCCACTGGTTCGACGACAAGACCAGCGCCGCCGCGCTGGCCTACGTGCGCACCAGCCGCCGCGACACCACCAACGGCGATGTCAACCCCGCCTACGAGGCCTATGCCGAAGACTGCGAGGACGGCTTTGCGCCCGACGGCAGCCCGCTCGGCGCCGACTGCGGCATGACCCGGGCCGAAGGCGCCGCGCTGCATCCCGCCGTGATCAACACCACCCATATGTGGCAGCAGACCGTCGGCATGGCGCTGAGCATGGCCAGGGAGACCGACCGCCACCTGCTCAACGCCGGCCTGACCCTGGACCGCAGCCGCCTGACCTATTCGCAGTACGCGCAGCCTGGCACCTTCACCGACGACCGCGGCGCCGTGGCCGACCCGGACGCCCCCAATGCCCTGTTCTCCGGCGTCGGCGGCAGCTCGCGCATGCTCGGCCTGTACCTGTCCGACACCTGGTCGCTGACCCCCAGCACCTTCCTGACCGCCTCGGCCAGGTGGAACCACGTCGAGGTAAGCAATACCCTGCGCAACAGCGACGGCAGCGAACAGCCGCGCGAAAGCTTTACCTACCGCCGCCTCAACCCCGCGCTGGGACTCTCGCAGAAGCTGGGCGGCGGCGTCACCGTGTTCGGGGGCTACGCGCAGAACAACCGCGTACCGACCGTGCTCGAACTCGGCTGCGCCGACCCGACGCGGCCCTGCCGCCTGCCGGCCGGCCTGCAGGCCGATCCCTACCTGAAGCAGGTGGTCTCACACTCCTATGAAGCAGGCGTGCGCTGGCACCGCGGCAAGGACACCGAAGTCACCGCGTCGCTCTACCGCGTCGACAATCACGACGACATCCTCTTCCTGCGCGCGCCGAACACCCAGCTCGGCTACTTCGCCAACTTCGACCGCACCCGCAACCAGGGTCTGGACCTCACCGCCCGCCAGCGCGTGGGCGATGTCACGCTGCGGCTTGCGTACAGCTATCTGCAGGCCACCTACCAGGCCGCCGGCCAGCTTGCCGCCGGCGAACGCACCATCGACATCCGGCCCGGCATGCGCATGGCGGGCCTGCCCCGCCATACGCTCAAGCTGGGCCTCGACTGGCAGGCACTGGCCGGCCTGACGCTTGGCGCCGACCTGGTGGCGGTGTCAGGCACCGTCTCCAGCGGCAACGAAGACGGCCTGCGCAGCGACCCGCAGCCGGGCGCGCCGCCGAAGACCGCCGACTGGCATGTGCCCGGCTACGCCACCCTGAACCTGCGCGCGGCGTACAAGGTGAACAAGCGGTTTGAGATCTATGCACGCTTGGCCAATGTCTTTGACCGGCGCTACGAGACCTACGGACAGATCGCGAACGATGTGTTCCCCGGCGGTAGCCTGGTGCGCCCGCACGTGGCACCGGGGGATGCCGCCAGCGCGCTGTTCGTGGCACCGGGCGCGCCGCGCAGCTTCTGGCTGGGGGCGGTGTTCCGGATGTAGCAAGCCAGGCACGCCAGATCCACACCCACGCCCTGCGCCACGGTGTCGCCCTCACTCGTTTGAGTGTATTCAACCCCTCCCCTACGGAAGAGGGGATCAGCGCCAGGGAACTGCGGCCGACATGGCGGGGAGAAGGGGGCGCGGTCCGGCAGCCGTGGCGCGCCGGAATCCATGCAAAGCAAACAAGGCATGCGCCCCCTGCCCATCGAGAATGAGGAGGAATGCCGTGCGCGACAACCAGCCCGTCACCCAGCGCGAGTTTGATTTCCCGGACAACGCCACGCTGATGTCGACCACCGACACGCAGAGCTACATCACCTACGCCAACGCCGCGTTTGTCGAGGTCAGCGGATTCACGCGGGAAGAAATCCAGGGGCAGCCGCACAACCTGGTGCGCCATCCCGACATGCCCGCCGAAGCCTTTGCCGACATGTGGGCCACCCTCAAGGGCGGAGAGCCATGGACCGCGCTGGTCAAGAACCGCCGCAAGAACGGCGACCATTACTGGGTCCGCGCCAATGCCACGCCCGTGGTGCGCAACGGCCGGCCCGCCGGCTACATGTCGGTGCGCACCAAGGCAACACGCGAGGAGATAGCGGCAGCGGAAAAGCTGTATCGCGATTTCCGCGAGGGCCAGGCCGGCAGCCGGAAATTCCACAAGGGACTGATCGTGCGCACGGGCCTGATGGCCTTTACCTCGCTGTTCCAGACCATGCCGGTACGCTGGCGCGTGCGGCTGGCGCTGGCCGCCCTGCTCCCCGTCAGTATCATCGGCGCCTGGGGCATGGGCCTTTCCGGCATGGCACTGCCAGGCTTTGCAGGGGTCATGGCGCTTGCCACGTTGCTGGCATCCTGGTGGCTGCAACGGCAGATCACCACCCCGCTGGAACAGGTCCTGCAGCAGGCGCTGCGCGTGGCGTCCGGCGAAAGCCAGAAGGCCGTGCACATGAACCGGGTCGACGAGATCGGCATGACGCTGCGCACGATCAGCCAGCTCGGCCTGATGTTCCGCTGGCTGATCGACGACGTCAGCGGCCAGGTCGTCAATGTCCAGACCGCCAGCAATGAAATCGCGCGCGGCAATATCGACCTGAGCGCGCGCACCGAACAGGCGGCGTCCAGCGTGCAGGAAACCTCCGCGTCGATGGCGCAGATGACCTCCACGGTGCAGAGCAACGCGGAGACCGCGGCGCAAGCCAACAAGCTGTCCGGCTCCGCCAGCGTCGCCGCGGAGCGCGGCGGGCAGGCGGTGTCGGAGGTCGTCAACACCATGAACGAGATCACCGAGAGCTCCAGGCGCATCGCCGATATCATCGGCGTGATCGATGGCATTGCCTTCCAGACCAATATCCTGGCGCTCAATGCGGCGGTGGAAGCCGCCCGCGCCGGCGAACAGGGCCGCGGCTTTGCCGTGGTGGCCGGCGAGGTGCGCAGCCTGGCGCAGCGCAGCGCCAATGCCGCCAAGGAAATCAAGGGACTGATCGATGTCAGCGTCCACAACGTCGCGTCCGGCGCCAAGCTGGTCGACGAAGCCGGCAAGGCCATGGACGACATCGTCTCGCAGGTCAAGCGCGTATCCGACCTGATCGCCGAGATCAGCGCCGCCACCACCGAGCAAAGCAGCGGAATATCCCAGGTAGGGGGCGCGGTCAGCGACCTTGACAACATCACCCAGCAGAACGCCGCGCTGGTCGAGCAAAGCGCGGCTGCGGCCGAAAGCCTGAAGCAGCAGGCAACACGGCTGGTGGAGGCGGTCAGCGTGTTCCGCTAAGCGCGGCGAAGCGGGCCGGCATGCAGTGGACCTGTCGGCCCGCTATCGGGGCGCGCTACTATTCGCCTGACACGGCACCTTTGCGTCGAGCGTCAGCCCTGCCCCCAACCCGTCATGACCCGCATTGTCCGCATCGCCCTCCACACCCTGGCATCCGCAAGCCTCATGTTCCTGAGCACCGCGCATGCCACCGACATCGACTGCGATCCGTCCGCCACCGCCGCCAACGCTACGCAGGCGCAGCGCCTGATCTGCGAATCCGCGCTGTTTTCCATGGGCTACCAGCGCATCTATGCCGACCAGCAGCGCCTGCTCAAGGCGCGGGCAATCACCGACGCCGACATTGCAGCATTCCGCAAAAAGCGGGACCGCTGCGATTCGGCATCGTGCCTGGACACGGTCTTCCGGGAGTGGAATGCATTCGCCAGCCAGGCGCGGGTCCCCTGACCGGAGAGCCTAAGCGGGCAGTCCCGCCCGCGCGGACTCAGAAAGCGCCGGCTGGCACAGCGTCGTTGCCGGCAGGGCCGGCCTTGCCTTTCCGGACGCCGGATGCCAGGGCACGGATGGCGGCTTCGCGGGAGTTTCCGATGCGCTTGTGCGCGGTCTCCAGGACCGCATCGATGTCCCGCCTGGTCACGGCGCGCTGCAGGGCACGCCAGGTCTTGAAGGAATTCTCCAGCGACCCGGGACGGGATGCGAGCCCCAGCCGCACATAGCGCAGGACCCGCAGCGAGATGGAATTCAGCAGCTCCCCGACCAGCCGGTTGCTCGACAGGTCTGCCATGGCCATGTTCGCCAGGAAGGTCACGCTGATATAGGCGTCCACCGATTCCTCGACGGCCTTGCCGAGCCGCGGCATGAATTGCTCGAATAACGCATCAAGCGCGTCCGCGCGTTCTTCCATCAACTGCCTGAGCAGAATCGCAAACAGTGCGTCCCGCACCACGTAGATATCCCGCAGGTCCTGGGCATTGGGCTCGGTGACAATGGCGCCGCGCCGCGCGCGGAACTCGACCAGCCGCTCCCGCTCCAGGATGCGCAAGGCCTCGCGCACAGGAGCGCGGCTGACCTCCAGGACCTCGCTGATGTCTTTCTCAAGCAGGCGTTGGCCTGCGTGGATCACGTCGATCGTAATCAGTCCCGCCAGCCGCACCGCAATCTGGTCGGCGACGGATGCCGACCAGTCGCGTCCATGCATAAGCGCCTGCTCGACCGCCAGCGTGACCGGATTCTGCGGTGTTTGCGGCGCAAGCAGCGACTGCAGTTCTGGCGTGTTGGTAGTCTTGAGTCTGCCCATGAGGGGTAAGTCCTTCCGATTATTGGGGAACCGGTCGGGTGTTGCCCTCGATCGGCGCTGCACCGCTCGCAGCGCCCAAGATCTTACCTTACGTGGCGTATCGGGCGGATGGCCGAGGGTGGCATCACGGTCGGTGCAGGCTAAGCAGTGGTCTTTCGGCGCACTGTGCCGCGCGTGGACCGGCTCTCCTTGGGGCTGCAACCAAATTGCGCGTGATACCAGCGCGAGAATCCGCTCGGCGCGGAAAACCCGAGCAGGGTCGCCACCTCGGTCAACGGACGATCGCTCTCGATGACATGACGCGCGGCAAGCTCCGTGCGGATGTCGTTGACGATCGACGAGAAGCTTTGTCCCTCTTCCGCCAGCCGGCGCTGGACCGTACGGCACACCACGCCCAGATGGTCCGCCACTTGCTCGATGCTGCAACGTCCGCTGGGCAACAGCAGCAGGACAATGCGCCGCACGTCTTCTAGCATGGTCGCGTGCTGCGACATGACAGACGCGTCGATCAGCTGCTGCGCGTAGCGCGCCATGGCCGGATCGGCAGACGGGTTGCGTGCATCGAGATCGGCCTTCGCGCAGATGATGCAGTTGAAGTCATAGTCGAACTCGACGCAAGGGCCAAAAAACCGTTGGTGCGTACCAAGGTCGCGCGGCGCCGGGTGCTCGAAGCATACGCGCCGCGGCTCCCAGTCGGGCTTGAGAAGCTGGCGTATCAGCCGCACCATTACCCCCAGCGCCAGTTCAACCCTTTGGCGCGTGGGCTGATGTGCGCTGCCAGCGATGACCGCCTCGCGAATAATGACCAGTTCGCCGCACTCCTCTACCGCCAGCGACAGCGCACCGTTGAGCAACGCCTGATAGCGCATCAGCATGCGAAGCGAGTCGCGCAGCGTCGCCTGGTCGCGGATCAGCAATCCTACGGCCCCAAGATTGGACAACAGGCGCGACTCGGCCATGCACAGTCCGAAACTCTCGTTGCCTGACATGGTTGCCGACGCCTGCAGCAGTCGTCCGACACGCTCAACCGGAATCATGAGGTCCGGCTCGCGCAGCACGCCCGGACTCAACCCCGCGTCAAGGAGCATCCGCACCGGGTCCAGTCCGGCGGCTCGGGCGACCTCGCTGTAGTTGGTGAGGGCCGCAGCGCGGACAAGTGACGACATTAGCGAGCAGAGTGGAACATTGACATGGAATGATAAATCCCGGTCATGTAGTGTCAAGCGGGAGAAACCCGCTGGATCCAGACTCGCAGGAATCGATCGGCATGTTCGAAAAATCGGAGACAACCTTCATGATCCAACGCCTCAAAGCGGCACCCGCAGTGGTCCGCGCAACCTCTCTGGGCAATTCGATCCAGGTCGAGCCAGTCACCTGCACGATCGGTGCTGAGCTCAGCAACGTCAACCTTGGCGCGGCTGCCGAAGACGAGCAGCTGATGGCTGAAATCCGCGCCCTGCTCCTCAGACATCGCGTGCTGTTCTTCCGCGACCAGGACATCACGCGCGCGCAGCACGTAGCTTTTGCGCGCCGCTTCGGCGAGCTGGAGGACCATCCGGTGGTGGGCAGCCATCCCGATTACCCGGGGCTGGTCCAGATCTACAAAACCCCGGACAGTCCTCCCGACCGCAACGAGAATTCCTGGCATACCGATGCCACCTGGCGCGAGAAGCCACCGCTAGGCTGCGTGCTGCGCTGTATCGAGTGCCCGCCCGTGGGCGGCGACACCATGTGGGTCAACATGGTCGAGGCCTACAACCAGTTGCCCGAGGATATCAAGACGAAGATCGCCACATTGCGCGCGCGCCACGGCATCGAGGCGAGCTTCGGTGCCGCCATGCCGATCGAAAAGCGTCTTGCGCTGAAGGCCCAGTACCCGGACGCCGAGCACCCGGTGGTGCGCATCCATCCCGAAACCGGAGAGAAAGTGCTGTTCGTCAATGGAAGCTTTACCACGCACTTCACCAACTACAACGTGCCGGCCAATGTGCGCTTCGGCATCGACAAGGCGCCGGGTGCCGCAAATCTGCTTAGCTACCTGGTCAGCCAGGCCACCATCCCCGAGTACCAGGTGCGTTTTCGCTGGAAGAAAAACAGTGTTGCGTTCTGGGACAACCGTTCGACCCAGCACTACGCAGTGATGGATTACCCCCCGTGCCACCGGAAGATGGAGCGCACCGCAATTATCGGTGACGCGCCTTACTGAAAGATCGACACGACCGGTCGGGCATGCCGCAACGGTAGTCACCACCCAGCCCAGTTGCGCGGCCGGGTGACTGCCGTATTATTCCGGCTGGTAGTTGATGGACTTCAGCAGCGCGGCCTGTTGCTGGTATGCCTGCTTCAGGTCCGCCATCATCTCTTCCGAGGTGGCGGCATTCCCCTGCTCCATGCCCATATCCTTGACGCGGTTCTGCACTGCGGGCTGCTTGAAATACGCCAGCGTCGCCTCGCGGATTTTTTGCTGGACCGCCGGAGCGACATCCGGGCGCGACCACACGGCGAACCAGCCCGCTTGCGCCAGCTGCGGGTAACCGAGCTCCTTGAACGTCGGCACATCCGCCAATCCGGCAATCCGGGTCGGATAGGCCACGGCAATCGCTCTGATCTTCCCCGCCTTGATCAGCGGCATTGAGGTAGTCACCCCATCGAACATCAGCGGCACATGGCCGCCCATCAGGTCGTTCAATGCCGGAGGAGAGCCCTTGTAGCCAACATGCCGCATTGGCACGTGGGTGAGTTGCCCGAGCAGTATGCCCGAGGTGTGGCCCCTCAATCCCGCAGCGTAGGAAGCGAAAACCAGGCCGTCCTTCTGCGATTTGCCGTAGTCCACCAACTGCTTGAGGTTAGAGACCGGCACATCCTTGTTGGCAACCAGCACCAACCCCGTGCGGCTGACCTGGGCCAGGGGCTTCAGGTCGGCAAAGGGCTTGTAATGGACCTTGTAGGCCAACGGCGCTTCGCTGACGACACCGCCCTGGATGACCAGAAGGGTATGGCCATCCTTGCCGGTGGCCTGCAAATCGCTGATCGCCAGCGCGCCGGCGGCACCAGGCTTGTTTTCCACGATCACCGGCTTGCTCCATGCCTTCTGCAGGCCTTCCGCCAGCAGCCGCGCCAGGGCGTCGGCGCTGCCGCCGGCAGGCCCCGCCACCACCAGGCGGATCGGCTTGCTTGGCCAACCCTCCTGGGCATGAGCCACGGGCACCCCACCGACGACACCGACTCCGATCGCCAGGGCGTATCCGCGCCACCATAGGTTATTGGTTCGCTTCCTCATGTCTGTACCTCTTGATTGCCGTCTTTTCTCAATTCTCGGATCGCCACGCGTCAACCGGCTTGACCGATCACGCCAAGTTGTTGTCGATTCGCGCAAACAGAGGGAAAACCCTGCTCGCGGTATCGGCCACACGGCAATTGAGGTCTGGGGGGTCCACGGCAGCAAGGCGAAAGAGCGGGACCCACACCGTCGCGGGTCCCGCCTTCGCCATCACATGTTGGGTCCGGGATGCCGGGCCGTCAGTTCCCCCAAGGGCTCTTTACATGCATTCGGCCTTGCGCAGGAAGCCCTGGTGGCCACCGTTACGATTGGGTGCGAAGCCATTCTTCTGAAGCGTCTCTTCCACCGTGTCGTAGAAGACCCCAAGCTGCAAGATCTCGCGGGTCTGCTGCGCCGTCGCGATGGGGCGACCAAATTCGCCGGCGATACGCACCAGTTGCTTGATCTGCTCGACGGTGCTCATCTTTCCCGTGCGGGTCTGGTTCCAGAGCACGTCCTCGATGCCACACCGCACATGCAGGCCCAAGGCCATGCCGATCATATTGATGGGAAGCACATTCAACACCGAACTCTCCACCGTTACCACGGCTCCGTCCGGCACAGCGCGCAGGATGTTTGCCAGGTTGTAGATGTTCGCCTGATCCATGCCGCCGCTGATAGCCACCCAGTTCATCACCAGCGGGCCCTTGTAGACGCCGCGGCGAATCATCCGCTCAATCGTTTCAAAGCTGTTGATGTTGTAGCACTGAAACTCACTCTGAATCCCGGCGGCTGTCAGACGCCGAACGTGCTCCTCGAACCAGCTGGGATTCGAGGGCACGACCATGTCCTTGTAGGTATCGTAGAGCTGCGCGAACCCTCGCGACAGTCCCTTGAAATCATCCACACCGGCATGCTCCGTCACATTCATCTGCGAGGTGTTGACGGTCACCGTCACCTGGTCGGGCTTAGGATCGAGTTCGGCCAGCATATGCCGCGTGTCATCGCTAAGCCATTTGGCGCCTTGGCCCTCTTCAGGCGCGAAGCTGATGGAGCCGCCCACCTGGATGACCATTTCAGGACAGGCCTTGCGCACGCCGGCGATCAGCTCATTGAACTTGGACAGGCGCTTGCTGCCCTTGCCGTCCTCTTCGCGCACGTGCAGATGCAGCACTCTCGCACCGGCTTCGTAGCAATCCACCGCCTTCTGGATCTGGTCCGCCATGGTGACCGGGATATCTTCCGGGAAGTCTGACGGGATCCAGCCCGGCGCATAGGGAGCGGCGGTGATGATCAGAGGCTGCTGGTTCTCGGGATACAGGTGGCCGTCAAGGAAGTTCATGTTGGTGGATCTCCGGGTTGAGATGTGAATCTTGAGAAGGTCGATGGATGAGACAGCTGCTTCGTGCCGTCAAATCACGAAAATGGACGAGCCGGTGGTCTTCCGCGACTCCAGGTCCCGGTGTGCCTGCACGGCATCCTCCAGGGCATAGCGCTGATTGATCCCGATGCGGATGCGGCCAGCCGCCACGTGGCCGAACAGCTCGCCGACCAGTTCCGCCTTCTCGGCAGGATCGGCGATATAGTCGGCCAGGCCCGGGCGCGTCAGGAATGCCGAGCCCTTGCGGGCCAGGATTGCCGGATCGAACCCGGTTACCGGGCCGGAGGCGAAACCCACGCACACCAGCAGGCCGCGGCGCCTGAGGGAGTCCAGCGAGGACATGAAGGTGTCCTTGCCCACGCTGTCGAAGACCACGTTCACGCCCACGCCGTCGGTCAGTTCCCGCACGCGCCTGGCCACGTCCTCATGGCTGTAGTTGATGGTGTGGTCACAGCCGTGGGCGCGCGCCACTTCGGCCTTGGCATCGGTCGAAACCGTGCCGATCACCGTCAGCCCCAACAATTTGGCCCACTGCGCAACGATCAGGCCAACACCACCTGCCGCGGCATGCAGCAGGATGGAGTCGCCCGCCTTGAAGGGGTAGATCCGGCGCATCAGGTAGGCCGCCGACAAACCGCGCATGGTCATGGCCGCCGCGACTTCGCAACTGATTGCCTGCGGCAGCCTGATCAGCGGACCGGCAGAGATCAGCCGCTCCGTGCTGTAGGCGCCCAGCGTGTTGGTAAATCCGGTGTAGGTCACACGGTCGCCGACCGCCAGATGGGTGACGCCGGCACCGACAGCCTCAATCACGCCAGCGGCCTCGTTGCCGACGCCGCTGGGCAGCGGCACCTTGTACGTGCCGCTGCGGAAGTAGGTATCGGCGAAGTTCAGGCCTGCCGCCACGTGGCGGACGCGGACCTCCCCCGCTCCGGGCTCACCAACGCTGCCGTCCTCAAGACGAAGGACGTCGGGTCCGCCGGTTTCATAGAACTTAACGATTTTCGCCATGCCGTCTCCTGTTCTCTATCGAATATGACCGTTCACCTGCGGATCGGCGGTTGAGCTCGCCGAAGGACAAACCGGTTTGGTGATGCAGTGGATGGGGTGATGTCTGGGTGTGTTTCGCGACGATCGAATCATCTGGCAGGGGGCAACGTTCCGCTTTACCTGGCACGCCTTGAACTTTCCTTCTTATGACAAGGCTTCGCTGGTGCAGGCGCACTGGATCGTTGACGGCCGGCTGCCATCATGGCGGGCAGTGAGCCGCTGGGCAGGCCGCAATGACGGGGCGCCAGCCCCTATTCGTCGACCCTGATCCCTGCGTCGCTAGCGATCTTCGACCAGACTTGCAGATCACTGCGGACGATCTCGCCCAGCTGCGCGGAGGTCTTTACCGGCGGCGGCTCGAAGTTCAGTTTCTTCATCAGCGCCGCGATCTCCGGCAATGCCTGCACCTTGTTGGCCTCATCGGACAGCCGCTTCACGATCGCCGGACTGGTTCCGGCCGGGGCGAACATGCCGAACCATCCCACCGTGTTGAACTTGTAGCCCTGTTCACTCATGGTCTTGACGTCGGCAAGCTGTGGCGAGCGCACGTTGCCGACGATGGCAATGCCACGCACCTTCCCGGAACGCAGGAACGGAACCGCGACGCTGGGATCGGTCCAGCCGATCTTCAGCACCCCTGAGGAAAGCTCGGTGAGCAGTTGACTTGTTGTCCGATATGCGACGTGCTCGGTCTTCATGCCGGTCTGCTTCTTCAGCCATTCCATGGTCAAGTGCGCGGACGAGCCGGTGGCCCAGCTGCCATAGCTGTACTTGTCCGGATTCGCCTTCACCAGCTCGATGAGTCCTGGCAAGTCGTGCACCGGCAGATCCGGGCTCACCAGCAGCAACACCCCACCCGCGGCTGTCTGCGCGATCGGCATGAGGCCCTTTCTTGCCTCCTGGGATATGGACTTCATGACGGCAGGCGCAACCACCATGTTGGATGCCGTTGTGTAGAGAATCGTGTAGCCGTCCGGCGCCGCCTTGAGAACGGCATTGGTTCCGATCACCCCGCTGCCGCCCGGCCGGTTCTCCACGACCACGGCCTGCTTCAGCGATTCGGAAAGGCGCTGCGCCATGGCCCGCGCCAGCGCGTCGGTTCCCGAGCCGGGAGACGACGGAACGATCATTTGAATCGGGCGTGCGGGCCAGGTTTCCTGTGCCTGCAGCGGCCCTGGCGCGCACAGGGCAATGATTGCCTCTGCGCACAATGTGATGGCGAGCAGCTTCTTCAGTGATGACATCGTCGTCCCCAGTTCTCTCGACTATTCCCCAGCCTGAAAAGTGCTGCCAGCCCACCATTGGGCGGCCAGCGATTGCTACCGGCTCAGGCTATCGTGCGCAAATCATAGCAGTCGCAATTTTTATTGTCGACATGAATATATTTGGCTGGGTCGCGAGGTTGCCGGGGATCGATTCAGCCCGGCTTCTTGCCCGTTGGCGCCGTGCCCTCCGTCGCGGGCGCCTCGAAGGCATCGAACAAAAAATCGGGGGCGCTGGTGTTGTGGCGCGACCGGACGGTACGGCCGAATCGCACCGCGGTTGCCTGCATTGAAGTAACTGCCATCACCGGCTTCCTGATGGCCTCACCAGCCGGCCCGGTCGTCCAGGTGACCTCGCTCGCGTCTGCGTTGTCGTCGGCAACATACATGGAGCGCAGCATCGCGAACGCGCGCTTGGCGTCATAGGCCGGCAGGAACCGGACATCGAGCGCTGTACGCATGTCGCTGATTTCAGTGATCGCGACCGTTGCCTGGCCTCCGCCAGTGAAATGCAGCGTGAAAGCCAAGGGCTGCGGCTCGATTTCTATCCGAGCGATGTTGACCACCGGGCGCCCTTCCTGCTCTATCGGCCCCAGCAGGAACGAAGAGCCATAGGCATTGACACCCAGGTGGCGGGCCGGCAACGGTTTCGCCCGCCAGTAGCCATCGGCGGGATAGAGCACCAGGACCTCGGTACGGGTCCGCCCGGATTTCCGGAACACCTGGATCAGGTGAAAACCGGCATCGGCCCTGCCCGCTACCGTGACCGGCACCCGATGTGGCCGCCAGAAGCTTGCGAACGTGATCCCGACAATGGCAATGTCCCTGCCGTCGTAAAGGGTGACCGTGCGCGGCACGAAGACATGGCGGGGATCAGTCGGGTGAGGCGTCTTGCCGAAGTTGCACCCGGAGAAATCCGGCGCGGAGCTGTCAATGCGGATGGCGTTGACGTAGGGCGGATGCAATGCCTGGATGCGGAACCTGCCAACCGCGGCGGCGGACAGCGCGAACGAGACATTG
Organism: Cupriavidus sp. GW823-FHT07B10; assembly: GCF_058794355.1. Taxonomy (NCBI): domain Bacteria; kingdom Pseudomonadati; phylum Pseudomonadota; class Betaproteobacteria; order Burkholderiales; family Burkholderiaceae; genus Cupriavidus; species Cupriavidus sp. GW823-FHT07B10. The sequence continues at coordinate 342,583 of NZ_JBXAGS010000005.1, forward strand.
TCTTCTTCCGCGCATGGGCCTGGCGTGCTGAAGTTCTCGACCTCCACGGCCAGCCGCTGCGCGCAAGCCGGCACGGAAAGCAGCGCCAGGCACAGGGTCGCGACAAGGCGCGTTGCGCGCATGCCAGGCTCCGTGAACGGGAATGAGGCGGGATCCGATTCCCGCCTGCGTGGACCTGTTCCTACTTGGTCCTGGGCGGCACGATCGCAGTGCCGGCGTCGGTGGTGCGCTCATGCTGCATGGTCGGCATCATGTTGCTGTTCAGGTGGAACATCACCCAGAGCGAACCCGTCAGCGTGATCACCACCAGCACCAGCGTGAACATCAGCGACAGCATGTTCCAGCCGCCCTCCGACCGCGCGTTCATGTGCAGGAAGTAGATCATGTGCACCACGATCTGCACGGCCCCGATCAGCAGGATAACGATGGCGGTGGTGGACGACTTGTCGAACACCTTTCCCATCACCAGCCAGAACGGGATCGCGGTCAGGAAGACAGACAGCACGAAGCCCGTCAGGTAGCCGCCCAGCGTGGCATGCGGCCCCACGTCCTCGTCATGCCCGTGGCTGTGTCCGTGGCTGTCCAGCGTTTCGTCGTGCGCGCTCATGGCAACGCTCCCATCAGGTAGACGAAGGTAAAGACGCCGATCCAGACGACGTCAAGAAAGTGCCAGAACATCGACAGGCACATCAGCCTGCGCTTGTTGGCCGTGATCAGCCCGTGCTGCGCCACCTGGGTCATCAGCACGACCAGCCAGATGATGCCGCACGTGACATGCAGCCCGTGGGTTCCGACCAGTGCGAAGAACGAGGTCAGGAACGCGCTGCGCTGCGGCCCTGCGCCCTCATTGATCAGGTGCGCGAACTCATAAAGCTCGACCGCCAGGAACCCCGCGCCGAAGACCCCCGTGATGGCCAGCCAGATCTGGGTTCCGGCGATGCGGTTCTGCTGCATCTGCAGCATGGCAAAGCCGTAGGTAATCGAAGACAACAGCAGGAACGAGGTGTTCAGTGCCACCAGCGGCAGCTCGAACAGCTCTGCCCCGCTCGGTCCCCCCGCATACTCCCGGCCCAGCACGCCATACGCGGCGAACAGGCAAGCGAATATCAGGCAGTCGCTCATCAGGTAAAGCCAGAACCCCAGCAGCGTCCCGTTCTGCGGGTGATGGTCTTCGGGCAGGTAGAACTGGTAGCCTCCCGGCGGGGCCGCGTCCGCGGTGCCGGTGCCGCTCACATGGTTGGGAAAGGTCGTGTCAGCCATGGCCAGCCATCCGTTGTGTGCGCGCCGCTTCGGTCTGGACCACCAGGTCGGCCGGGAGGTAATAGTCGCGCTGGTAGTTGAACGTATGGATGATCGCGCCGATGATCGTCGCCGCGAACGATGCTGCCGCCAGCCACCAGATGTGCCAGATCAACGCGAAACCGCAGAGCGTGGAGAACCCCGCGAGCACGATGCCGGCCGCGGTGTTCTTCGGCATATGGATCGGAATAAAGCCCTGCTGCGGCCGCGCGTAGCCATTCTGCTTCATGTGCCACCAGGCGTCGGTGTCGTGCACTACCGGCGTAAAGGCAAAGTTGTACTGCGGCGGCGGGGATGAAGTCGACCATTCGAGCGTGCGGCCGTTCCACGGATCGCCAGTCAGGTCCCGAAGCTCCTCGCGGTGGATGAAGCTGACCACCAGCTGGACCAGGAAGCAGGCAATGCCGATGGCGATCAGCAAGGCGCCGAACGCAGCCAGCTGGAACCAGACCTGGTGCGTCGCGTCCTCGAAATGGCTCATGCGCCGGGTCACGCCATGCAGCCCCAGCCAGTACAGCGGCATGAACGCAAAGTAGAAGCCGACCAGCCAGAACCAGAACGATGCCTTGCCCCAGGACGAGACCAGGCGATAGCCGAATGCCTTCGGGAACCAGTAAGTAATGCCTGCCATCAGGCCGAACAGCACGCCGCCGATGATCACGTTGTGGAAATGCGCGATCAGGAACAGGCTGTTGTGCAAGGAGAAGTCAGCCGGCGGCACCGCCAGCAGCACGCCGGTCATGCCGCCGATCACGAACGTGACCATGAAGCCGATGGTCCAGAGCATGGGGGGCTCGAAGCGGATCTTGCCGTGGTACATCGTGAACAGCCAGTTGAAGATCTTGGCACCGGTCGGGATCGATATGATCATGGTGGTGATGCCGAAGAACGAATTGACGCTGGCGCCCGATCCCATCGTGAAGAAATGGTGCAACCAGACCAGGTACGACAGCACGGTGATCACTACCGTGGCGTAGACCATCGACGCGTACCCGAACAGGCGCTTGCGGCAGAACGTGGCGACCACTTCCGAGAACACCCCGAACACCGGAAGCACAAGGATGTACACCTCCGGATGGCCCCATATCCAGATCAGGTTCACGTACATCATGGCGCTGCCGCCCAGCTCGGTGGTGAAGAAGTTGGTGCCGACGTAGCGGTCGAGCGCAAGCAGCGCCAGCGCCGCGGTCAGCACCGGGAACGCGGCAATGATCAGCACGTTGGTGCACAGCGCGGTCCAGGTGAAGATCGGCATGCGCATCAGCGTCATGCCGGGCGCCCGCATCTTGACGATGGTCACCAGCAGGTTGATGCCGGATAGCAAGGTCCCTACCCCGGCCACCTGCAGCGCCCATATGTAATAGTCGACGCCGACGTCAGGGCTGTGGATGATGCCGGACAAGGGCGGATAGGCCAGCCAGCCGGTGCGCGCGAACTCGCCCACGAACAGCGACATCATGACCAGGATGGCACCGCCCGTGGTCATCCAGAAGCTGAAGTTGTTCAGGAACGGGAAGGCCACGTCGCGCGCGCCGATCTGCAGCGGCATGACGAAGTTCATCAACCCCGTGACCAGCGGCATGGCGACGAAGAAGATCATGATCACGCCGTGCGCGGTAAAGATCTGGTCGTAGTGGTGCGGCGGCAGGTAGCCAAGGTTGTCGCCGAACGCGATGGCCTGCTGGATGCGCATCATGATCGCGTCGGCAAAACCCCGCAGCAGCATCACGATGCCCAGGATCACATACATGATGCCGATCTTCTTGTGGTCGATGCTGGTGAACCATTCCCGCCACAGGTAGCCCCAGAGGCGATAGTAGGTGAGCGCCGCGACGATTGCGCCCCCACCGATCACCACCACGATGAAGGTGCCGAGCAGGATGGGATCGTGCAGCGGGAGGGCCTCCCACGAAAGCCGGCCGAAGATCAAATTGGCGAGTTCCGAGCGCTCGGGCATGTTTGTCACCTGGGGCCTGAATTAACCAACCATGGCCGATGGGGCTGGCCAGTACCGCAAGGGAAGATCCGGATCCGCACCCTACTGCAGCAGCACCCGGCCGTCATTGCGCGCGGACTCCGACGCGAACACGGGCGCTGTGGCCGCGGTGTTGCGCGCCGTGCAGATGCCGGCGAACGGGTCGAATTTGCCGCGGCTGCGGTCAAGCGCCATGGTGTCTGCCATGCACCGCCCGCCGCCCACGCAACGGTTCAGGATCAGGTCGTAGAGGCCTGGCGCCACACTGGCATAGCGTTGCACCGCGTCGCGCTCGCTGGGCTGCGCGAGCTTGAGGTACGTATCCGTGGACAGGCCCTGGCCCGACGACTTGACCTGCTGGATCCAGCTCTCGAAGTCCTGGTTGGACAGCCCATGGAACTTGAAACGCATGTGGGAGAAGCCCGCGCCGCTGTAGTTGGCCGAGAAGCCTTCATACACGCCGGACTTGTTGATCACGGCATGCAGCTTGGTTTCCATGCCGGGCATGGCGTAGACCATGCCCGCCAGCGACGGGACGAAGAATGCGTTCATCACCGAGGTGGCGGTGATGCGGAAAGCGATGGGCCGGTCGACCGGCGCCGCCAGCTCGTTGACGGTGGCGATGCCCTGCTCGGGATACAGGAACAGCCACTTCCAGTCCATCGCCACCACCTCCACCGTCAGCGGCTTCACGTCTGCCGGGACCGGCCGGCCTGCGTCGATCCGCGTCAGCGGCCGGTACGGATCGAGCTGGTGGGTGCTGACCCAGGTCACGGCGCCCAGCGCGATGATGATCAGCAGCGGCGCGGCCCAGATCGCCAGCTCGAGCACAGTGGAATGGTCCCAGTCGGGGTTGTAGGGCGCATCGGTCGCACTTTCCCGATAGCGCCACGCAAACAGCAGCGTGAGGATGATCACCGGAACGATGATCAGCAACATCAGGCAGGTGGCAATGATGATCAGGTCGCGCTGGCGCAGGGCCATGTCGCCGGATGGCGCAAGCAGCACTGCGTTACAACCGGCCAGGCACGCCAGCATGACTGCGGCGGCACATCGCAGCAGTAGTCTTCCCTGCACACGTCTTGGCGGCACTACAGAGTCGAAGCGGCCCATAGTCTCGGAAGTGGCGTCTGAGGAATATCGGCAAACTGCCGGCGAACTCACCTTTCGTTTTTCTATGGCAGTTTAGGCGCTATTCTTGTCAGTGCGAGACTTAAGAGCCAATTTCATCGGAATGGGGTCGGCTCCATGTGCAGTATCGACGCACTCCTGCCAGAAGGAGACTTGACGATGGCCAGCCTCACCCACCAGCATCGCGCATCGCCGACTGCACCTCCGGCGCCCGGCCACCACCAGGTGGCACCCGCCGAGATCGCCACCGGGGTGGTGATCGGACGGGCCTCGGAGTACTTTGACTTCTTCGTGTACGGCATCGCCTCCGTGCTTGTCTTCCCGGCGGTCTACTTCCCGTTTGCGAGCGAGCTGGCGGGGTTGCTCTTCAGTTTCACGATCTTCTCGTTTGCGTTTATCGGACGCCCGTTCGGCACCGCGCTGTTCATGCGCATCCAGCGGCGCTGGGGCCGCGGCATCAAGCTGACGGCGTCGCTGTTCCTGCTCGGCACGGCCACGGTGGGGATTGCGTTCCTGCCGTCGTACGCCTCGATCGGGGCCGCGTCGATCTACCTGCTGGCGCTGTTCCGCTTCCTTCAGGGCATTGCGTTCGGCGGGTCGTGGGACGGGCTGCCGTCGCTGCTGGCGCTCAACACGCCGGAGGACAAGCGCGGCTGGTATGCGATGGTGGGCCAGCTCGGCGCACCCACCGGGTTTATCGTCGCCAGTTCGCTGTACCTGTTCCTGCATGCCAGCCTGACCCCGCCTGAATTCATCGAGTGGGGCTGGCGCTATCCGTTCTACGTGGCCTTCGCCATCAACGTCGTGGCACTGTTTGCACGGCTGCGCCTGGTGGTGACCCATGAGTACACGCAACTGCTCGAAGAAGACGAGCTGGAGCCGATCAGCACCTTGCAGATGGTGAACGCGCAAGGCTTCAACATCTTCCTGGGGGCCTTTGCTGCGCTGGCCAGCTATGCGCTGTTCCACCTTGTCACGGTGTTCCCGCTGTCCTGGGTGATCCTGCACCGCTCGCAGAGCATCTCCGACGTGCTGGCCGTGCAGATCGTGGGCGGCTTCATCGCGTTCATCGGCACGCTGCTTTCCGGCTGGATCGCGGACCGCGTCGGCCGGCGCACCACGCTGTCGGCAATGGCCGTGCTGATCGGCATCTTCAGCCTGGCAACGCCGTGGCTGCTCGGTGGCGGCGCGACCGGCCAGGACATCTTCATCCTGGTCGGCTTCGGCTTGCTGGGCCTGTCGTACGGACAGGCTGCGGGCGTGGTGACGTCGAACTTCGAACGCCGCTTCCGCTACACCGGAGCCGCGCTGACCACGGACTTCGGCTGGCTGTTCGGCGCCGCCTTTGCGCCGCTGGTGGCGCTGGGCCTGTCTTCGCTGTTCGGCCTCGCGGCGGTCAGCCTCTACCTGCTGTCTGGCGTGATCGGCACGCTGGCCGCCTTGCGCATCAGCCGGGCGCTCGGGACGCCTGACATGTGACTGCGGTCATGGCCTGCGCAAGGCCATGACGATTCCCCTGCGACGGGCGGGCTGATTCGCCGCCCGATTTCCTCTTGCGCTTCCTTGCTTGCTGGCCCCTGCCCGGCTGCCTGACCCTTGGCGCCTGGCGCCCCGGCGCCGCATATGGCGGATAATGCGCTATTCGCAAGCACTTCCCTCCCCATGCCCGCAAGCAGCAACACCACTGGACGCATCGACTGGACAACGCTGTTCCTGCTTACCTTCCCGCCACTGAGCTGGGCCGGCAATGCCATCGTCGGCCGCCTGGCCGCCGGCACGGTGCCACCCATCACCTTGAACTCTGTGCGCTGGGTGCTGGCAGGGCTGCTGCTGGCACCCTTTGCCTGGCGCGGCGTGATCGAGCACCGCGCGGCACTGCGCCGGCACGCCGGCGTGATCACCGCCCTGGGCGTGCTTTCGATCGCCAGCTATAACGCCCTGCAGTACCTGGCGCTGACCACCTCGACCCCGATCAACGTGACGCTGATCGGCGCATCCACGCCGCTGTTTCTGATCGTGATCGGCGCGATCTGTTTTCGCGAACGGGTGAAGCCATGGCATGTCACCGGGGCACTGCTGTGCATGGTCGGCGTGACCTTCGTCCTGGTACGCGGCGAACTGGGCCGGCTCGCCCAGCTGGACCTGGTTGCCGGCGACCTGTTCATGCTGGCCGCCACCATCGCCTGGAGCGGCTATACCTGGCTGCTGCGCAAACAGCGGCCCGCCGTGCCCCTGCCCGTGCTGCTGTTCGCGCAGATCGTCACCGGCGTACTGGCAAGCGCTCCCGTGACGGCATGGGAGCTGATGACGCTGGACCAGCCGCTGCAATGGAGCGGCAAGGTCGCGGCCATCCTGCTCTATGTAGCAACCATTCCCTCGCTGCTCGCCTACTTTGCCTGGGACCGCGCCATCGCCCGCGCGGGCGCTCAGTTGCCGGTGTTCTTTATCACCCTGACGCCGGTATTCGCGGCGCTGCTGTCCACGCTGCTGCTGGGCGACTGGCCCCGCTGGTACCACGCGGTGGGGCTGGCCGCGATCGCGGCGGGAATCTGGCTGGCGCAGCGGCGTTGAGGGGGCCGGCCGGTCCACACCAGGGACCAGGCATGCCCCGGGCGTTTCAATCCTGAATCAGTCTCGCTGCGGCTGCACTAACCTGTTTGCACGATGGGCTCGCGCAACCTGGTGCACTACCCTCGCAGTAGAGCTCACACCACTGAAACCGGGGGGGGAATCATGGGTGAACGGAATCCGCGCGGGCGACACGCGTCGGCTGACCTTGCACGATGCGAGGCGCCAGCAAAAGACATCGAAGCTGAATCAGCGCCATCGCGGCGCACACAGCAACCCAGGATAAGGCCCACGGTGCATCCCGGCACTTCCGACCTGCATTTCATTGCTGGCCGCCGGGAGCCTCCTGCCGCAATGAGCCGGCTCACGGCTGCGGACGATCCGTTGCTGGGCTGCCTGCTGTTGCTGAACCGGGCCCTGCAACGGACGGTGCCTTCAGCGGTCCTGCTGGAAGGGCTGCCGCTGGACGGGCAGGCCCTGACGTTGCCGCTGCTCTGCACTGCGGCGGCGCGCGCCGGCTTGTCGACCCGGCTGGCGGAGCACGACCTCGACGATATCCCGGATACCTCGATACCGGCCATGCTGTTGCTGGACAAGAACAGGCCGTGCGTACTGCTGCAGCGCTGCGAGCACGGACGGTTTCTCGTCGCCCTGCCAGGCTGGGGCGGTGGGGTGCAGGAAGTCAGCCGCGAGGAACTGCTGACCCAGTACAGCGGGCACGCCGTCTTCGCGCAGCCAACGCTGCAAGCGGCCGTGTCAGCCGATACGGAGCCGGCACAGCCGTGCCCGTGGCCCGGCGACGCGATGCGGCCATCATGGCGGCGCCGTTGGGAGCGGCTGCTTGCCTCGACGCTCAGGGCACTATGCCTGCGGGGCAGGCTGCCGGCTGAGGATGTGGTCCGCGCTGGTGGCTAGTCATTGTCCGGCCAGACAGGCGCGGCTCCGATGACGCATCAGGGCGTCGGCGATGCCGACGTGTTGCCCGAACTGCTCTGCCAGGTCCCCACCGACAGGTCACGTTGAGCGGAAACCGCATCTCGTAGCGGTGGCCGACATCCTCGGTCAACCCGGCCGGGGTCATCGGCGCTCCGCACTGTCCCGGTATGCAATAGGTCAAGCCGAACGCGCTGCACGCAGTCGTTCACCATGCCAGGCGCCTTGGGGAAATGAAAAGGAGGCAGGGCAATTTGCCCTGCCTCCGCTCAGGCGCCGGTCTGCCCTCCCCGGCACAGACGCGCGCCCCCGTCCAACCGGCTTAGATGACGCAGGCAAGCTTGACGGTGAGGCCTCCCCAATCGGTGGCCTGGTTGGTGTCGACCTGTACCTGCAGCTTGTCGTTGCGGTTGACGGTTCCGGACGGCACCTCCTGGCTGCAGCTCTGCTGGCCATTGCTGATCTTGCAGCTCAGGTCCCTGACCGGCGTGATGGTCGCTGAAGCGCCGGCCCCTGTCACCGTGTGCACCGAAATGTCCAGCGTTCCCTGCACCTTGCCGAGTGTGGTGGCAGTGAGCGTGACACGGCTGCAATCGTAGGGGATCACGACGCCGAAGTCCGAAGGCAAGGGAACCGCCCCGCCGGCGCCGGTCATGGCATAGTTGCCGCGGCTGAGCGTGGCTGGCACGTTGAAGTTGCCGTTGTAGACGGTGCCTGTCCCCATGCTCACGCCCGAAGTTGGCCACTTGCCGCCCGCCTTGGGACCGTACAGCGTCGAGGTCGTGGTGTCGAAATAGAAGTCGCCATCGACGCCGATGTCGTCGGTCGGCGCACCGCTGCCGTACAGGATGTGACCGCCATTGCCTGCAGTGCCGCCACCGGTGCCGCCGGTGCCGCCGCTGCCGCCCGGCTGGGTGACCAGCGAGACCCCTGCCGGCCACACGTCATTGGCCTTGGGCCCGTACAGCGTCCAGGTGTCGGTGTCGAGGTAGTAGTCGCCATTGTTGCCAACGCTGTTGGCTGGTGCCCCCGCGCCCGTCAGGACGACGCCGCCACCGGTGCCCGACCCGGTGCCGCCACCCATCTGGACGCCCGGCGGCCACGTGCCGTTTGCCTTGGGCCCGAACAGGGTCGAGGTGGAGGTATTGATGTAGTAGTCGCCATTGTTGCCGACGCTGTCGGTCGGATCGACCGAGCCGGACAGGATGGTGTTCCCGGCCGCTCCGGTATTGCCGGTACCCGCCACCGAAACCCCTGCCGGCCACGTGCCGTTTGCCTTGGGCCCGAACAGCATCCAGGTCACGGTATTCAGGTAGAAGTCCCCGTCCTTGCCGATCTCGGGCCCGGGATCAGTGGTACCCGACAGCATGGCGCTGCTGCTGGCGGCGGTCTGCGTTGCGGGCGTTGTTGGCGTCGTGGGTGACGCTGGCGCTGACGTTCCCGTGCCTGGGGCTGTGGCGGCGGCGCTGGCAGGCGTCGATTCGCCCCCCCCGCCTCCCCCGCAACCGGCGGCCGTGATGACCAGACAGGCGAGCGGCAAAGCCACAAGTTTCAAATGGATGCGTTTCATGGATGGACCCCTTTCCCTGGCTTTTGAGCACATAGAATTCGTCAGCCTTGGCAAGCGCCAACGATGAGGTCAATCTAGCTGGCGGAATCGGAATGGAAAATCGGCTCTATGGACGAGCTTCGGTTATGCGAAATGGCGTCCCGCAGCGCGGATGAAAATGCCCGCGCGGGATAATGCCGGAGCGCTCGGCACTATTCACGGGGTACAGTCGCCGCGGGGCTGCGTAATTCCCGTGAAGCCTTGCAGGACAAGGCATTTCCGGCCATGGAAAGTGGCTTCCGGAGGCTCCGGCAGCCACCGCGGACACTGTTTTCCAGCGCCCCGAAAATGCCGCCAATCGCCACTGGAGTGGAATGCCGGCGCGAGCTGAACGGCTTAGCGAGGAAGTATTAGACAGGCCGCCAGAGCAGTCGGAAAAAGTATGTATAGCAAATGAAACGTCATGGGCGACAGAAAATTAATGGTGAAGGCAGGCCACTGTCCGAATACCCACTCGGCACGATCGGGCTGTGAGATGTCGACCCGCGGGTATCCTCGCGTGGCCCGGCGATTGTCATCGAAACGAGATAGACACCGGGCGCCAGGCTTGCTGAACTCCGGGGGCGATTCGCGCATGCGCCAACGGAGAGTCCGCCATGAACCTGAAGACACTAAGTATCGCGACGTTCAACCTGTACAACCTGAATGTGCCGGGCCTGCCTCTCTATACCGACCGCAACGGCTGGAGCGAGCAGGAATACGAGCGCAAGATCGCCTGGACGGCGAGCCAGCTGAAGCTGATCGACGCCGACGTGGTCGGATTCCAGGAGCTGTGGCATGGCGACGCGCTGCTCGCGGCAGTCGAGGCCGCCGGCCTGGCCGATGCCTATGACGTGCTGGTGCCGGACAACGCCAATGGCAAGGGCATTGTGTGCGCAGCCATCGTCCGCCGCGGGTTGCTCGCAGGCGAGGCCGAGTGGATCGCCGATTTTCCCGAGAAATTCGTGCTGAAATCGAAGGGAGACGATCCGCAGACACCGCAGATCAGCGTCAGTATTCGCGGCTTTTCCCGGCCGGTCCTGCATTTCACCATCCGGCCGCGCGAGGATGAGCCTGCCATGCACATGTACGTTTGCCATTTCAAGTCGAAGCAGCCGACCCGGATCGATGGCGAGGCCTGGTATGAAAAGGAAATCTACGCGAAACATGCCAAAGCCGTCGGCGCTGCGTTGTCGACGATCCGGCGTACCGCCGAAGCGGCCGCGCTGCGCTTCATGCTGACCGACAGCATGAAAGGCAACAACACCGCAGTGGTGGTGATGGGCGATATCAACGACGGCCAACTGAGCAATACCGCCAATATCCTGACCGAGCAGCCTGCCTATCTGGTGGGTGACTCGGTCGGTGGTGGCGATATTGCGCTCTATACCGCGCAGACATTGCAGGAATACCGGGACACGCGCGATGTCTACTACACCCATGTCTTCCAGGATTTTCGCGAATCGCTTGATCACATCCTGGTCAGCGAGCAGCTATATGACAACAGCAAGCGGCGCCGCTGGCTGTTCGACGGGCTCATTATCAACAACGATCACCTGAACTTTAGCGATCACAAGGGCCTGGGCACCAACGACCATGGCATCATCCGCGCGGTGTTCAGACACCGGCCGATCCAGGACGATCTCGGTTGAGCAGCGGCACGGCCACGCAGGCGCGGTGCCGCGCCAGCGTGGCCCTTATGCAGGGCTCACGTCAACGCCGACAGCAGGATATTCTGCGCGCCCTCGCCGTCACGCGAGGCCTGACGCTCGTATGTTCCGTCCGGCGCCATCTGCCAGGTGTCACGCCGGTCTGCCAGGTACGGTTTCAGCCCTTCCGCGATAACGCGCTCCTTCAACCCGGCATCAAGGATGGGAAAGCAGATCTCGATCCGCCGGGACAGGCTTCGCTCCATCCATTCACCGCTGGATAGCATGACCTTTTCCGCCCCGCCATCGTGAAAATAAAAGATGCGCGAGTGCTCGAGAAACCGGCCCATGACGGATTTCACCGTAATGTTCTCCGACAGGCCGGCAACGCCGGGGCGCAGCGCACAGGCGCCCCGGATGATCAGGTCGATACGGACTCCGTCGCGTGAGGCGTCGTACAGCGCCTGAATCAGGTCGGGTTCCAGCAGCGCATTCATCTTGACCACGATCCATCCCTTGCGACCGGCCCTAGCGTGCCCGGCTTCGCGCCGGATCGCTTCAAGCAACCCCGTCTTCAAGGTGAAGGGCGATTGCCAGATATGGGTCATGCAATGGGTCTGGCCACGACCAGTCAGCTGGCTGAACACTTGCGCCACATCCTGCGTCAGCGACTCATTGCAGGTGAGCAATCCAAAATCCGTATAGGTGCGCGTGGTCTGGTGGTGATAGTTCCCGGTTCCGAGATGCACATAGCGCCGGAGCTTCCCACCCTCGCGTCGCAAGACCATCACCATCTTGGCGTGCGCCTTGAAGCCGACGACCCCATAGATGACATGCGCGCCGACTTCCTCCAGTTGCGTTGCCCAACCGATATTGGCCTCTTCATCGAAGCGGGCCAGCAGTTCCACCACGACGGTGACTTCCTTGCCGTTGCGCGCGGCCTCAATCAGTGCCGAGAGCAGGACCGAGTCGTGCCCGGCCCGATACACCGTCTGGCTGATTGCCACCACATCGGGGTCCTGTGCCGCCTGCCTGACAAAGTCCACCACCGGTGTGAACGACTGGAACGGGTGATGCAGCAGGATGTCGCCCTCGCGAATGGCGCGGAAGATATCGGAATGCTCGTGCAGCACCTTCGGCAGGCCGGCCCGGAAAGGCAGGTACTTCAGTTCCGGCCGGTCCACCTGATCTGGCACCTGCATCAGGCGAACCAGGTTGACCGGTCCGTTGACGGAGAACACCTCGCTTGCCGCCAGGCCGAACTGCTGCTGCAGGAACCCAGTCATTGCCGGCGTGCAGTTGTCAGCCACTTCCAGCCGGACCGCATCACCATAATGACGGTGCGGCAGTTCGCCTTGCAGCGCCTCGCGCAGGTTCTTGACCTCTTCCTCGTCCACGAACAGTTCGCTGTTGCGGGTCACGCGGAACTGATAGCAGCCGCGCACGGTCATGCCACTGAACAGCTCGCCGACGTGGGCATGCAGGATGGAAGAAAGGAACACAAAGCCATGCTCGCATCCGGCGATCTCCGGTGGCAGGGCGATCACCCGCGGCAACGCTCGTGGCGCCTGCACGATCGCATAGCCGGAGTTGCGCCCGAACGCATCCTTGCCCTCGAGTTCAACGGCGAAATTCAGGCTTTTGTTGAGCACCCGTGGAAACGGATGCGCCGGGTCCAGGCCGATCGGCGTCAGGACTGGCATCAGTTCGGCGAAGAAGAACTCCCGGATCCATTCCGCCTGCGCGAGGTTCCACGAGGGCCGCCGCAAGAAGCGGATCTGCTGCTCGGCCATGGCCGGAATCAGCATGTCATTGAACAGGCGGTACTGCTGATCGACCAGTTCCCGGACCCGTTGGTTGACCCTGGCATAGACCGCCTGCGGCGTCAGCCCGTCCGGGCCGACCACCGGAGACTGAAGCAAGCACTGCTCCTTCAGGCCGGCCACGCGGATCTCGTAGAACTCATCCAGATTGCTGCTGAAGGTACACAGGGCACGCAGGCGCTCAAGCAGCGGCACCGCGGGATCGGCGGCCTGCTCCAGCACGCGGCCGAAGAACTCCAGCTGGCTGAGTTCGCGGTTGATATAGAGCTCATTGCCATTCAGCAGGCCATCCGGGTCGACCGGGGTGCCGAGGCGCCCCTCCTCCGCGTCAATTGGCGGCGCATTCTGCATGGGATCGGATTCGGGTTTCATGATTGGAATGTCGGTGCGGGGGAATCCTTCCCGATTCTAGCTGGCGTATTGCGCATATCGAGGCGAATCTGATCGCACTGGTCCCGCGAAATACGTACCATCTTACGAGCATTCGCTGCGTAAAATGATCTGACGCGCCCACTGGAGCCGCCAATGACACACGAAATACCATCTGCGACCGAGACCACCCCCGAAGGTCTGATGCGCTTGATCGAGCATATTGGAGGTGCTGCAGCGCAAGGTCACCTTGACCCGGAGTTTGTGCGCAAGCTGGGCAAGCGCATTGCCAACGAATTGCAGCAGATGAAAGCGACCAGGCTACCGGGTGACCGCGAGCTGGCGGGCCTGGACGACGGCATAGAGGCCCTGCTGCTGGCCGCGGACCGCAAGCACGGCGCCAGGCTGACCCGATCGCTGCAGAAGTTGCGGGAGCACGAAAGCCCCTTTCCCGGCGGGGAGTCGAATGCAAGCCAGTCGCACTAGCAGTGCTGCCTGGTGAAGTGAGTTCATTAAGCAGATGGTTCAATGACCTGGGTCGTTATTGCCACCGCAGATAACCTTGGAACCTATGTCAAAGACTGACAAGAAGCGATACCTGAAAGCACTCAACCGGCGCCTGAAGAAAGAATCGTCCGGAAAGTTCGATACGGTCTTTGTCTTCGACCCGTGCGGCTCGAAGCCGAAGAACGCCACCGGGGTGACGACCAGCGGCCCTGCCAGTGACGAGACCCTTGCAGTGATGAACGCAGTCCAGGCCAGGGTATTCGAAAAATTCGAGGGCACGGCAAAGCTCGGATAAATGGAGCGCGAACTCAAGCTCGAGTTGCTGCAGGACCAGGCCGAAGGGCTGATCGGCTTGCCCCTGGTGTCGTCCTGCTGCGTGGAGCCGCCGCACGAAGACAGGCTCGTGAGCACGTATTTCGATACGTCGGATCTTGCTTTTCGGCGTATGCACGCCTCGCTGCGCGTGCGGCAAGCAGGTGAACATTATGTACAGACGTTGAAGACCGGGGGCACGCAGCATGGGGCGCTTTACGAGCGGGAAGAGTTTGAGTCGGCAGTTCCCGGAAATACGCCAGATCTTGGTGCACTGCGAGACAAATTGCCCGAGGGCACTGCGCTGGGGACGCTGCTGCGTGAAGGCGACCTGGCGGAACGGCTGAAGCCGATCTTCATCACGGATGTCCGGCGCACGGTGCTGCTGTTGCGCTTGCCACAGGGGGACGAGGTCGAACTGGCGGTCGATCGCGGCGTTGTCCGCGCGAACGACGCCACGGAGCCGATCCGCGAGCTTGAGATGGAGATCCAGACCGGTGAGCCCGCCCATCTGTCAGCGTTTGCCCTGCGGCTGCTCGACGCAGTGCCAATGCGCCTGAGCCGCGCCAGCAAAGGCGACCGTGGCTATGCGCTGGTCGCTGACGAGGCCAATGAAGCGGTACGGGCGGAGCCCCTCAGACTGGCCGAAGCAGGGTCGGCTGAAGCCGTGTTTCAGTGCATTGCCGAGAGCTGCCTGGCGCAAATCTCGGGGAACGAACGCGGCGTGGTCAATGGCTCCAATCCGGAGAGCGTGCACCAGATGCGTGTCGGCCTGCGTCGCCTGCGCTCCGCGCTTGATATCTTCGAGCCGCTGCTGGCCTGCCCGCCGGCACTGCAATCGAACCTCAAATGGATTGCCGATGAACTGGGCCCCGCACGTGACTGGGAAGTGCTTGCCAACACCACCTTGCGTGACGCATTCGATGGGGCGCCGGAGGACGTGGGCGCGGGCGCGGTGCTTGCCGCGGCGAAGGCAGTCGCAGCCGATGCGCGGCAACGCGCGGCCCAGGCCGTGAATTCCGATCGTTACACCCGGCTGATCCTGACGCTGAGCCATTGGCTGGGCAGCGCGGACTGGCGCCATGGCCTTGACGAGGCGCAGCGCGCGGCACTCACGGGACCCGCCAGGGACTTCGCGCTGGCCACGCTGCGCAAACGGCAACGCAGGCTGCTCAAGCGGGGGCGGGGCATGGCAAAGCTCGATGAGCAGCGGCGCCATCGTGCGCGTATCGCCGCAAAGAAGCTGCGCTACGCGACCGAGTTCTTTGAATCCTTGTTTGCCGCGAATAAGGTGCGCCGCTATCGCCGGCAACTGTCGCGCCTGCAGGATGACCTGGGATGGCGCAATGATATGGCGGTTGCAGAGGGATTGTTGCTGCGCCTGGCGACAGAGCGGGAGCAGCTTGCCATTGGCTGTGGCTATGCGCGCGGCTATATCGCAAGGGCTGTCAGCATTGACCGGCAGCCGCTGCGCTGCCTCTGGAAACAATTCAAGGCGGCACGCCTGCCCGCTTAGCGCGGCTCCGGGCGTCAGTGCACGTTCATCGTCGCGGCCAGTCCTGGCGCACTGCACCGGCGATGCTTTCACTGTCGCCGGCCCCGATTCGTCGGTCGTTCTCCGTCAGCAGGGTTCGTCGCCCTCCGCGTAAACCCCAATGACATAGCCGGCACATTGACAGTTTCCTGACAGCCTTCCCCGCCTAGAATCGGGCCCCTGGTCATCCGGACCGGCGGCAAACGCCGGAATCCGCAACCGGCGCCCCCCGGCGACGAGAAACACAGCCTCCCTGGCCCGGCGCCCTGGCCGGCCAGCGAAACGCTCAATTCACGACAGGAACGCAAATGGAAAACGGTGCACGCGAACAGATCCCGGCCACGCTGATCCCAGGCGACGGGATCGGTCCCGAAGTAGTGGACGCCACCGTCAGGGTGCTGGAAGCGCTGGGCGCCCCGTTTGCCTGGGATATCCGGCGCGCGGGGATGGCCGGCGTCGAATACAGCGGCGATCCCCTGCCGCAAGACACGCTGGACAGCATCGGCCGCACCGGCCTGGCCCTGAAGGGGCCGCTGACCACGCCGGTGGGCGGTGGCTTCCGCTCGGTCAATGTGCGCCTGCGCGAGGCGTTCAACCTCTATGCCAACGTGCGCCCTGCCCGCACGCTGGTGCCGGGCCGCTTCGAGAATATCGACCTGGTGCTGGTGCGCGAGAACGTCGGCGGCTTCTATGTGGCCCATGACTACTACATCCCGGTTGGCGACGACCCGCATGCGGTGGCGGTGTCCACCGGCACCAACACGCGCGACGCGTGCCGGCGCATTGCCCGCTTCGCCTTCGAGTACGCCGTCAGGAACGGCCGCAAGAAGATCACGGTGGTGCACAAGGCCAATATCCTGAAGGCGCTCACCGGCATCTTCCTGGAAGCGGCGCGCGAGGTCGCCAGGGACTACGCGGGCCGCGTGGACATGGACGACATCATTGTCGACGCCTGCGCCATGCAGCTGGTGCTCAACCCGTGGCGCTTCGACATGCTGCTCTGTACCAACCTGTTCGGCGACATCCTGTCGGACCAGATCGCCGGCCTGGTTGGCGGGCTTGGCATGGCGCCGGGCGCCAACATCGGCGACCAGGCCGCGATCTTCGAGGCGGTGCACGGCTCGGCGCCAGACATCGCCGGCAAAGGCATTGCCAACCCGATCTCGCTGATGCTGGCCGCCGGCCTGATGCTCGACCACGTGGGCCGCCAGGACCTGGCCACGCGCCTGCGCACGGCCATCGAGCTGACGCTGGTCCAGGACCAGGTGAAGACCGGCGACCTCCACGGCACGGCCACCACGCTGCAGTTCGCGGACGCGGTAGTGAAACGCATCGCTTCCGCCAGCTGAGCCGCGCCCGCGCGGCCCGCCCGGGCCAGCGCGCAAGACTGCCACCCTCCGCGGTCATTCCATACCCGGCACGCCCTGTCGTGCCGGCGGGATCGGCCTTGCTTTTAACCTCGTGCGCCGCACGGACGCACACACACACCCGCCCGCATGCGCCCCACGCTGCAGGGCGGCAAAGAGATACAGAAAAAGATGTTGACCCTGCTCGCCTATTCGATGGTGATCGTGTTCATGGCATTGATCATGACAAAACGGCTCTCCGCCATGGTGGCGCTGATCCTGGTTCCGATTGCGTTCGCCGCGATCGGCGGTTTCGGCCCGGAACTCGGCCCGATGATGCTGGACGGCGTCAAGAAGCTGGCGCCGACCGGCGTGATGCTGATGTTCGCCATCCTGTATTTCGGCCTGATGATCGATGCCGGGCTGTTCGATCCGGTGGTGCGCGCGATCCTGAAGATAGTGGGCGGCGATCCGGTCAAGATCATCATGGGCACCTTCGTGCTGGCCGCGCTGGTGTCGCTCGACGGCGACGGCTCGACCACTTACATGATCACCTGCGCCGCCATGCTCCCGCTCTACAAGCGCCTGGGCATCAGCCGGCTGGTGCTGGCCTGCGTGATCATGATGGCCGGCGGGCTGATGAACATCCTGCCCTGGGGCGGCCCGACCGCGCGTGCCGCCAGCGCGCTGGGCGTGGACGTGGGGTCGCTGTTCGTGCCGATGATCCTGCCGATGATTGTCACCGGCATGTGGGGCCTGTTCGTGGCATTCCTGCTCGGCCGCCGCGAACGCAACCGGCTTGGCAGCATCGCACTGATGCGCACCGGGGCCGGCGATGACGGCCATGCCATGCCGGAGGCCGCCGCCGGCGATCCGCGGATCGCCAGGCCGAAGCTGCTGTGGTTCAACTTCCTGCTAACCTGCGGCCTGATGGTGCTGCTGGTTCTCGGCACCTTGCCGCTGCCTGCGCTGTTCATCATCGCATCCGCCATCGCGCTGATGGTCAACTACCCGAGCCTGCACGAACAGAAGGAGCGCATGGGCGCGCATGCCGCCAACGTCGTGCCGGTGGTGTCGCTGATTTTCGCCGCCGGCATCTTCGTCGGAATCCTGTCGGGCACCAAGATGGTCGACGCCATCGCCAACAGCGTCATCAGCGCCGTGCCGGACTGGATGGGTCCCTACATGGCCCTGGTGACCGGGGTGCTGAGCATTCCGTTCACGTTCTTTATCTCGAACGACGCGTTCTACTTCGGCATCCTGCCGATCCTGGCCAAGGCTGCCGCCGTCTATGGCATCGGCGCGGCGGAGATCGGACGCGCCTCGCTGATCGGGCAGCAGGTTCACCTGCTGAGCCCCCTGGTCGCGTCGACCTACCTGCTGGTCGGCCTGGCCGAGGTCGAATTTGGCGATCACCAGCGCTATACGCTGCTCTGGGCGCTGTCGGCGGCAGTGGTCATGATGCTGGCTACCGTTGCCTTCGGCGTGATTCCGGTCATTGGCCGGGCAGCGTGACAGCGAGGAAGCGGGACCGGGCGGGTCAACCACATCCGCCTGCCTGGCGTTTTACCCGAACGCAACTTGCAAAAATTTACAAATAGCCGAGCAGATGGCCCGGCTGCGTCCGCCCTGCTGGCAATAGAGGATCACATATCGCCTGCACATAAGGCCACATTCGCATCGAATGATCCCGCAAAGGTTCCTTCGTTGCCAAGGACGTATGCAAAGGGTTGCAATAGGGTTAGATCGAATATGTTACTGAATGTAAATGGCGTAACTTGATTGCAAGCTGTTCCGCTGGCATTGCGACGCAATGCTGGTGGCTTGAGTAGTAGGGGGGCATCATGCAGCATTCCAGCCGATTCGCGTGCGACCTGGGCCGCGCGCATCAGTCCGGCCGCAACGGCCGCCACGGCAAGACCGGAGCCTCCCGCAGCCAGTCCATTCGACATCGACGGCACCTGAGCCGCGCGCAGCACTTCTCAGTGCACCAGCGCCACCTTCCCACCTACGCACCCGCGGCAGAAGCCTGTCGCCCGCCCGCCCACCTTGCACGAAGCCGGCCATGCGGCTGTCGGGCACGCCAACAGCGCTGAAGCCCGCATTGCGCAGCACCCGGTTTGCCGGCCCCTGCGCCAGAACAACACACCAACCAATTCAAAAAGGCGGGAATCGCAATGGCGCTCTATGCTCTGCGGGAACTCACGCTGCAGTCCCTTGGCCCGCTCGGGGCGATGATCGAGGCAGGTTATCGTGCAGTCAATTTCTGGGGCGAGTCGGTCGCCTGGCTTCCGGGGCTGCGCGAGGCCGACGCCGCGCTTGAGTTGTTCACCCGGCTGACCAAGGCCTATGGCAAACCAAGCTTTGAGATCGACGAGGTCTTCGTGCGCGGCCAGCGGGTGGCCGTCACCGAGACCGCGCTCATCGAGGAGCCCTTCTGCCGGCTGCTGCATTTCAGGAAGGACATGTCCAATCCTGGCCCCCGGGTGTTGCTGGTGGCGCCGCTCTCCGGCCACTACGCCACCCTGCTGCGCCCGACGGTCGAGGCATTGCTGCCCGGGCATGATGTCTACATCACCGACTGGGCCGATGCGCGCCTGGTCCCGCTTGACGCCGGGCACTTCGATCTTGGCTGCTATGTCGATTACCTGAAAAAGTTCTTGCGATACCTCGGCGCCGGCACGCATATCGTCGCGGTTTGCCAGCCCGGGGTCCCGGTGCTTTGCGCGGTCGCCCAGATGGCCGAAGACAACGAGCAGGTGCAGCCCCGCTCCATGACCCTGATCGCCGCGCCGATCGACACGCGCGTCAGCCCGACGGCGGTCGACCAGTTCGCGCAGCAATATTCGCTGGCGTGGTTCGAGGCCAACGTCATCGAACGGGTGCCCGCCGGCTACCCGGGAAACGGGCGCCGGGTTTATCCAGGCTTCCTCCAACTGGCAGGCTTCGTATCGATGAACGTCGCACAGCACGCCGGTGCGCACCTCGACTTCTACCGCCACCTGGTCGATGGCAGGCAGACCGAGGCAGCCAGGCACCGCAAGTTCTATGACGAGTACAACGCCGTGCTCGACGTGCCGGCCGAGTACTACCTGGAAACCATCCAGAAGGTTTTCCTGGAGCATCACCTGTGCCGCGGCCGCATGGAAGTCGGCCAGCGCCGTGTCTACCCCGAGGCCATTGCCAACGTTTCATTGCTGACCATCGAAGGCAGCGAGGATGACATCACCGGCCGCGGCCAGACCGAAGCGGCTCACGCGCTCTGCGCAGGTCTTGCCGCCGACCGGAAAGAACACCTGGTCGTCGACGGCGTGGGTCACTACGGCACCTTCGCCGGCCAGCGTTTCCGGGAATCCATCCTGCCCGCCATGACGCAGTTCATTCAACGGTGCGCCGACTGAGCGCTCCGTCGCCTTGGCGAGGCCAGTTGCGCAAGCTTCCAGGCGGGGACTGGCAAACAGTACAACGCCAACGTACGCCAGCAAACAGACCTTGCCGATGGCCGTGGCACCTTTGCTCTCATGGCGATCCGGCATGCGCGAGCGCCGCCTGTAGTGACCTTCGGAAGCAGGCCGCGATGGCGGCCTTGTTGCTGGTGGTCGTGTCTGCCTCACCGCATCTCCTGTCGGGACCAGGGTCGGCTGGAGTTTTTGTGCGCCAGCGTCTATAACGGAACGCCTGCACGTCCCGCACTTGTGCTCGGAATAACAGCCGGGAGCTTTTGCCTGGCGACGTGACATCTGCCAGCTCTTCCAGGGACTTGGCGCGTTGCTTTTCTGTCATCACCGAGTTGTACAAAGAAGATAGCGGCAGGGGGGTGTCACGTCATGGAATTCATTTCCAAGCTCACACAGCATTGCAGGGTGGTGGCGTACTACGCGGTCGCCTGTATCAGCGTGGTACTTGGGGTGCTGATGCCCCCCGCGTTTGCAGGTGACAAGACTACCTACAGCTACTTCGTAACTGGTACACGGTACTTCATGACTGGCAATCCAGTGCCGGTGCAGGCCCTCCCCACACCTCAGCCACGGGCGGTACAGCCGGTGGTCATCATGGGTGGCGGGCCCGATGTCGATGGCGCGTTTCGCTGGATGATTCGGCAGGCGGGCATTACCAAAGCAACGGGCGGTCGCATGGTCGTGATTCGCGCGACCGGCACCGACGCTTACGACCCTTACTTCTACTACAGCAACAAGAAGAACGCGACCGATATCCCCGCAGTGGACGGCTATGTCGGTGGCGCGTACCTCGGCCTGACTGCGGCGGAAACGCTGGTCATTACCGACACAGCTGCGGCGAATGATCCGTTTGTAAACGCCGTTGTCGGCAGCGCGAACGCATTGTGGATTGCGGGCGGCGATCAGGCCAACTACATCAAGTTCTGGAAAGGTACGAAGCTCAACGCGACCATCGCCGCGCTCATGCAGCAGAACGTTCCTGTTGGCGGCACCAGCGCCGGGGCCAACGTCCTGGGGCAGTTCGTTTTCTCCGCCATCGAAGGGACGGTCACATCGACGCAGGCGCTGAGCGATCCATACAACAAGTACATGACATTTGACCCGAAAGGGTTTTCCGGCCCTGAATTCCTGAACACTACGGCATTGGACAATACGTTCGTCGATCCTCACTTCGACACGCGCGATCGCATGGGCAGGCTGGTCACGTTCCTGTCAAGAAGCATTGCGCCATGGTCCGGTTCGGGCTGCGAGGGCGGAGTCCTGACGAACCCGTCGGCCGCCCGAGGGATTGGCCTTGACGTCGAGACAGCGTTGCAGATTCAGAATATCTCAGGCCGCTTCGTTGCACAGCGCGTCACCAACATATCCACGACATCGCCCAGCGCTGTTCACTTCCTGAGGCCACTGACTTCGCCCGCGGTCTGCGCGCCCGGCAAGCCGCTGACCATCTACGGTGTCCATGTCCAGCGGCTGGACGACGAGACTGTCTTTGATATGACAAACTGGTGGAATGGCGGCAGCGCAGGAATCGAAGCGTATGTCGTTGACGAGAACGCCGGCATCCAGAGCCCGGCCACCATACATTACTAGGGCCTGCCCCCTCCTCGCCCGCCAGCGATTGCGCACGCTGGAGCAGCAGCGGGCCGACGCCTAGGCTTGGACCTCCGGACTTGGTTCGCCATCCCTGGTAGCAATCAATGCCTTTGGCGTCAGCGGGATCAAAAGCAGGATCAGTGCGTACACCACGGTAGTCGCGATCACGCAATATGTGAAACCGTGCGTTGGGCTGCTGTTATAGATCCATGAGCCCAGGAGATCGCCGGCACGCGCCGAGAGCGCGAGAACGCCATCCACCAGCATCATCAAGGTTCCTTGCAGGCCCGGCGGACAGGACCGCATCGCGAGATCGAAGTATGCTGCCGTGGCGACACCGCCCATCAGCCCTATCGGTGCCGCCAATACCAGGGCAAGATTGGCTGAGTGGATGAATGCCAGCGGAACCATCTGCGGCACTGCGACGATCGTTCCCCACCACAGCAGCTTGTTCAGCGATACCTTCTTGCACAGAAAGCCATACAGCAGAAATGTCGGGACGAACGCGGCGGCAAAGATCCCGTTGTAGTACGAGTAAACGGAATCCGATGCATGCAGCTCATTGCTCAGGTAGAACTGCAGCGGCGTGGCCGCTCCTGGCGCAAAGTTCCACAGAAAGCAGATGAGAACCGCTGGATAAACAGCCTTATGTCTCACCAGCCGCCTGACATTGCCAACGAGATCCGTGCCCCTGGCTTGCGGCTTCTCGTAGATATGGCCGAAGACCGAAACGGGCTTCCAGAGCGCCAGCACCGCAATCAAAAAGGCGAACATCGCCATCAGCAGGAAGGCTTCTTTTGCGGCGAGATGATCGGAGATGTACCCGGAGGCGAACGCTCCCGCAACGACCGGGACGGAGCCGACCACGTTCAACAGGGCACTCAGGCGCCCGGACATGAGCTTCTCCTGGCCCACCAGGGCGATCAACCCCTGATAGGCCGCGGCGATGAACCGGGACGACAGCATTGCCAGCAGCATCCCGATGACCAGCCCCGCGTATGAGAAACCTGAATACGCCATCCAGATGAATGCCACCGCGGTCGCCGGGGCGAAAATCAGGAAGAAGCCACGATCGCGCAATCCCAGCGGATTCCATTGGTCGCGCGCGAGGCCAAAAACGAACGCAAGGTAGACTGGTATGCCCGTCACCAGCCGGAATGTCGAGATCTCCGTCGCCGTCGCATGCAGCTGGTTCTTGAGCAGGTACGACGTCTGTATATCGACCAGGTAACCGGCCGGCGTTGCCAGAGCGATGAACAGGGTCAGCCAACCGAAATACAGCAGGGTCCGGTCGCTGCCCTCGGAACCATCATGACCAGAAGCGGCCGGCATTTTCGTCGCTCAGCGTTGCACGTATCGGGGCCAGGCGAATCCGCTCGGCGATGCATTCGGTATCAGGGCCGTATGTGACGCCGGAGAGGCGTCGGACGCGTTCGACTGCGGTTTCCCGCAGTGCGGGCTGGCCCATGAAAGGCAGATGGCTGTTGGCGTTACGCATCGAGCCAGCCTTGTCGGTCATCCTGTCAACCCCGATGCCGGGAATGCTCTGCAAGCGAGTGACTGCCATGATCTCATCCCTTCTCCCTGTCAACTCCATTGAAATGGGAAAGCGAGCCAGGGGCAAGTGACATTGCGCATGGGAGGAACGTTTGCTGACGCACATTGGCCGTGGCAATCCTCATTCCTGGCGATGACTTCCGATCGTGGGCCGCCTAAAATTCCCACACATCAAATAAGCGGGCAGCCCATGCCCCGCCCGTCCGGCATCGTGGCCGGCTCGCTTTGGAGCTGCCGCATGCCTCACACCCGGATAGCATCGCCACGTCGGCGCTCTCACTGACGGAGCAGAAAATCATGAAACCAGAACCATTTGCGGTGACTCCGGAAGCGTATGGACGCGCGCTCAACGTGGTGGGAGAAAGGATCACGGTGCTGGCATCCAAGACCGCCACGCAAGGCTATGAGGTGTTTCTGCAGCAGGGCGAAGAAGGCAGTGGCCCACCGCCGCATAGCCATGACTGGGACGAATCGTTCTTCATTACCAAGGGGACGGTCGAGATCGGCTATGGCGATCAAGCGATCACTGCTGCCGCTGGCACCTTTGTCCATGTGCCAGCGGGCACGGTGCATTACTTCCGTTTCGGCTTCGGCGGCGGCGAAATGATTTCAGTCACCAGCCACGGCGGAAACGCATCGCACCTGTTCACGCGGCTCGATGAGGAAATTCCGCCAGGCGCGCCGGACATGGAAAAGCTCCTGGCGGTGGCGCAAGAGTGTGGCATCACGATTTCAGGGTGAGTGCTGGCCCGGACACACGCCTTCGCTTCGGCCACTGCTTCGGCTGAGTTTCTTCCTTCTGCGTGTTTCGTCGCAACAGGCTACGCCGCCACGGCCTTGCGCTCCCTGCCTGATTTCGCTCCCGGCTGGGCATTCGGCCCTGCCGCGCCCTGCAGCAGCCAGCAACTCAACTGCACCGAGCGCGCCATCAGCCTGCGCCGTCCGGCGGCATCGGCTTCGATGTAGTCGACGCATTGATGGAAAAGGTAGGAAACGACGTACGCGCAGACGTCGTCAATGACCGGGCGTGAGAGCTTGGGACACAGCCCCAGCCGCTCGATGTCTTCCGCCATCTCGGCGGCGATGTCATCCAGCACCGTGCGAATGGCAACGCGAAGCGCGGGCTGCGGGCCCGTGATCCCGCACACACCAACGATGAATGCATCCGGGTGATGCTGCGCGTACAGGAACAGCGCTTCGCACGCACGCGTGGCCACTTCACCCGGGTTGTCGCGGGCAGCGGCCCATCGGACCGCGCGCAGCATCGGCCGCAGTTCGGCGCTTACCTCGGCCATGGCGGTGATGGCCAGGTCTTCCATGTCGCTGAAATGCCGGTAGAACGTGTTGGGGTTCAGGCCGGCCTCGCGCGCGATCTCGCGCAGCTTGAGTGCCGCAAAGCTGCGCTTGGCTGCGGCCAGCCGCAACGCGGCGTCGATCAGGCGGCGTTTGCCGTCGGCAATGGCTTCCATGAATGCGGTTTAGTAGCAGGACTCGGTTTTTGCCCGACATGCTTCGTTGACAGCATGTCTACGGTTGTCTACGCTTGCGCCGGTAGACAGATGTCTACGTTAAATGAAACGGCCGCACGTGGCAAATCGCGTGTCAGCGCCAGTTCAGGAGACACCGCCCCGCCATGCCGCCGCCCATTGAGCTATCCAGCCCCGACCAGGCCTCCGACGCGCCGCATCAAACCCCTGCCCGCTCCATCCATGCAACCATCCCCGAACCCATCCCGCGCGACCCGGGTTGGCCGCTGGTGGGCAACCTGCTGCAGATCACACCCGGTGCGCTGGGCCAGCACCTGCTGGCGCGCAGCCGGCACCATGATGGCATCTTCGAGCTGAATTTCGCCGGCCGGCGCGTGCCGTTCGTGACGTCGGTGGCACTGGCCTCCGAGTTGTGCGATGCCGCGCAGTTCCGCAAGTACATCGGCCCGCCGCTGTCCTACCTGCGCGGCATGGCCGGCGACGGGCTGTTCACCGCACGCTCCGACGAGGCCAACTGGGGCAAGGCGCACCGCATCCTGATGCCGGCGTTCAGCCAGCGCGCGATGAAGGGCTACTTCGACGTCATGCTGCGCGTGGCCAACCGGCTGGTGGACAAATGGGACCAGCAAGGCCCGGATGCCGATATCGCGGTCGCTGACGACATGACGCGGCTGACGCTCGATACCATCGCGCTGTCCGGCTTCGGCTATGACTTTGATTCGTTCGCCAGCGCGGAACTGCACCCCTTCATCGAGGCCATGGTGGGCGCGCTGGAAGAGGCGATGTCCAAGCTGACGCGCTTTGCCCTGCAAGACCGCTTCATGCATGCGGCGCACCAGAAGTTCGACCAGGACACCCGCTTCATGCGCGACCTTGTGGACGACGTGATCCGGCGGCGGCGCGCGGGCGACGCGGCGGAACGCCCGGGCGGCACGGCCAACGACCTGCTCGGCCTGATGCTGGAAGCGCGGGATCCGGACACCGACCAGCGGCTGGACGACGAGAACATCCGCAACCAGGTGATCACGTTCCTGATTGCGGGCCACGAGACCACCAGCGGCCTGCTCACCTTCGCGCTGTATGAACTGCTGCGCAACCCGGGCGTGATGGCACAGGCCTACGCGGAGGTGGACGCCGTGCTGCCCGGCGACGCGGCGCCGGTCTACGCCGACCTGGCGCGGCTGCCGGTACTGGACCGCGTGCTGAAGGAAACGTTGCGCCTGTGGCCCACCGCGCCTGCCTTCGCCGTGGCGCCGTTTGAAGACACGCTGCTGGGCGGCCGCTACCTGATCCGCAAGGACAGGCGCCTGTCGGTGGTGCTGACCGCGCTGCACCGCGACCCCAAGGTGTGGGCCGACCCGGAACGCTTTGACATCGATCGCTTCCTGCCTGAGCAGGAGGCAAAGCTGCCGCGCCACGCCTACATGCCTTTCGGCAACGGGGAACGTGCCTGCATCGGCCGCCAGTTTGCGCTGACCGAGGCCAAGCTGGCACTGGCGCTGATGCTGCGCAATTTCCAGTTCACCGACGCGCACGACTACCAGTTCCGCATCAAGGAAACACTGACGATCAAGCCCGACGGATTCACGGTGCGTGCGCGCCGGCGCCGGCCGCATGAGCGCATCGCTGCGGCGCCGCTCGCCGGGACCGCGCAAGCGCCGCGGGCGGGCCCCGATGTGCAGGGCGGCGGCAGGACACTTGCCGTGCTGTGCGGGTCCAGCCTTGGCACCGCGCGCGAACTGGCTGAGCAGGTGCATGCCGGCGCGCTGGCGGCGGGCTTTGATGCGACGCTGCGCGACCTGGACGACGTGGCCGACGCGCTCCCGACCACCGGCCTGGCCGTCATCATCGCCGCCACCTATAACGGCCGCGCGCCGGACTCGGCAAGGCGGCTCGAAGCGCTGCTCGACAGCGGCGCCGCCAGCGGCTACCGGGCAGAAGCGCTGAGCGTGGCCGTGCTGGGCTGCGGCAACTCGCAATGGCCGACGTACCAGGCCTTCCCGCGCCGCGTCTATGAATTCTTCACCAATGCCGGCGCCAGTCCGCTGCTGCCGCGTGGCGAAGCCGACGGCAACGGCGACTTCGACCAGGCCGCGGAACGGTGGCTGGCCTTGCTGTGGCAAGCCTTGCAGGCCGGTGACGGCGTGGGCGGGCCGGCCCACGGGACGCCGCCGGTCCGGGTGCAGGTGAAAGACGTCGCCGAGATCCGCGCGTCCACGCTGCCGGCAAACACCGAGGCCTTCACGGTCCTGGCCAACGCCGAGCTGGTGAACGATCCGTCCGGCATGTGGGATTTCTCGCGCGAGGCGCCGCGGACTTCCACGCGCGATATCCGCCTCAGGCTGCCCGACGGCGTGCGCTACGCCACAGGCGATCACCTCGCCGTCTATCCGCAGAACCAGCCCGGGATGGTCGCGGCCCTGTGCGAGCGGATCGGCATCGACCCGGACGCCATCGTCACGTTGTCCGCCTCCGGCGGGGCCGCGCGCGGCCTGCCGCTGGGCGAGGCCCTGTCCGTGCGCCAGTTGCTGACCCATTTTGTGGAGCTGCAGGACGTGGTGTCGCGCCATACCCTGCGCCTGCTGTCGCAGTCTTCGCGCTGCCCGGTCACGCGCCAGGCCCTGCGGCAGCTGGCCTCGGACGACGCCGGGAGCGGGTACGCCGCCCAGGTGGCGCCGCGCCGGCTCGGGCTGGCCGACGTGCTGGACCGCTTTCCCGCCATCGAGGTGGATCTGGCCGGCCTGCTGGCTTGCACCGTGCCAATGCGGCCGAGGTTCTATTCGATCGCCTCATCGCCGCTGGTCTCGCCCGACGTGGCGACCATCACCGTCGGCACGGTCTGGTCACCGGCGCTGTCGGGCCGCGGACTCTTCCGCGGCGTGGCTTCCACCTGGCTGCAGGGCCTGGCGCCAGGCGCCATGGTGGCGGGTGCCATCCGCACCCCCAATCCCACCTTCGCGCCCGCGGCGGACCCGGCCACGCCCATGATCCTGATCGGCCCCGGCACGGGCATTGCGCCGTTCCGCGGCTTTCTTGAGGAGCGGGCCGCGCAACAAGCAGCCGGGCAGCCGATGGCCCCGGTGCAGCTGTACTACGGCTGCCGCCACCCCGCGCACGACTGGCTCTACCGCAACGACGTGGAGCGCTGGCAGGCACAGGGCGTGGTGCAGGTCCACCTGGCCTGTTCAGTCGTGGGTGGCGAGCCGCGCTACGTGCAGGACCTGCTGTGGCAGCGCCGTGCCGATGTCTGGGCCCGGCTGAACCAGGGCGCGATCATCTACGTGTGCGGCGACGGCCGCCACATGGCGCCCGCGGTCAGGCAGGTGCTGATTCAGATCGGCGCAGAGCAAGGGGGGATGACGCCAGAGGCGGCTTCGGACTGGCTGGCGGACCTGGTCAGCGCGGGACGCTATCGGCAGGACGTGTTCAACTGAAGGCAGGCACCGGCTCGCCGGCGCCCGCTTACACCTTCCTGACGAACTCCGATTTCAGGCTCATGGCACCAAAGCCGTCGATCTTGCAGTCGATATCGTGGTCACCGTCGACCAGGCGGATGTTCTTCACCTTGGTACCCATCTTGACCACGCCGGCCGACCCCTTCAGCTTCAGGTCCTTGATGACGGTGACGGTGTCCCCGTCCTGCAGGACATTGCCTGCCGCATCGCGATAAACCCTGGCCTCCGGTTCGGCCGGCGCCGCTGCCTGCGCCGACCATTCATGCGCGCATTCCGGGCAGATGTAGAGGCCTCCGTCTTCATAGGTGAATTCGGAATGACATTTTGGGCAGGGAGGCAAAGCGCTCATGGGGACTCTCAGGTGTCTGGCCAGGGCCATAAAGGACCGGAAGTATACCGCCCCCGCCTATGGCAACGCATCGGGCGGCAGCACGCTCCATCCCGAAACGCTGCCGGACGTCGTCAGGCGCTGGCTCCTGAGGACGCCGTTCTCGTCGAACTCGAAGAAAACCGTCGACGACCGGATCGCGCCGCCGGCGAACAGCGGGCCAATGAACGGGATAAAGCTCTCAGGGTGCGGCCTGGAGGCCGCAAACGAATAGATCAGGATGGTCGACCCGTTGACCAGGGTGGTCTGCGACGAGGGCTTCCCCAGCTGGGCGGTAACGTCGTCGAGGGTGGAGAAACCGAGCAGGAAGTTCGCCATCTGCTCCTGTTTCACCTCGACGCCCGTCGATACGCAGGCGGCCAGCATGACGCAAGTCACAATCAATGCGTGAGCAGGCTTCATATCGTCACCGCCATACTATTTGCGCCGTGGCCGGGACGCGCTGAAGGCGCCCGGCGCGCCATGCAGAAAGCATACAACTTTGCTGAATGATTCGCCGAGGCCCGCGCAAGGCGGGCCGCCCCCTACTCCGGCACGAAATGTATCGACCGCAGCAACTCCGCCTGCCGCTCATGGGCGGCGCGCGCATCCCTGGACAGGGCCTCGCTGCTGAGCGGCTGCCCGGCGTCCATGCCCATGGCCTCCACGCGCTCGCGGTAGCCGGGCTGCTGCACGATGGCCAGCGTGGCGTTGCGGATCTTTTCCTGCACCGCCGCCGGCACGTCCGGCGGCAGCCACACCCCCATCCAGCCGGGCTCCGTCATCGCCGGGAAGCCGACTTCGGCGAAGGTCGGCACATCCGGCAGCGCGGGGATGCGCTTGGGATACGCCACGGCATAGGCCTTGAGCTTGCCGGACTTGATCAGCGGCAGCGACGTGGCCAGGCCGTCGAACATCAGCGGCACATGGCCGCCCATCACGTCCTGCAGCGCGGGCGGCGATCCCTTGTAGCCGACATGCTTCATATCCACGCCGGCCAGGCGGTTGAACTGGACGCCGATGGTCTGGCCGCGCATGCCGGCGGCATAAGAGGCATAGTCGATCTGCCCGGGCTTGCTCTTGATGTAGGCAAGCAGTTCGCTGAAGTTCTTCGCCGGCAGCTTGGGGTTGCCCACCAGCACCAGCCCCGTACGGGCCACCTGGGCAACAGGTTTCAGGTCCTTGAAAGGATCGAACGAGACCTTCAGCGCCAGCGGCGTTTCGGAAACGATGCCGCCCTGGATCAGCAGCAGCGTATGTCCGTCATGCGGTGCGGAAAGCAGTGTGTTGACCGCGATCGCGCCGGCGCCGCCCGGCTTCTGCTCGACGATCACCGGCTTGCCCAGCGACTGCGTCAGCCCCTCGGCCAGCAGGCGCCCGAGGATATCGGCGGTGCCGCCGGCGGGGCCGCCGACCACGATCCTGACCACCTTGGTCGGCCACGCCTGAGCCTGGGCGGTCGATGGGAGCGCAGCCGGCAGCGCCACCGACAGCGCCAGGCCGAGCATGCATGACAGCGACGCCCTGCGGCGCGCCGACGGTTGTGCTTGATTCATGGTTGTCTCCGAATGTTCGAGGGTTGTTCAGGGCAGCAGCCGGCTTCATCGTGAGCCGGTGATCTGCCACCCCTGCCCTTCTGCTGGCGCATCGCCAGTGCCGACCGACCCGGGTCAGGCGGCCTTGCGCAGGAAGCCCTGATTGCCGCCATTGCGGTTCGGCGCGAAGCCGTTGGCCTCCAGCGTCTCTTCGACCGTGTCGTAGAACACGCCGATCTTCTGGATGTCGCGCGCTTCCTGGGCCGTTGCCACCTTGCGGCCGAATTCGCCCGCGATGCGCACCAGCTGCTCGATCTGCTTCACCGTGCTCATCTTGGCCGTGCGCGACTGGTTCCAGAGGCAGTCCTCGGTTCCGCACCGCACATGCAGGCCCAGGGCAATCCCCATCATGTTCACAGGCAGCACGTTGCGCACGGAGCTTTCGACGGTCAGCACCGCGCCATCCGGCACGGCGCGGACGATGTTGGCGAGGTTGAAGACGCTCGGCGCATCCATGCCGCCGCTGATCGCCACCCAGTTCATGACCAGCGGGCCCTTGTACACGCCGCGCCGGATCAGCCGCTCAACGGATTCGAAGCTATTGATGTTGTAGCACTGGAATGCGCTCTGGATGCCGGCAGCGGACAGGCGGCGGATGTGCTCTTCGACCCAGCCAGGCTGGGCGGGAACCGTCATCTCCTTGTACGCGTTGAAGATCGCGGGGTTCTCGCGCGAGGTGCCCTTGAAATCCGCGAGCTCCGCGTGCTCCGTCACGTTCATCTGCGACGTGTTCACCGTGACGGTCACCTGGTCCGGAACGGGGTCGAGTTCGGCAAGCATGTGGCGCGTGTCGTCGGAAAGCCACTTGGCGGCATCCCCTTCGTTTTCCGGCGCGAAGCTGATCGAACCGCCCACCTGGATGACCATCTCCGGCACCGCCTTGCGCACCCCGGCGATCAGCTCGTTGAACTTGGACAGACGCTTCGAGCCCTTGCCGTCGAGTTCGCGCACATGCAGGTGCAGCACAGTCGCGCCGGCGTTGTAGCAATCCACGGCCTTCTGGATCTGGTCTTCCATCGTCACGGGGATGTCTTCCGGGAAATCGGAGGGCAGCCAGCCCGGTGCATACGGTGCCGCGGTGATGATCAGCGGCTGCTGGTTTTCAGGGAACAGGGATCCATCGAGGTAGTGCACGGCATGTCTCCATTGATAAAGGCACGTGGCCTGGCGGCGGCTGGTGCGCCTCAGAACGGCTTGTCGCCGATGATGGCGGCGCGCTCCATCTTGCGCGGCGCCGGCCAGTAGTCCTGCACCGCGTAGTGCTGGGTGCAGCGGTTGTCCCAGATGGCCACACTGTTGGGCTGCCAGCGGAAACGCACCTGGTATTCGGGAATCGCCGCCTGGCTGATCAGGTAGTTCAGCAGATGGCTGGCGCCCGGGGTCTTGTCCTGTCCGTAGCGCACGTTCTCGGGCGTATGGAAGTTGGCGAAATGCGTGGAGAAGCCGCAGACGTAGAGCGCCTTCTCGCCGGTTTCCGGATGCGTGCGCACCACCGGGTGCTCGACCATGGGGTACTGCGCGGCAAGGCTGGCGCGCTTTTCCGGGCTCATCGCCGCGCCGAACGAATGCTCGATGCTGTGCTTGGCGCGCAGGCCGGCGATGCGCTGCTTGATTTCCTCGGGCAGGTGCTCGTAGGCCGCCGCCATGTTGACCCAGATGGTGTCGCCGCCGACCGGCGGGCATTCGATGCAGCGCAGCACGCAGCCCATGGGCGGGGTTTCGCGCCAGCTGCCATCGGTGTGGTAGCTGTTCTCGTAGTTCTCGCGCTTGTCGCTGCGATAGATCTGGACCAGCCCTGGATGATCGGGATCGCTGCCGGCGACGGGATGGTCTTCCAGTTCGCCGAAGCGGCGCGCGAACGCCACGTGGTCCGCGCGGGAGATTTCCTGGTCGCGCAGGAACAGCACCTTGTGCGTGAGCAGCAGGGACTTGATCTCGGCAAACAGCGCGTCGTCGCGCGCGGCATCGGCCAGGCTGACGCCGCTGACTTCGGCGCCGATATTGCAGGTAAGCGGTTGGGCTCGCATGGGGACGCTCCTTTACAGCACAAAGATCGAAGACCCGGTGGTCTTGCGTGATTCCAGGTCGCGGTGGGCCTGCACGGCATCCTGCAGCGCATAGCGCTGGTTGATTTCGATGCGGATACGGCCAGCGGCAACG
This sequence comes from Cupriavidus sp. GW823-FHT07B10, assembly GCF_058794355.1. Taxonomy (NCBI): domain Bacteria; kingdom Pseudomonadati; phylum Pseudomonadota; class Betaproteobacteria; order Burkholderiales; family Burkholderiaceae; genus Cupriavidus; species Cupriavidus sp. GW823-FHT07B10. The sequence continues at coordinate 375,289 of NZ_JBXAGS010000005.1, forward strand.
TGGCCGAACACCTCGGCAGCCAGTTCGGCCTTTTCGGCGGGGTCCGCAATGTAGTCGGCCAGCGCCGGACGGGTCAGGTAGACCGAACCCTTCCTCGCCAGCAGCTGCGGATCAAACGGCGGGATGGTGCCGGAGGCCGTGCCGACGCAGACCATCAACCCGCGCCGCTTCAGCGAGTCCAGCGAGGCCATGAAGGTGCTCTTGCCCACGCTGTCGAAGACCACGGACACGCCCGCGCCATCGGTCAGCTCCCGCACCCGCTTTGCCACGTCCTCATGGCTGTAGTTGATGATGTGGTCGCAGCCATGGGCGCGCGCCACCTCTGCCTTGGCCTCGGTCGAGACGGTGCCGATCACGGTCAGGCCGAGCAGCCTGGCCCATTGCGAGACGATCAGTCCCACGCCGCCGGCAGCCGCGTGCAGCAGGATGGCTTCGCCACCCTGGAACGGGTAGATGCGGCGCATCAGGTAGGCGGAGGTCAGGCCGCGCATGGTCATCGCCGCCGCGGTCTCGAAGCTGATCGCTTCCGGCAGGCGGATCAGCGGTGCGGCGGGCACCAGGCGCTCGGTGCTGTACGCACCCAGGGTGTTGATAAAGCCGGTGTATGTGACGCGATCGCCCTCCGCGACATGGGTCACGCCCGGCCCCACCGCCTGCACCACGCCGGCTGCCTCCACGCCCATGCCGCCGGGCAGCGGCACCGGGTAGGTGCCGTTGCGGAAGTAGGTGTCGGCATAGTTCAGCCCGACGGCGGCGTGGCGGATCCGTACCTCGCCCGGGCCCGGGTCGCCTACCTCGGCGTCCTCATAGCGGAGGACTTCGGGCCCTCCGGTCTCGTACATGCGAATGGCTTTTGCCAAGGCTGTCTCCTGATTGTCGTGTCCTGCCCGCGCCGCTATCATTGGCGCGACGGTAACGATTGTCAGACAGCCATGGCGCGGCACCCTTGACCGATCGCGCCAGGATTTGACATTTGATGACGGACACGACCGACGCCCCCACCCACTCTCGCGGCAGCCTTATGACCGTCCTTGTTCGCAGCGCTTCCCTGACCAAATACCTGGAGATTGCCCGGGGCGCGGGCCTGGATCCGGTGCGCATGGTGGCCCAGGCCGGCCTGGACCAGGCCTGCCTGTACACCCCGGACCTGCGCATCCCGGAAGCGCGCCTGGCCGAAGTGCTGGAGGCCTCGGCCCGGGTCACCGCCTGCCATTCGCTTGGCCTGATGGTGGGGGAATCGTGGCGCCTGTCAGACTTCGGCCCGGTCAGCCTGCTGCTGCAGCACCAGCCCACGCTGCGCCACGCGCTGGCGGAGATCGAGCGCTACCGCCACTGGCTCAGCGACTCCATCTCCATCCTGGTCACGGAGTACCCCGAGATCACGGTGCTGCATGTGACGTTGCAGACCGGCCGGCACCAGCCCGGCAGGCAGGCCGTGGAGCTGACCGTTGCCGCCCTGTACAGCCTGATCCGCGCCATCCTGGGCGCGTCCTGGAAGCCGCACAGCGTGCACTTCGCCCATGCGGCGCCGGCCGACCTGCAAATCCACAGGCGCCTGTTCGGGCAACACATTGAGTTCGGTTCGGAGTTCGACGGGCTGGTGCTCGCCAGCGGCGACCTGGATCGCATCAACCCGCTGGCCGATGCCAGCCTGGCCGGGTATGCCAGGGGCTTCCTCGACCTGCAGCCGGGGGCCGGCAAGCCTTCGATCGCTGCCGAGGTCCGGCGCACCCTGCAACAGCTGTTGCCGCGCGGGCGCGGCGCGGTGGAACAGGTCGCGCAAAGCCTTGGCATCAGTCCGCGCACGCTGCAGCGCCAGCTGGAGCAGGATGGAGACACCTTCTCCGCACTGGTCAATGAGGTGCGCCGCGAGCTTGCGCAACGCTACCTGCAGGATCCGCAGCGGCCGCTGGCCCGGGTCGCCACGCTGCTGGGGTTCTCGGAACCCAGCGCATTCTCGCGCTGGTTCGCGGCACAGTTCGGCAAGTCGCCGACACGCTGGCGCCAGGACGGCGCCTGAGACGGGCTGCCTACTTCAGGTACTTCATCGTGGCGACGCCGGTTGCCACCAGCAGCTCCCCATCCAGCCACACCTCTGCGCGCGAGAAGAAGATCGAGCGCCCGCGCCGGTCGACCATGCCCTTTGCGGTCAGCAGCTTGCCCGTGCCGTTGCTCAGGAAGTTCGAGGTCAGCGACAGCGTGACCGCATGGCGCGCGGCCTCGCCCGGCGCCGAGTAAAGGCCCGAATAGCCAGTGGCGGCGTCGAGCAGGGTGCAGATGGTGCCGCCATGCACCACCCGGCTGCGGTTGAGCATATTGGGCGCGAGCGGGAGCTCAAGTTCCACATAGTCGTCGCGCCACCGGGTGATCCTGACACCGATGCTCTCCAGTGCCGGATTGTCCAGGCAGAACTCATCATCGCCCTCACCTTGAGGTTTCACCGCATCCATTGCTTGGGTTTCCATTTCGCTGATCGTTTCGCTGATACCGGTGTGGCGCGCGTTGCGCGCGCTGGCCCGGAACCCCGTTTCTGCTTGATTTATGGCTTTTCGTAAATCTCTATTTCACGAAGCGAATCTTTTGCCAGCATGAATAAGCCCCCCCTGGGGGTTATTCACTTGCCGCGCCTGCGCCGCCTTTGACTCGGTATTGAGAACGACCTAGGCTAAGTAGGCTTACCCTGCACCTTGGCCACGCGCCAAGGGCAAGTGATGTACCGGCGACGTTGCGACGTCCTGCAAAACCAGGAGGGCTCCCCATGAACATGCGGCCAGATCCGACATTTCACGCCTCGCCGGAACTCGCGATCAGCGCACCAGCGGAATCATTTGCTTATACGGTGCTGCTAAGCCCCGACGCCTCGCAGCCAGACGCGCTCGCGGTGATCGACGCCAAACCCGGCTCGCCCACCTACAGCCAGGTGGTGCATACCGTGCCGATGACCAACAAGGGCGACGAGTTGCACCATTTCGGCTGGAATGCGTGCTCGTCGTCGTTGTCGCCGCTGACCGGCCACGCGTTTCTCGAACGGCGCTACCTGATCATTCCGGGCATGCGCTCTTCGCGCCTGTATATCATCGACACCAAGCCGCACCCGACCCAGGCACGGATCCACAAGATCGTTGAGCCGGACGAGATCTTCCGCAAGACCGGCTACTCCAGGCCCCATACCGTGCACTGCGGGCCGGAGGGCATCTACGTCAGCACGCTCGGGGGCGGTGGCCCGGATGGCACGGACGGCGCGCCCGGCATCTTCATCATGGACTGCGAGACCTTCGACGTGCTCGGCCGCTGGGAAATCGACCGCGGCGAACAGGAGAAGCACTACGACTTCTGGTGGAACCTGCCGCGCGACTACATGGTGTCGAGCGAATGGGCCCTGCCGCCGCAGTTCGAGAACGGTCTGGTGCCCGAGGACCTGCTGGGCAACCGCTACGGGCACAAGCTGCATTTCTGGGACCTGCGGGCGCGCCGCAACGTGCAGACCATCGACCTGGGCGCCAACCACCAGATGGCGCTGGAAGTCAGGCCTGCGCATGATCCGATCCGGGAATACGGCTTTGTTGGCGTGGTGGTCGATACCACCAACCTGGAGGGCTCGATCTGGACCTGGTGGCGCGAAGGCGGCAAGTTCCACGCCGAGAAGACCGCAACCATCCCCCCCGAAGCCGCCGATGCAAGCCTGCTGCCGCCGCTGCTGCAGGGCTTCGGTGCCGTGCCGCCGCTGGTGACCGATATCGATCTGTCCCTCGACGACAAGTTCCTCTACGTGTCCTGCTGGGGCACCGGCGAAATGCGGCAGTACGACGTGACCGATCCGCGCAAGCCCAGGCTTTCTGGGTCGGTCCATATCGGCGGCATCGTCCGGCGCACGCCGCATCCCAACGGCAAGCCATTCGCCGGCGGCCCGCAGATGGTCGAGATCAGCCGCGACGGCAAGCGCGTCTACTGGACCAACTCGCTCTACTCCACCTGGGACAACCAGTTCTACCCAGACGGCATCCCCGGCACGCAAGTCATGGCGCATGCCGGCCCGGACGGCGGGCTGACGCTGGCCGATGACTACTGGGTCGAGTTTCCGGAAGGCTACCGCGCGCACCAGATCCGGCTGGAAGGCGGCGACTGCTCGACCGACTCGTTTTGCTATCCCTCGGTCAAGGCTTGACCGGTCACGCCTGGGAACAGATCGGTCTCTGGTCGGCAGTGCTGGCCAGCGGCCTCTATCACGGCATCAACCCGGCCATGGGCTGGCCGCTGGCGGTATCGAACGGCTTGCTGGCGCATAGCAGCCGCGCCCTCCTTGCCGCGCTCGGGTACCTGGCTTTCGGGCATGCGCTTGCGGTATTGGCGGTGACGCTGCCTTTCGGCATGCTGGCGGCCCTGGTCGCCTGGCAAGCGCAGATCCGCATCGGCGCCAGCGTGCTGCTGATCGGCTGCGGCATCGTGCTGCTGCTCAGGCGAGGCCACCCGCGCGCACTGGTGCGCATCGCGCCATCGCGGCTGGCGCTATGGTCGTTCGCGGTGGCGATCGCGCATGGCGCCGGCCTGATGCTGGTGCCGATCTATCTTGGCCTCTGCCGTGCCGAGACGGACCTGGGGCACCAGGCCGCCGCCACGCTCGCCAGCGCCAACCTGGGCATGGCGCTGCTGGTTTCCGTCATCCACACCCTGGCCATGTTCGCCGTGGGCGGCGCCATGGCGTGGCTGGTCTACCGCTACCTGGGACTGAAGTTCGTATCGCGGAGCTGGTTCAACCTGGAGGCGGTCTGGGCCGCCAGCCTCATCCTGGTGGGGATGCTGGCGCTGGCGCTTGAGGCCTTTGGATAGGCGCTGGACTCAACCGGCCAGCCGCGCCGCCAGCCGCCCTCGCGTGATCGCGGCGATCTGTGCCAGCGCTTCGTCAAGCTCCTGCTGCGTGCTGCGGCCGAGCCGGCGTTCGAACGCGGCGAAGATGCCTTCGCGGGTGTAGTGGCGCACGCAGATGATGAACGGGAAGCCATGGCGCGCCTGGTAGTCCGCGTTAAGCTGGTCCAGCGCGGCCTCTTGCTGCGCCGACATCGCGTCCAGGCCGGCGCTCTTCTGCTCGGCGTTGGAATCGGCGGTCATCGTGCCCGCGCGGATATTGCGTGCCGACAGCTGCGGGTGCAGGTTCAGGAAATCGCGCTGGCGCGGTTCGTCAAGCTTGCGCACCACGTCCATCATGGCGCCATGCAGCGCCGTTGCCGATGCGAACGGCCGCTGCGCCCAGGCGCCCTCGGCAGCCTGCGGAAAGTGTTCGAACACGCTGCCGAAGGCATCGGCAAAGGCCGCTTCGTCCAGGGCGTTGACCGACGCCAGGTCGAGTGGTTGAGACATGGATGCTTCTCCCGTAGGGATCCCGCGCATGGGGAATCATTGGATACGGGGCCGAGTATAGGAACGGCCCGCCGCAGCGGCGAGAGCCCGCGCCCTATAGATCCCATAACAGAAACCGATACCGCTAGCGGCGCATATCGCGCAGGTCGCGCAGCTCCTGCGAGGCGGCGGTCAGCATGCCGCGCAGCCAGACGTGCGCGGCCGAGCGGTGGCGCGACGGGTGCCACAGCTGGTAGAAGCGCATGAACGGGAACTCGATCGGCGGCTCCAGCACCGCAAGCGGCACATGCTGCGCATGGTAGTTGGCGAAATGGCGCGCGGTGGTCAGGATCAGGTCGGTGCCCGGGATCAGGCTGGGCGCCAGGTTGAAGTAGGGACAGCTGACGCGGTTGTCCCGGTGCACGCGCATGGTGCTCAGGCCGGCATCGACCAGGCCGCGCTGGTCGCGCGAATATGGCGTGGGCACGATATGCGAGGCGCCCAGGTAGGCCTGGGCCGTAAACTTGCCGGGCTGCGCATGCACGCTGTCCTGCGCCACCACGCACACCACCTCGTCTTCCAGCAGCACCGACAGATGCAGGTGCTCAGGCGGGTTGGGCCAGTTGCCGATCACGATGTCGACCGTACCCGCCGACAGCGCCTGCTCGTAATCGAAGGTGGCCCCCAGCGGCAGCGCCGACAGCCGCGCGTGCGGCGCCGCACGCCGCACCGCGCGCACCACGTGCGCGAAGAACGGCGGCGCCAGGTAATCAGGCATGGCCACCACGAAGCTCTGCTCGGTGGTGGCGGGATCGAAGCGCTCGTCCGAGACCAGCAGGTTGTCCAGCGCGCTGAGCGCGGCCTGGGCATTGCGCGCCAGCTGCAGCGCGCGCTCGGTCGGCACCATCACGTTCTTCTCGCGCGTGAGCAGCGGGTCGTTGAAGATCGCGCGCAGGCGCTTGAGCGCGGCGCTGATGGCCGGCTGCGACTGGTTCAGGCGGATCGCGGTGCGCGACACGCTCTGCTCGGCGATCAGGATGCACAGCACGCGCAGCAGGTAGGTATCGAACGGGTCGTCGGCGCGAATCATGTTGGGTCCGTGGCAGCAAAAGTGGAGGCCTGGCGGGTGCGGCCGCCGCCGCTCCGGGCGGCAACGCCATGCCAGGCAATGGCGACTTTGTAGCGTGTCGCGCACCGCACGGCAACCGGTACAACCCGCACGAGCCTGCCCGATGCGCGTGCGCGCACCCCGGAAAACGGCCCGCCTAGGGTAATCCATAGGTCCGCCCGGCCCCGGCCGGAGCACCCGCAAACCCGCGCCACACAAGGGATTGCAGCCCATATCGGTGCTGCTATGGGGCCTATACCAGCCCCCTCGTTTCGCATTGGCGGGCCATTCATATACTTGCTCCCAACCCGGCGGACGGCATGCACCGCCGCCAAGCAAGACCTGGCAGAACACGACAAGACAGGAGACATCATGTCGATCACGAAACAAGGCATCCCGGTATTCGCCGGCACCGCCGACGACGCCGAGGACAGCGTCTACCGCAAGGTAACCTGGCGCCTGCTGCCCTTCCTTGGGGTGCTGTGGGTACTGGCCTGGCTGGACCGGGTCAACATCGGCTTCGCCAAGCTGCAGATGCTGGACGCGCTGCAGTTCAGCGAGGCCGTGTACGGGCTGGGCGCGGGCATCTTCTTCCTTGGCTACTTCTTCTTCGAGGTGCCGTCGAACATGCTGCTGCAGAAGATCGGCGCCAAGAAGACGATCATGCGCATCACCATCTGCTGGGGCGTGATCTGCATGCTGCAGAGCTTTGTCACCACGCCCACGCAGTTCTACATCCTGCGCTTCCTGCTGGGCGCGTTCGAAGCCGGCTTCTACCCGGGCGTGATCCTGTACCTGACCTACTGGTATCCGTCGCAGCGCCGCGCGCGCGCCTTCGGCACCTTCATGTCCGCGTCGGCCATCGCCGGCGTGCTGGGCGGGCCGCTGGCCGGCTGGATCATGACCGGCATGGCTGGCGTGAGCGGCATGCACGGCTGGCAGTGGCTGTTCATCCTGGAAGGCATCCCGTCAGTGCTGGCCGGCATCTTTGCCTGGTTCTACATGACCGACAAGCCGGAGCAGGCGCGCTGGCTCTCCGACGACGAGAAGCGCGTGCTGCAGGACGCCCTCAAGCGCGACAACGCCGCCCTGGGCGAGCGCGGCCACGACTGGCGCACGCTCTTCACCAACCCCAAGGTGTGGCTGCTGATCGCGATCTACTTCTGCCTGCTGTGCGCCAACTCGACGCTGACCTTCTGGATCCCGACCGTCATCAAGGACGTGGGCTTCACCACGCCAATGGCGGTGGGCTGGATCGCGGCCGTGGCCTACCTGTGCGGCGCCGCCGGCATGATCCTCAACGGCGCGCATTCCGACCGCCGCAATGAAGTGCGCTGGCACTTCAGCGGCTCGGCGCTGGTCGGTGGCGGTGCCATGGCGGTGCTGGCCGTGCTGCTGGGCGCGCAGGTGCTGTCGCCGGTGATCGCACTGCTCGCCATGACTGCCGCGCTGGTCGGCACCATGAGCGCCATCCCCGTGTTCTGGCAGCTGCCTAACCGCTACCTGGCAGGCAGCGCCGCCGCGGTGGGCGTGGCCCTGATCAACTCGGTGGCCAACCTGGCCGGCTTTGGCGCGCCTTATGTGATGGGGCTGATCAAGAACACCACCGGCAAGCTCACCTCCGGCCTGTACCTGGTGGCGGTGATCGAGGTGCTGGCCGCGGTGCTGGTGCTGGCCGGCATCCGCAAGCTGGGCAAGCACGGCAAGCAAGGGGCCTGACATGGACAACCATAGCTTCGATCCCACCCGCCGGCGCTTCGCGCTGCAATCGATGACGCTGGGCGGCGGCGCGCTGCTGGCTGGCGCCAGCTGGGGCGCAACGCCCGATGCGGCGGCCCCCAACCAGACCGCTGCACCGGTGCAGCAAGGCGGCCTGAGCCCGCGCCTGACGCTGCACGCGCTGGACACCTATAACGGCACGCCCGCGGCCGGCATGCGCGTGGAGATGTTCCGCATCGACAATGGCCAGCGCACGCCGCTGCAGACCGTCACGCTGGCCGCCAACGGCCGCAGCGAACCGCCGCTGCTGATCGGCGACAGCTACCGCACCGGCACCTATGAGCTGATCCTGCACGCGGACGAGTACTTTGCCGCGCGCAAGGCCAGCCTGCCGCAACCGTCGTTCCTGTCGAAGATCCCGCTGCGCCTGCGCGTCACCGACGCCAGCCAGCGCATCCACCTGCCCGTGCTGTTCGGGCCGTGGAGCTACAACTACTACCGCGGCAGCTGACGCCGCGGCCCAACCCGGAGACCAACGCATCATGGCAGGCATCAGCACACATGTGCTCGACGTATCCCTGGGCCGCCCCGTGGCCGGCATGCAGGTGGAACTGTTCGACGTTGCCACCCAGCCCCCGCGGCTGATCGCGCGCACCCGCACCAACCACGACGGCCGCACCGACACGCCGATGCTGCCGCCGGCGCAGGCGCGCACCGGCGAGTTCGAATTGCGCTTCTGGGTAGCGGACTACTTCCGCACCCCCGACGTGTTCGCCGATATTGTTCCCGTGCGCTTTACCATCGCGGACGCCGCGCAGCACTACCATGTGCCGTTGCTGTGTTCGCCGTGGAGCTTCGGGACTTATCGGGGCAGCTGAAGGCAGCAGCAGGTCGCCCGCGCTGCAAAGCGCGGCGACTGTTGACGACCTCGCCGCCGCCCCCTCCTAGCGCGGCTTGCGCACTTCCGTTTCCCCGGGCAACAGCACATCACCGTCGCTGGTCCGGGGTATCATCAGCGGCACCGGCTTCCCGGTCCGCTTCTCCACCATCAGCGAGCGCCGCTCGCCGCGCGCAAACAGATGTTGTTCGCCCCATTGGCGCAAGGCCAATACGATGGGGAACAGGCTCTCTCCCTTCTTCGTCAGCACATACTCGTGATACGCGCTGCCATCGGAAGCCGGCTGCGTCGTCAGGATGCCGGCTTCCACCAGCCGGCGCAGGCGGTCGGACAGGATGTTGCGCGCGACCGCCAGGCTGCGCTGGAAGTCGCTGAAGCGGCGCATGCCGTCGAAGGCATCGCGCACGATCATCAGCGACCAGCGCTCGCCGACCAGTTCCAGGGTACGAGCAACGGGGCAGGTTTCATCGCTCGGGACTTTGCGGGTGGCCATGTCTTGGTTGCCTTGGGGCTGTGCAGCCCGTCAATGTAGTTGCATTTTAAAACCAGTACGCTTACGCTTCAACTGGTTTTGTTTTGCAACCACATGGACTGGTATGAAAACCTCCCCCGCTACGCCGGTGACGGCACCGCCTCCGACTTGCCCTGCGACACCGTGTGCGAACCTGCCGCGCGGCGCGGTGCTGCTGTTCGCCTGCGCCAGCGGCCTGAGCGTCGCCAATGTCTATTACGCCCAGCCGCTGCTGGATGCGCTGATGGCGGATTTCTCCATCAGCGCCGGGGCCATCGGCGGAGTGGTCACCGCCACCCAGCTTGGCTGTGCCCTGGCGCTGCTGTTGCTGGTGCCGCTGGGCGACCTGGTGCAACGCCGCCGCCTGCTGCTGGCACAGGTGCTTGCCCTGGCCGGCGCGCTGGCTGCCGTGGCGCTGGCGCCGTCCGTTACGGTGCTGCTGGCGGGGATGCTCCTGACCGGCTTGCTCGGCACCGCCATGACCCAGGGATTGATCGCCTATGCGGCCGCGGCGGCAGGACCGCATGAGCGCGGGCACGTGGTCGGCACCGCGCAGAGCGGTGTCTTTATCGGACTGCTGCTGGCGCGTGTCGTGGCCGGCGGCGTCAGCGACGTGGCCGGGTGGCGCAACGTCTATGTCTGCGCCGCAGCGGCGATGCTGGTGCTTGCATGGCTGCTATGGCGCACGCTGCCAGTGGTGGCCAGCGCCGGCCAGCGCATGCGATACGCCAGCCTGGTCGCATCGATGTTCCTGCTGCTGCGCCGCGACCGGGTCTTGCAGATCCGGGGCACGATCGCGCTGCTGATGTTCGCGGCGTTCAACATCTTGTGGAGCGCGCTGGTATTGCCGCTGAGCGCTCCGCCCTATGGGCTCTCGCATACGGCCATCGGCGCCTTCGGGCTGGTTGGCGCGGTGGGCGCCCTGGCGGCTGCGCGTGCGGGGCGCTGGGCGGACCAGGGCTTCGGGCAGCGCACCACGCTCGCGGCACTGGTGCTGCTGGTGGCGGCCTGGCTGCCGCTGTCATGGCTGGAGACCTCGCTGTGGCCGCTGGCCATCGGCATCGTGCTGCTCGACCTGGGCGGCCAGGCCATCCACGTCACCAACCAGAGCATGATCTTCCGCACCGATGCCGCGGCGCACAGCCGGCTGGTCGGCGCGTACATGCTGTTCTACGCGGCGGGCAGCGGGCTGGGCGCGATTGCCACCACGGCGGTCTATGATGCTGCCGGCTGGCGGGGCGTGTGCGCGCTGGGCGCCGTGGTCAGCTTGCTGGCACTGGTGTTCTGGGCCGCTACCCGGCGCTTCATGCCGGCGCAAGCACCTGAGGTGTAGGGGCAGGCCTGCAGGAGGCGTTCTGCGCATCAACGCCCCCCCTCTACGTCACTCGGGCTCGATTCCCGCTGCCTTGATCACCTTGGCCCATTTCAGGGTCTCGCTGCGGACAAAGGCGGCCAGTTCCTCGGACGTCGATGGCGCAGGCTGACCTCCGGTGCGGGCAAAGTAGTCGGTGGCAGCCGGCCCGGTCAGGCCGTTCCGCATCAGTTCGCTCATGCGGTCCACCACGGGCTTCGGCGTCCCGGCCGGGAAGAAGGCCGCCGACCATGCCACCATCTCATAGCCGGGCAGGCCGCTCTCAGCCATCGTGGGGACATCCTTGAGTACCGGATTGCGCTGCGCAGTGGTCACCGCGACCGCGCGCAGCTTGCCGCCCTGGATCAGCGTCATGGCCGGAGAAATATCGGAGATCATGAAATCGATCTGGTGCCCCATCAGGTCGGTCAGGGCCAGCGGCACCCCTTTGTAGGGCACATGCAGCGCCTGCACGCCGGCCAGCATCTTGTAGAGTTCGCTGGCGATGCGGGTCGACGAACTGCCGCTGGCAAACGTCAGCGTCCCATTTCTTGCCTTGGCCAGCGCCGTCAGGTCTGCCAGCGTGCGTACCGGACTGTCGGGCGGCACCACCAATACCAGCCCGCTCTTGGCGATCAGCGATGCCGGGGCGAAATCCTTGATCGGGTCATAAGGAAGCTTCTTGAACAAGGACGCATTGGCAGCATGCGTGGTGTTGGTCGTCACCAGCATGGTGTAGCCGTCGCCGGTTGCGCCGGCCACGGCCTTGGCGGCAATGAAGCCGTTGGCGCCCGGACGGTTGTCCACCACCACGGGCTTGCCTGTCTGCGCGGTGATCCGCTCGGCGACAAAGCGCGCACTGCTGTCGGTGCCGCTGCCCGCGGGAAACGGCACGATGACGCGGACTGGCTTGTCCGGATATTGGCTGGCGTCCACGGCCTGCGCCGTCGCGGCTGTGGCCGCGGCCAGCGGCAACAGCAGCCCGATGGCCACTTTACGCATGCATGGATGAATCATGGTCTGTCTCCTCGTGCCTTTGGCATCTGTTCATTGTCTGGGCCCTGCGCGGGTCGGATTCAGGGCACCGCGTCGTGCGCCCGCACCAGGATGGCCTCGCACAGGCCACCTTGCGCCGCAAAGCTGAAAGTGCCGCCCTCCGGCACAAAGACCCAGTCCCCCGACGTCGCGGTGAACTGCTGGTCGTTGATCTCGCCGCTGACCGAACCCGACTGCAGGAACAGCACCTGCTCAGTCGCCGCCACCGAGTGCGCTTCGGCACCGCCCGTGGCTTCGAGCTCCAGTGCGCGAATATCCAGATGCCGAGCGCCGACCGTGTCGCGCGTAATCACGGGCCTGGCACGGACGCGATGGTAGTGAGGCAGGCTTTGGGCCGCCTCATGCATCGGCACCTCGCGCAAGCTGTCCGCCTGCGCGCTGCAGCGGGGATCATCCGCTGCGCTGGCCACCACGGCCGCGTTCGGGTTTTCGCTGTACGGTGGGGCGTACACCACCATGACCTGCACCGGCTCGTCGCTGACGACCTCGAAGCGGTGGAATACGCCCATCGGATTGAAACCCCAGTCGCCCGCACGCAGGGTGCGCGCCCTGCCGGCGACCTCGCCGATGCCCTCGCCCGCCAGCAGGTAGGACGCCTGCTCCAGGTTCGGATGCGCATGGGGCAAGGCGCCATGGCCGCGAGAAATCGTGCCCAACAGCACTTCGATGCGCCGCGCGCCGACCGTCTCCCTGCCGATCACGCGCTGGTTGGCGGTTCCGGTATGGTTGGCCGGGGAATAGGCGGGCACATCGGCGGCGCGTCGTACGAATTGCGATGTCATGCGTTGTCTCCTGGTTAGTCGTCTTGCCGGGCAGCAGCTTTCGGCACGGCCAGTTCGGGGTAGCGCTCGGTAAGCTGCGCGGGCATCTCCACGTCGAGGATGAAGCGGTCGCCGCGGTACCAGAAGCGGCCCGCCGTGAGCACGTTGCCGTCGATATCCAGCGTGGTACGGACAATGCGCGCGACCGGTGCCGCGAAGGCATAGTCCAGGTCGCGCGCCAGCATGGCGTCGGCCGGCTCAACGGTCATGGTCTGGCGCATCGTGCCAAGCCGGTCGCCCAGCTGCTCCCGCAGCAAGTGGGCAATCTTGTGATGCTTCTCAGCGCCGCGCGGGAACCTGGCGAACACCGCGTCGGCCACATACAGCTCGATCAGGCAGAACGGCATCCCGTCATGCACGTGCAGCTTGCGCAGCATCACGTAGCGGTCCATCGGCGCGCCGCAGGTGGCAAGGCCGGGCGGCAGGGTCATGTTCTTGCGCTTTTCCAGGATGCGGATCTCGAGGCCGCTGGCGCCAACCGAGACATCGTTGATGGCCGAGCGCATGCCTTCGCCCGGGCCGGCCGGCACCATGATGACGTGCGTGCCGCGCCCGCGCTGGCTGCTGATCAGCCCTTCCTCGGTCAGCAAGGCAAAGGCCTGCCGCACGGTGACCTTGGCAAGGCCGTACGCCTGCGCCAGGTGCTCGACCGTGGGCAGCTGGAACCCGATCGGATACTCGCCGGCGACGATCTTGTGGCGCAGCACGCTTGCCAGTTGCCGGTAGCGGGTCACGCCGCCGGCGTTATCGTCGGCCAGCGCGATGCCGTCATTGGCTGCGACCTTGGCGCTGGCGCGTGTCATGACAGCAGGCTCCGCGGCACGCGCACCGGCATCGTCAGCAGGATCTGCGCCATCCCCTTGCCTAGCGGGTCATTGCGCAGCGATGCCATGCCGCCGCCATCGAGCGCCGCCTCGCAGACAAAGTTCATCGCGTCGAAACCCGGCAGGTCATAGCGCGAGACCGGCCCCAGCACCAGGTGGCCCAGCCAGTCGGCCACGCGCGCCGCCGTGACCTCGGCGCGCAGCAGCGGGAGGTATTCCGGCCGGCGCGCAATCAGGCCGATATTGGAGATATCGCCCTTGTCGCCGCTGCGCCCGTAGGCAAGCCGGACCAGGGGGACTTCAATGCTGTCGCCACCGGCAGGGATGGCGGCAGCCTGCGCCGCGGCGGGGGCGGCGGCGTCCGTCGCTGCGTGCCCGGCCGGGATGGAGACGGCAGTCCACACGCCATCCATGACCACCGTCGGCGACAGCGCACCCTTGTCCAGCAGGAAGGCGTATTGCCGGATCGATGGCGACGGGCTGGCGCGTCCGCCGCCCGATCCCGTGGTGCCGGGCGACCAGCTCGTGCCGGCCGCCGCGATTTCGCGGGCGAATAGTTCAAGCGCCGCCTTCTCGGGATGCGTGACCGCAAGCCGCATGATGGCCTCGCGGGTATGGCGCGCCGCAGCGTGCGGCCCGAAGCAGGATTCGGCTCCCAGCACTTCGACCCGGGTGCGGGTGTAGTCGCCCCAGCCGTTTTCCGCGAAGAGCCTGCGCGTGCGGGCCAGGATGGCCTCGGCCGTGCGCTCGGCCTTGGCCGCCGCGTCAATGCCGACGATGGTCAGCTGAGCATTGCAGCGGAAGCCTTCCATATAGGTGGCACTGACCTTGTAGCAGTTGCCCGGCGCACGCCCACGGGCGCCGCGCACCTCGACCAGGTCCGGCCCGGCCTGGCGCAGCGCCACCTGCGTGAAATCGCAGGTCACGTCCGGCAACAGATAGGCCGAAGGGTCGCCGATCTCGTACAGCACCTGCTCGCCCACCGTGGCAGTTGTGACCAGTCCGCCGGTAGCGGGTGGCTTGCCCACCAGGAAGCTGCCGTCCGCCCGGCACTCCACCACCGGATAGCCGATGTTCGGCCAGTCCGGCACCTGCTCCCAGTCGGTATGCAGCCCGCCTGTCGCCTGGCAGCCGCACTCGATGATGTGGCCGGCCAGGCTGCCCTGCGCCAGCCGGTCATAATCGTGCGCCTGCCAGCCGAATTCGTGCATCAGCACGCCCAGGGTCACCGCGCTGTCCACGCAGCGGCCGGTAATGACGATCTGCGCGCCCTGGTCCAGCGCCTTGCAGACCGGCAGCGCGCCGAGATAGGCATTGGCGCTGACCAGCTTGTCCGGCAGCGGCAAGCCCTTCTGCATGTCGGTGATGCCTGCCTCGCGCAGCGATGCCACCAGCGGCATGACATCATCGCCCTCGACCACGGCGATGCGCACCGCAATGCCCTGCTCGGCGGCGATCGCCGCCAGCGCCTGCGCGCAGCCCTGCGGATTGATGCCGCCGGCATTGCTGACCACGCGGATGTTGCACTCAACGATCTCCCGCAACAAGGTCTTCATCGTCACCGTGACGAAGTCGGTGGCGTAGCCAAGCTCCGGCTTGCGCAGGCGAGCCGCGGCCAGCACGGACATGGTCAGCTCCGCAAGGTAGTCGAACACCAGGTAGTCGATCCCGCCATGGCGCACCAGTTGCGGCGCGCCCACGCTGCTGTCGCCCCAGAATCCGCAAGCGCCGCCGATGCGCACTGTCTTGTCATGCATGGTCCTGTCTCCTTGCCTTTCTCTTACTTGCCGGTCCAGTTCGGCTTGCGCTTTTCGCGGAAGGCGAGCTGGCCCTCGCGCGCGTCCTCGGTCATGGCGAACAGGCCGATCTGGCTTTCCGTGAACGCCATCGACTGCTCGAAGGACATCGCATCGATATGCTTGAGGGTATAGAGCCCGCGCCGGATCGCAGCGGGCGCCTTGTCGAGCAGCCGGCCCAGCAGCCAGTCAAGCTTGCCGTCCAGGTCCGTACTGACGTGGTTGACCAGCCCTGCCGCCAGCGCTTCCTGCGCGGTCAGCGGCTCGCCGCAGAGGCACAGCTCATTGAGCACGCGCCGCGGCACCAGATGCTGCAGCACGCTCAGCACCTGCGCCGGGAACACCCCCACCTTGACCTCGGGCAGGCCGAACACAGCCCGCTCGCTGGCCACCGCCATGTCGCACATGGCCATCAGCCCCATGCCGCCAGCCATGCAGGCGCCATTGACGCGCGCGATCAGCGGCACGTTGGAGCGCCGCGCGCAGCGCAGCAGGTCGGCAAGCCGCTGGCTCGGCTCCGAATAGTCGAACGCAAAGGACTTGCCGCTCTGCAGGTCGGCGCCCGCGCAAAAGGCCTGGTCTCCGGCACCGGTGATGACCACGGCGCGGATGGCGTCGTCGTGGTTGGCACGGTCGATCCCCGCGTGCAACCCGTCCAGTACCGCCGGATTGATCGCGTTGCGGCGCTCGGGCCGATTGATGGTCAGCCAGAGGACCGCGCCGCGGACTTCGCACAGGAGTTCTTCATTCATGTTCAGGCCTCGCTTGCCGTGCCAGCCGTATGCACCGATGCCTGGCGCGGTTCGCGCGATGCGCCGGATGCCATCAGGCTGTCGATGTCGGCCTCGTTGTAGCCGGCCTCGCGCAGCACTTCGCGGCTATGCTCGCCCAGGGCCGGGGCATGGCGGCGCTGCGATGGCGGCGTCCCGTGCCATTCGCTGGGCACCGACATTTCGCGGATGCGGCCCACCGCCGGGTGGTCGGATTCGCTGAAGAAGCCGATGTCATTCAGGTGCGGATCATCGAGCAGCGATTCAAAGGTGTGCATCGGGAACACCGGGATATCCGCCTCCTTCAGCAGCACTTGCCATTCCTCCGTGGTCCGCCTGGCCAGTTCGTCGCTGACCATGCCGTAGAGCTCGGTGATGTGCGCCGTCCGGGTAGTGATGTCGGCGAAGCGCGGGTCGGTGTCGTACAGGCCGGGCTTGCCGATCACCTTCAGGAAGGCACGCCAGTGATGGTCGTGATAGATCAGGCAGCAGACATGGCCGTCGCGGGTCCGGTAAGGCCGGCGCTCGGGAGACAGCAGGCGTGGATAACCGAATCCGCCCTTGGCTGGCACGAAGGTCTCGCCATAGAGATGGTCGCCCATCACGTAAGGCACCATGGTTTCGAACATCGGCACATCGACGCGCTGGCCGCGGCCGGAGGTCGCCCGCGCGTAGAGCGCGGCGCAGATCACGCCGAAGGCATAGAGTCCGACGGAACGGTCGGCAATGGTCAGCGGAAGATAGCGCGGAATGTCGCCGGTGCCCATGGCAACCGCCTGGGGCAGCCCGGTGGCGGCCTGGATCAGGTCGTCGAACGCCGCTTGCGGGGCATAGCGTCCGCGCTGCGAGAAGCCGAACATGCCGACATAGACCAGGCGCGGATTGATCTGCGCCAGCGTCTCGTAGTCCAGCCCGAGCCGTTGCATCGCCTGGGGCCGGACGTTGTACGCCAGCACGTCCGCATCCGCCACCAGGCGCAGCAGCGCCTCGCGCCCCTGCGGCGACTTCAGGTCCAGCACGATGCTGCGCTTGTTGCGGTTCAGCCCGAGGAAAAGCGGCCCCATCTTCTCATTGCCGCAGGGCCCGATGCCACGGGTGCTATCGCCCGCGGGCGGCTCCACCTTGATCACATCCGCGCCGAGGTCGCCGAGCATCTGCGTGGCCGAGGGGCCCATGAACACCGCCGTGATGTCCACGACCTTGACGCCAGCGAGTGCTCCAGTCCGTGTCTCCATCCTTGCTCCTGCCTTGTTTCTATAGTTCTATTAATAGGACTATATGACAAGCAGACCGGGTACGCAAGGACCACGGGCAGACGTGAAGATGCATGGCAGGAAACAAGAAAGCCGTAGAATCCCGGCTGACAACTTCCCTCAAGACCGTGAAAGCACTTTCCCGCCTGAACCTGCAGCAGGCCGCCCTGCTCTGCGCCACCCTGCTGACATCCGTTTCGATCCATGCCGCGCCCCCTGCCCAGCCTGACGCAGCCGGCAACACCGCTGCGCCGCTGGGACTGGAGCTGGGCAAGGCCAGGTGCTCTCGCCTTGCGCCGCCGCAGAATCACGCCAGGACCGGCAAGTCCGAGTGGGCCGGTGGCGACGCCGTCGAGCTCAGGCACCTGGAGCGCTTCCACCTGCAGGGCCTGACGCGCGTGATCCTGAACTGCGATGCGCAGGACACCGTGGCGCTGATCACGATGACGTTCGAGCGCCCGGCGCTGGATGAGGTGCGCAAGAAGCTCGACGAGCGCTATGCGTCCCTGCGCAAGACCGAAGGCGCGGCGGAGAATGGCTATGCCGAGTGGTCCGCCGCCAATGGCAGCCTGGAGTTGCTCTATGGGCGCGACAGCAAGCACTTCACGGTGGCGTACTGGGCCAGGGGCGCGAAGGCGAAGTACTTCTCATATAGCGGCACTGACAACAAGAAGCCCGCCGCGGCCACGCCTGCCAGCCAGCCTCAACCGGCGCCGCTGTGACCGCGGGCGGCTCGCCCCTAAAACCCCACTGCCTGTCCGTCGCGCCGCGAGTCCGAGGCCGCGATATAGCCGTCCGGCGCCTTGTAGATGAGTTGCGCCGACCCGAACTCCAGGCTGTCGCGCGGCGCCACCTCGACGCGATGGCCCATGCCGCGCAGCGTGGCGACCACATCCGGCGGCAGATGCGCCTCGACATTGACCACCGGCCCGTGCTCAACGCGGAAGCGCGGGGCATCGCTCATGGCCTGCGGATTCTGGCCGAAGGCGGCAAGCCGCGCCATCATCTGGACATGGCCCTGCGCCTGCATCGAGCCACCCATCACGCCGAACGACATCACCGGTGCGCCGTTACGCGTAACGAAGCCCGGGATGATGGTGTGCATCGGCTGCTTGCCCGGCGCCACGCAGTTGGCGTGGCCGGGCTTGAGGTTGAAGCCCGCGCCGCGGTTATGCAGCGCGATGCCGGTGCCGGGCACCACCACGCCGGAGCCAAAGCCGCGGTAGTTTGACTGGATATACGACACCATCGAACCCGCGGCATCCGCGCTGGACAGGTAGACGGTACCGCCGCTCTTCGGGATGCCAGCGGTAGGTGTGCCGGCGCGTTTCATGTCGATCAGCGCCGCGCGCTCGGCAAGATAGGCCGGATCCAGGAAGGCGGCGGGCGCGTGCTGCATGGTGGACGGGTCCGACACGTGGCGGTGCAGGTCGGCGAAGGCCAGCTTCATCGCCTCGATACTGACGTGATAGAAGCCGGCGCTGTCGCAGCCCATGCCTTCCACGTCGAAGCGGTCCAGGATGCCAAGGCCGATCAGCGCGGCGATGCCCTGGCCGTTCGGGGGAATTTCATGGAGCGTGTAGCCGCGGAACTGCTGCGCCATCGGCTGGACCCAGGCGGCGCGATGTGCGGCCAGGTCGTCGGCACGGATGGCGCCTCCGGTTTCCTCGGCGAACGCGACGATGCGCGCGGCGAGTTCACCCGTGTAGAAGCTCTCGCCATCGCTCTCGGCAATGCGCTGCAGCGTGGCGGCCTGCTCCGGGAAGCGCCAGCGCTCGCCCGCCTGCGGTGCCCTGCCGTCGCGCAGGAACGCCTTGGCAAAGCCAGGCTGGCCGGCCAGCACCGGCACCTGCGCGGCCCATTGCCGTGCGATCTGCGGCGACACCAGGAAGCCCTGTTCAGCGTACTCGATGGCCGGCGCGAACAGCCGCGCGAACGGCAGCTTGCCGAAGCGGGCCGACAGCGCCTTCCAGCCCGCGACCTGGCCCGGCACGGTGACCGTATCCCAGCCCACCTGGGGCATGCTGTCGTGCCCGGCGAAATGATCCAGGGTCCAACGCGCCGGCGCCCGGCCGCTGGAGTTGAGCCCGTACAGCTGCCCCTCGTGCCAGACCAGCGCGAACATGTCCCCGCCAATGCCGTTCATCACCGGCTCCACCACGGTCAGCGCAATCGCACTGGCAATGGCGCTGTCGATGGCATTGCCGCCTTCGTACAGCATGCGCAGCCCCGCCTGCGCGGCGAGGGGCTGGCTGGTGCTGACCGCGTTGGCGGCCAGCAGCGGCATCTTTTGCGACGGGTAGGGAAAGGTCCAGTCGAAAGGCAACATCGGGAACTCCATTCAGAACAGGTAAAGGGGCGCGCGGGCGGCGCCCCAGGGTTGCTGCACGCGGCTTATTGCAGGGTCACGCCGGACTGCTTGACCAGCTTTTCGGTGCGCGGGATCTCCGCGCTGACCATCGCGCTGAAATCGCCGACGCTGCCGCCGCGCGGCTCGGCGCCGGTGGCAGCCAGGCGTTCACGGAACTCCGGCGCCTTGAGCAGCTTGTTGATCGAGACATTGAGCTTGCTGACCACGTCGGCCGGCGTGCCCTTGGGCGCGACAATGCCGTACCACGGCGCGATATCGAAGCCGGCATAACCCTGCTCGGCAATCGTCGGAATCTCCGGCGCGTTGGGCGAGCGCTTTGCGGTGGACATGCCGAGCGCGCGCAGCTTGCCGGCCTTCACATACGGCAGGCCGGTCATGATGGTGTCGAAATACATCGACACCTGGCCCGACAGCAGCGCCGGGATCGCTTCGCCGGCGCCCTTGTACGGCACATGGACGATATCGATGCCGGCCGCGGCCTTCAGCATCTCGCCGGCGATATGCGAGGTGGTGCCGGCACCGAACGAGGCATAGGTCAGCTTGCCCGGATTGGCCTTGGCATACGCGACCATCTCGGGCAGCGTCTTGAACGGCAGCGAGGGGTTGGACAACAGGATATTCGGCGTGA
Source organism: Cupriavidus sp. GW823-FHT07B10 (assembly GCF_058794355.1). Classification (NCBI taxonomy): domain Bacteria; kingdom Pseudomonadati; phylum Pseudomonadota; class Betaproteobacteria; order Burkholderiales; family Burkholderiaceae; genus Cupriavidus; species Cupriavidus sp. GW823-FHT07B10. The sequence continues at coordinate 395,729 of NZ_JBXAGS010000005.1, forward strand.
CCGCGACCACTGCCACCTTCTCGAACGCATCCGGGTCATAGCTGAGCTTCTTGTACAGGAACCGGTTGGTCACCATCGACGCCGGCCCGGACATCAGCAGCGTATAGCCATCGGCCGGCGCGCGCGCGGCCGCCTCGCTGCCGATCATCGCGGCGGCGCCCGGGCGGTTTTCAACCACGAAGGTCTGGCCGTATTCCTTGCCGAGGCCAAGGCCGATCTGCCGCGAGATCAGGTCTGTGGCCGAGCCGGCCTGGAACGGCACGACAATACGCACCGGCTGGCTGGGCCAGTCGCGGGCGCCTTGCGCAAGTGCCAGTGAAGAGGCCGCCAGCATGGCGACTGCAAGCAGGCTGCGGATAGCAGTGGAACGCATCTTTGTACCCTCATCGATAGAAGAAATGGCATCCGCTGACAGCAACGGATGGCACTTCCCAGTCCGCAATATGCGTGCCATTGGCGTTGGGCCGATCGCGGCGCGCGTCCTGTCCGCCCCCTTCCGTTTCCTGGAAGTTTGCGCAGGTCTTGCACCGGAGTCGCCCACCTGGCACCGGCATTCGCCGGACTGTCTTGTCTCCGTGGGGCCAGCGCACTGCGTGGGTGCGCCGTGCCCCGCCCTGGTGGTGGGGTGTTCCTCACCCCATTGTTGTTATTCGACTTCCATGCAGAGGTACTTCGTCTCCAGATACTCGTCGATGCCATGGCGTGAGCCTTCCCGGCCCAGCCCCGATTGCTTGACGCCGCCGAACGGCGCCACCTCATTGGAGATCAGCCCGGTATTGATGCCGACCATGCCGTACTCGAGCCCCTGCGCCACGCGCCAGATCTTCGCCATGTCGCGCGAGAAGAAGTAAGCGGCCAACCCGGATTCGGTATCGTTGGCCATCGCCACCACTTCTGCTTCGCTGGTGAAGCGGAACAGCGGTGCCAGCGGGCCGAAGGTCTCCTCGCGCGCGACCCGCATCGATGCAGTCGCATTGGCCAGCACCGTGGGCGCGAAGAAGGTGCCGCCCAGCGCATGGCGCTGGCCGCCCGTCAGCACCGTGGCGCCTTGCGCGAGCGCGTCGGCGATATGCGCTTCGACCTTGGCCACCGCGTCGGCGTCGATGAGCGGGCCTTGCGTGACCCCGCTGTCGACGCCATGGCCCGGCCGCAACTGCTCGACCGCGCTGACCAGCCGGCGCGCGACCTCGTCGTAGACGCGGTCGTGCACATAGATGCGGTTGGCGCAGACACAGGTCTGGCCGCTGTTGCGGAACTTGGAGGCAAGGATGCCCTCGACCGCGCGATCCAGGTCCGCGTCATCGAAGATGATCAGCGGCGCATTGCCACCCAGTTCCAGCGAGAGCTTCTTCACGGTGCCTGCGCACTGCGCCATCAGCAGCTTGCCGATCGCGGTCGAGCCGGTAAAGCTGAGCTTGCGCACCACCGGGCTGGCGCACAGCACGCCGCCGATCTGCACGGCGTCGCCGGTCACCACCTGCAGCACGCCACGCGGCACGCCGGCCTGTTCGCCCAGCACGGCCAGCGCCAGCGCCGTGAGCGGCGTCTGTTCGGCCGGCTTGACGATGATGGTGCAGCCGGCGGCGAGCGCCGGGCCGACCTTGCGCGTGATCATCGCCGCGGGGAAGTTCCACGGCGTAATGGCCGCGCACACGCCCACCGGTTCGCGCAGCACCAGCATCTTCTGGCTGCTGCGCGGGCTGGCCAGCACCTCGCCATCGACCCGCTTGGCTTCCTCGCCAAACCACTCGAGAAAGCTCGCGGCATAGGCCACCTCGCCACGCGCCTCGGGCAGGGGCTTGCCTTGCTCTGCGGTCATCAGCCGGGCCAGGTCTTCCTGGTGCGCCAGCATCAGGTCGGCCCAGCGGCGCAGCACGGCGGCACGCGCCTTGCCCGTCTGTGCGCGCCACGCCGGCAGCGCGCGCTCGGCGGCGCGCACCGCCTGTTCGGCTTCGGCCGCGCCGGCCAGGGGCACCGAGCCGATCCGTTCACCGGTTGCCGGGTTGCAGACGGCGAGCTCTGCGCCGCTTTGCGCCCCGGTCCATTCCCCGTCGATCAGGCAATGGCTGCGCAACAGCGCGGTATGTTGGAGTTCCATGTGTTCCCCTTATTCGGCCAGCGCCTGGGTCAGCACCGCCAGCGCCGCGTCGAACTGCGCCTGCGGGATGGTGAGCGGATAGAGGAAGCGGATGACATTGCCGTAGGTGCCGCAGGTCAGCAGCACCAGGCCGGCTTCCAGCGCACGCGTCTGCACGCGCTTGGCATGCTCGGCGCTGGGCTGGCCTGTGGCGGGATCGCAGAATTCGGCGGCAACCATCGAACCCAGCCCGCGCACCTCGGCCATTGCGGGGCAGTGCTTGCGCTGCGCCAGCAGGTGCTCGCGCAACTGCTGGCCCAGGCTGGCAGAGCGCTCGCACAGCTTTTCTTCCTCGATGACGTCGATGACCGCGTGCGCCGCCGCCACCGCCAGCGGATTACCGGCATAGGTGCCGCCGAGGCCGCCGGGCAGCGGCGCATCCATGATCGCGGCCCGGCCGCTGACCGCCGACAGCGGCATGCCGCCGGCCAGGCTCTTGGCCATGGTGATCAGGTCCGGCTCCACGTCATGGTGCGACATCGCGAACATCTTGCCGGTACGGCCAAAGCCGGTCTGCACTTCATCGGCGATCAGCACGATGCCGTGCTGATCGCATACGGCCCGCAGCCCCCGCATGAAATCGGCCGGCGCCGCCTGGAAGCCGCCTTCGCCCTGCACCGGCTCAACGATGATCGCGGCCACGCGGGCCGGATCGATATCGGTCTTGAACAGGCCTTCAAGCGCCTGCAGCGCCCGCTCAGTGCTGACGCCATGCAGCGCGCTGGGGAACGGAGCGTGGTAGATGTCGGAGGGGAACGGGCCAAACCCGATCTTGTACGGCGCCACCTTGCCGGTCAGCGCCATGCCCAGCAGCGTGCGTCCATGGAAGGCGCCCGAGAAGGCGATCACGCCGGGGCGGCCGGTATGCGCACGGGCGATCTTGATGGCATTCTCCACGGCCTCTGCGCCGGTGGTGAACAGGGCCGTCTTGTTCAGGCCCTGGATCGGCACCAGCGCGTTGATGCGCTCGGCCAGCGTGACATAGCCCTGGTAGGGCACGATCTGGTAGGCGGTATGCGTGAAACGCTCCAGCTGCGCGGCGATGGCCTGCATCACGCGCGGGTGGCGATGGCCCGTGTTGAGCACGGCGATGCCGGCGGCGAAGTCCGTGTAGGCACGGCCTTCCACGTCCCACAGCGTGGCGTTCTCGGCGCGGTCGGCGTAGAAATCGCACATCACGCCCACTCCGCGCGGCGTCGCGAGGGTACGGCGTTGGTTCAGTTCGAGGTTTTTCATGGTCATTGTGCGGTAAGGACTGTCGGCACCGGCCGACTCGCGAAACGGGCACCGCTGGCAGGGGCCCAGCGATGCCAGCCATTTCAACCGGCCTTGGCCCTATAATCCAGTACCGCTTTCGCAATTCCGATGGTGCCAATTTGAAATCGATCTGCGGCGACCAGCTGCTCCAGCGCCTGGGCCCCGAAGGCACGGCGGCACTGGGCAAACCGCTCAACCGCGGCCTCTACGAATGCATCCGCGGCGCGATACAGGACGGCAGCCTTGCGCCGGCCACCCGCTTGCCGCCGCAACGCGACCTGGCCGCCGAACTGGGGCTGTCTCGCAATACGGTGATGTTTGCCTACGACCAGCTGCTGGCCGAGGGCTACCTGTACGCACGCACCGGCAGCGGCACCTTCGTTGCCGCCACCGCGCCGGAGCGCTACCTGAACGCCGCCGCGGTGCCGGCGACCGAGGTCGGGCCGCAGGCCATGCCCGGGCTGTCGCCGCGCGGACAGCGGCTGCTGGCCAATGCCTCGGCCTCGCCAACGCAATGGGGCGCATTCATGCCGGGCGTTCCCGACGTCACGCGCTTCCCGCATCGCCGCTATGCACAGATCTCGGCCCGCGTGTGGCGCAACCCGCACCCGGAGTGGCTGAGCTACAGCCATGGCGGCGGGCTGCCGGCGCTGCGCGAAGCCCTGGCGGCGCATCTGCGGGTAGCGCGCTCGGTGCGCTGCGATCCGGACCAGGTGCTGATCACCGAGGGCATACACCAGGCCATCGACCTGGTGGTGAGGATGCTGGGCTCGCCCGGCGACCAGGCGTGGGTGGAGGAACCCAGCTATTGGGGAATCCGCGGCGTGCTGCAGGTCAGCGATATCGGCATGGTGCCGAAGCTGGTGGACGACGAGGGCCTGACGCTGCCCAACACGGAGGCCGGCGGGGAGATGCCCGCGCCGCGCTTTATCTTCGTCACGCCCTCGCACCAGTACCCGCTTGGCGCCGTGATGAGCCTGAAGCGCCGGCGCGCGCTGCTGGAGTACGCCCGCCAGCGCGGCAGCTGGATCGTGGAGGACGACTACGACAGCGAGTTCCGCTTTTCCGGGCAGCCGATCCCGTCGTTGCAGGGCATGGAACCGGATGCGCCGGTGATCTATATCGGCACCTTCAGCAAGACCCTCTATCCGGGCTTGCGCATGGGCTACCTGGTGTTGCCGCGCAGCCTGGCCGGCGCCTTCCAGACCGCGCACGCCGAGCTATACCGGGCCGGCCACCTGATGACGCAGGCAACCGTCGCCGAATTCATGCAGGCCGGCGACTATGCCGCCCACATCCGCCGCATGCGGCCGCTGTATGCCCGACGGCGCGCCATCCTGGCCGCGTTGATCGAGCGCTATCTCGGCCCCGGCGCGCTGCATGAGCACGGCAGCAATGCCGGCCTTCACCTGGTGCTGCGCCTGCCCGACGATGCCGACGACGTGGCCATCACCGCCGCCGCCCGCGCGCGCGGCATCATGGTGCGGCCGCTGTCGCGCTATTTCATCGGCGATGCCGTGCAGCGAGGCCTGCTGCTGGGGTATGCCTGCGTGCCGGAGGAGGACATCGCGCCGGCCTTCGACAGGCTGCTCGGCTGCCTGCCGCGCGGCGGCATGCGCGCCCCGCAGCGTTGAACCGTGCCGAGAGACAAGCCCCGCCGTCCTGAAGGCGGCTTCATCCTGAAATAACGGAAGATGCAATGAATCAACTGTTGGTCCGCAATGTCCGGCTCGCAGCCGGGAACCAGGTCGATATCCTGATCGCAGACGGCCAGTTTGCGCGCATCGGCGCCGGGCTTGAGGCGCCGGCCGGATGCCAGGTCGAGGACGGCGCCGGCGCGCTGGCGCTTCCCGGCCTGGTCGAGGCGCACACCCACCTGGACAAGACCCTGTGGGGCATGCCCTGGTATCGTAATGAGGTCGGCCCCAACCTGACCGACCGCATCGACAACGAGCGCCGCTGGCGCGCCGCCACCGGCCACGATGCCCGCACGCAATCGCTGGCGCTGGCGCGCGCCTTCCTTGCGGCGGGCACCACGCGGCTGCGCACCCACGTCGATATCGACACCGACGCGGGCCTGCGCCATCTGCAAGGAGTACTTGCCACGCGCGACCAGCTGTCCGCGCAGATGGACATGCAGATCGTCGCGTTCCCGCAGTCGGGCGTGCTGGGGCGCCCCGGCACGGAAGCGCTGCTGGATGCGGCGCTGCGCGATGGCGCCGACATCCTCGGCGGGCTGGACCCGTGCGCCATCGAAGGCGACCCGGTGCGCGCACTGGATGTCCTGTTCGGCCTCGCGCAGCGCCATGGCCGCCCGCTCGACATCCATCTGCACGAGCCCGGCACCATGGGCGCCTATTCCCTCGACCTGATCCTGCAACGCACGGCCACGCTGGGCATGCGCGGCATGGTCACGGTCAGCCATGCGTTCTGCCTGGGCGACATTGCCGATCGCGAGCGCGACGCGCTGCTGCGGCGCATCGCCGACCTTGGGGTTGTCATCGTCACCACCGCACCGCCGTCGCGCCCGGTGCCGCCGGTCGCCGCGTGCCGCGCGGCAGGCGTCAGGATTGCCGGCGGCAACGACGGCATCCGCGATACCTGGACCCCATACGGCTCGCCCGACATGCTGGAGCGGGCCATGCTGATCGGCCTGCGCAACAACTTCCGCCGCGATGACGAACTCGCGCTTGCGCTCGATTGCGTGACGCACGCGGCCGCCGGCGCATGCGGCTTCCAGCGCTATGGCCTGGCGCCGGGCGACCGGGCGGACCTGGTGCTGGTCGCCGCGCAAACAGTGGCCGAGGCGGTCGTGGCAAGGCCGGTGCGGCAACTGGTGGTGTCGGCCGGCCGGGTCGTGGCACGCAACGGCGCGCTGGCATGAACGCATCCGTCAAATAGACTAGCTGCAGGGCGGCGTTGAGATCGTGCACTTGCGTTGCGCGGTAGTCGCTTGCAAAGCACATTGGCCGTCGGGCCCGGGTGACAAGCGGGCCACAACCACACGGAGGTGGTAGTCGATGAAGCCTCGTCACGATCCACAGCAATGGCGCCGCTTCTATATCCTTGATGAGAAGAACCGGCCAGTGCAGGTAGCCGACCACGACGAATGGTCGCGCTGGATGGCGGACAACGACCTGGTATTCCGCCGCACCCTGCTGGAGCAGTCCGGCGGCACGGTGACGACCCGCTTCCGGGGCGTGTCGGAGGCCGCGCCGACGGACACCCCCTTGTTCATCACGCGCGTGACCGGGCAGGCCGAGCAGGACAATGAAAGCTTTGGCGCGCAGACGCTTGACGCGGCGCTGGAACAGCATGAGCGGATCGTGCAGAAGCTGCTGCGCCAGCTGACCGGGCGGTGACCGGCAGCCGGACCAGTGCGCCCTTGCCTGAGCCTTAGCGTCGGTCGCACCGCGAGTGAACATGCGCCCCCTGCTGGAAGCCCGCCTCGTCAACGATGCCTTTGGCGATCCGGGGCTGTTCGTAGACTTCCTGGACGAACGGCGCGCGCTGCTGTTCGACCTGGGCGACATCGCCCGGCTGATGCCGCGCGAGCTGATGCGCCTGTCGCATGTATTTGTCACGCATGCGCACATGGATCATTTCTCTGGCTTCGACAAGCTGCTGCGTGTGCTGCTCGGGCGCAAGCCGCGCCTCGTGCTGGTCGGCGGGCCAGGATTCCTGGCACAGGTCGAGCACAAGCTGCTTGCCTATACCTGGAACGTGGTGCATCGCTACGCCACCGAGCTGGTCATCGAAGTGGCCGAACTTGGACTGGACGGGCAGATGCGGCACGCCTGCTTTTCCAGCCGGCACGGCTTTGCCAGGGAGGCCGAAGCGTGTGTCGAGAGGGCCGGCGATATCGTGCATGACGAAGCGACGTTCCGGGTGCGCGCCTGCTTTGTCGATCACGGGATTCCATGCCTGGCCTACCTGGTGGAGGAAAAGGCCCGGCTCGGCGTCAACAAGGAGCGCCTGGCTGCATCGGGCCTGACCACCGGCGCCTGGCTGCGCGAACTCAAGCATGCGGTCCTGACCGGCGCGGCCGCAGATTCCCCGATCCTTGTGCAATGGCGGGACAGGAGCGGCGACCATGCATCGGCGCGAACGGTCGGCGAGCTGAGCCGGCTGATCCTGGATACCGAGCCCGGCCTGCGCATCGGCTACGTGACCGACCTGCGCTATACGAGCGCGAACGTGCAAGCATTGTCGCAACTGATGCAAGGCGTCGACCAGCTCTTCATCGAGAGCGTGTTCCTGGATGTCGACCGGGCACACGGCCTGCGCAAGAACCACCTGACCGCCGCCCAGGCCGGGCGGATTGCGCGCAGCATAGGCGCACGCGCGGTGACGCCGTTCCATTTTTCGCCACGCTATCAAGGGCGCGCCGATGAACTGGCTGCCGAGGTACGGGACGCCTGGGGCACGGAGTCCTTTGCAGAACAGGTACCGCCGGCGGTCTAGATCTTGATCTGCGTGCCAATCTCGATCACGCGATTTGCCGGTATGTTGAAGTAATCAGCAGCATTGCCGGCGTTCCTGCTCATCGTGGCAAACAGACGTTCACGCCATGACGCCATGCCACTGGGACCACCGGCTGCAGCGACGATGGCCTCGCGACTCAGGAAAAACGAGGTGTCCATGATGTCAAACTCCAGGCCAGCCGCCGGAGGCAGAGCGCCGAGCGCCTGCGCGACATCGGGCCGGTTCATGAAGCCGAAGCGCAGCGTTATCCTGTAGCAGGCGTGTCCGAGCGGCTCAACGGCTGCGCACTCGGTCGCCGGCACCGATGGCACATCCTTCATTCTCACGGTAAGAAACACGACGCGCTCGTGTAGCACCCTGTTATGGTTGAGGTTATGCATCAACGCGTGTGGCACCACATCCGGTGTCGGGGTGAGGAACACCGCCGTGCCGGGCACGCGCGGTGGTGGTGCGAGAAACAGCGAATCCAGGAACGACTTGAGGGGCACGTCGGTACTTTGGAGCCGCTCCAACAGCGCTTGCCGGCCGCGAACCCATGTCAGCATCACGACGAATATCCCAGCCCCGACAACGAGCGGGAACCAGCCCCCTTCGGCAACTTTCAACAGGCTGGAGGAAACGAAAGCCATATCCACCGCAATAAAGAAGCCGGTTGCGACAAGGCTTAGCAGCAGGTTGTAGCGCCAACCGTAGTGGATCACAAAGAAGGTGAGAAGCGTCGTCACCAACATCGTGCCGGTGACCGCGACCCCGTACGCCGAAGCGAGATTGGACGAAGATCCGAATCCGAGCACGGCAACCAGAACCGCAACAAGCAACATCCCGTTGAGAGTCGGTATGTAGATCTGACCGATCGCTCGCTCCGATGTGTGCACCACGTTCATGCGTGGCAGATAGCCCAGCTGGATTCCCTGTTTCGTCAGCGAGTAGGCACCCGAAATCGTCGCCTGCGACGCGATCACTGTTGCCGCTGTCGCGAGTGCAACCATCGGATAAAGGGCCCACGACGGATACAGCAGGTAGAAGGGGTTCTCGATTGCTTTTGCATTCACAATGATCAGCGCGCCCTGCCCCAGGTAGTTGAGCGCAAGCGCCGGGAAGACCAGCCCGAACCAGGCCAGGCGAATCGGGGCACTGCCGAAATGCCCCATATCGGCGTAGAGCGCTTCGGCACCGGTGAACGCGAGCAGCACCGCCCCAAGCACCGCGAACGAGGCGAACCCGTGCTGCGTGACGAAGCCGAGCGCGTGCAGCGGGCTGAGCGCGCCCAGGATTGCGGGATACCGGGCGATGCCGTGGATGCCCGCGGCGGCCAGGGCGAGAAACCACACGATCGTGACAGGCCCGAACAGCGCGCCGATGGCGGCGGTGCCATGCCGCTGGAACAGGAACAGCGCGATCAACACACCCACGGATGCCGGCAAGACATAAGGCTGCAGCGCGGTAGTGCCCACCTCGATGCCTTCGAGCGCCGAGAGCACCGACATGGCAGGTGTCAGCACGGCATCGCCATAGAAGAGCGCCGCGCCGAACAGGCCCACCAGCAGGATCGGCGTCGGCGAGCGACCGACCTTTTTCACGGACGACAGGGCGAGCGCGAGCAGTGCCATGATGCCACCTTCGCCCCTGTTGTTTGCCCGCATGATGAGGATCACATACTTGAGCGAAACCACCAACATCAGCGCCCAGAGGATCGCGGAGATACCGCCAAGTATGTTCTCGGTTACGAGCGGGATCCCGTGGGCTGGATTGAAGGTCTCCTTGACCGCATAAAGGGGGCTGGTGCCGATATCGCCGTAGACCACGCCCAACGCAGCAAGCGTGAGCTCTGCACGGGATTGCTGCGGATGCGACGCGTCTGGCGTTTCACCGTTCATGGCATGGGAATCCACCGCTGCTCCTCGATTTTCGAACGGATGGTCCGCCTGCTCAGGGCAATCACGTGAGGGCGCCCCCGCCGAGAGCCCTTCTGTCCGGCCCCGCCTTGCGGCAGCGAGAGACGTATTCGACCCATGCCCGCCGCATGCAAAATGCCGCCAAACCTGTCGTTGGCCCAGCCTTGCTACAATTCTGGTTCACAGAACGGCAAATATCATGGGCTTTGAACAACTCGCAGCACTAAGGGATCAACTGGCAAACAAGGCAAAGGCCGAATCCAAGGCAAAGGCCGAATCACGGGCGGAAGGCAAGCGCCGGCGCCCTGCGCCGGCTGCCGCGCAGGCTGCGGCACCCGCGAAGCCGCCCGTCGATCCTGTGGTGCATTCCATTGCCCGGCTGCAGAAGCACTTCCCCAAGGCGTTTCCGAAGAACCCGGCGCCCAAGGTGCCGCTGAAGGTCGGCACGTTCGAGGATCTGGCCCAGCATGCGGGCAAGCTGGCCCTGACCGAGGCGGAGCTGCGTGAAGCGATCCGCACCTGGTGCAGCGGCGCACGCTATTGGTCGTGCATGGTGGAAGGCGCCAAGCGGCTGGACCTGGAGGGCAATGAGGCCGGCGTCGTCAGCCTGGCGGATGCCAAGCGGGCCCAGCAGCTGAAGGCCCGCCGCGGTGCGGGCACCCGGCCGCGGAAAGCCAAGCCCGCCACGCCCGCTGCCACGCCTGACACCCCTGCCGCGCCCGACGCCACGCCTGACAGCCCCGACACGCCTGCCACGCCCTGATCCCCACCGTCGGATCTGCAGCGGCGCTTACGCCAGCACCGCGCGCGCGATCACCGTCCGCTGGATTTCCGACGAGCCTTCATAGATGCGCAGGATCCGCGCATCGCGCACCAGGCGCTCCAGCGGCATTTCGCGCGTGAAGCCGTAGCCGCCGTGGATCTGCAGCGCGGCGTCGGTGACAAAGCCGACCATCTCCGAGGCATAGAGCTTGGCCATCGATGCCTGCTCGGTGAAGGGCTCTCCGTCCCGGCGCCGCACCGCCGCCTGCAGGGTCAGCAGCCAGGCCGCCTCCAGCCGCGTGCGCATGTCGGCAAACATCCATTGCAGGCCTTGCTTGCGCGCCAGCGGCTCGCCGCCGACCTGGCGCTGCCTGGCCCAGTCCGCCGCGCACGCCAGCGCTGCCTCGGCAATGCCCAGGCTGGTGGCAGCCACGTCCAGGCGGCTGTTGTCCAGCACCTTCATCGCGGTACGGAAGCCCGTGCCTTCCGGCCCCAGCCGGTTGGCGGCGGGAACGAAGCAGTCCAGCGCCACCTCATGGGCCGGCGCCCCGCGAATTCCCATCAGTTTCTCGGCGGGCGCGATCTGCACGCCCTCGCTGTGCCGGTCCACCACGAAGGCGCTGATGCCGCGCGTGCCGGCGGCGGGATCGGTCTTGGCGTAGACGACGATCAAGTCCGCAGCGTCCGCATTGGAGATGAAGTGCTTGACCCCGCGCAGGCGGTAGCCGTCGCCCTCCGGGGTGGCGCGCGTGGCCATGTCCGCCGGGTTGGAGCCGGCGCGCGGCTCGGTCAGCGCAAAGGCGCCCAGCTTGCCGCCGGCGGCCGCATCCGGCAGGTAGCGCTCGCGCAGGCTGTCGTCGCCGCCGATCAGGATGGAATCGGTAGCCAGGTAGTGCGCGCCGATCATCGACGAGGTCGAGGCGCAGGCCTTGGCAACCTCCGCCAACGACAGGATCAGTGCCACCGGCGAAGTCTCGGTCCCGCCCCAGCGCTCCGGCAGGTTCATCCCCATCAGGCCGAGCTCGGCAAGTTGCGGCACATAGCACGTGGTGGAGGCTTCGGCCCGGTCCACCTCGGCCGCCTTCGGGGCCAGTTCGCTTTGCGCGAAGCGTCCGATGGCATCGGCAATCTCAAGATCGCCCGGCTCTACGCCCAGTCGTTTATGCATGTTGTTTCTCCTTGCTGAACACTTGCGGATGCGCCGTGGCAGCGTTGGCCAGCTCGGCCAGGATGGCTTCGGTGTGCTGCCCCAGCGCCGGCGCGGGCGTCACGCGATTGGCGCCGTAGCCGGAGAACTTCACCGGCTGCGAGGGCAACCGCACGGTGCCGCCCTCCGGCCCGGGCACTTCGGCAAGCAGGCCGCGGTGGGCGGCATGGTCGCTCTCCAGGGCTTCCTTGACGTTGCGGATAGGCGCGACAGGGATGCCCGCCTCGCTCAGCAGGCGGTTCACCTCGGCCACGGAACGGCTGGCCGACCAGGCTTCGAGACCGGCGCGCAGATCGCTCTCGAAGCGGCAGCGCGTCTCGTCGTCGGCAAAGCGCGGGTCCTGCGCCATCTCCGGCCGGCCGATGGCATTGGCCAGCGCCTGGAACAGCTTGTTGTTCAGCACCGCCACCACATAGAAGCCGTCCGCGGCGCGGTACACGCCGAACGGCGCGGACGAGGGATGGCGGTTGCCGACGCGCAGCGGCGCCAGGCCGGTCGCGGCATAGCGCGCGACCAGGGTGGCGCTCAGGCTCAGGGTGGCGTCGAACATCGAGACATCGACATGCGTGCCCCGCCCGGTCTTCTCGCGCGCCAGCAGCGCGGCCAGCACGCCCCATGAGGCGAACAGGCCGCTGACCGCATCGGAGACGGCCTCGCCCAGCATGGTCGGGGTGCCGTCCGGGGCGCCGGTGGCATCCATCAGCCCGCACATTGCCTGCAGGATGATGTCGTAGGCCGGACGGTGCGATTCCGGCCCGGTCTGGCCGAAGCCCGACACGCTGGCGTAGACCACCGGCGGATTCAGCGCACGCAGCGCCTCATAGCCGATGCCCAGCTTGTCCGCGACACCCGGGCGGAAGTTCTCGACCACCACGTCGGCCCGGGCGCAGAGCGAGCGCGCCAGCTCCAGGCCCGCTGCCGTCTTCAGGTCGATCACGATGCTCTGCTTGTTGCGGTTCATGGCAGAGAACAGACCGCTCTTGCCATCGACGAAGGGACCGACCGCGCGGTAGTCATCGCCGCCAGGCGGTTCGATCTTGATCACCTCTGCGCCAAGGTCGCCGAGCAGCGCCGTGCAGTAAGGGCCCGCCAGCACGCGCGAGAAATCGATCACGCGGATGCCGGCAAGCGGCAGGTCGGAATGAGTCACGTCTTGGCCTCCAGGCTTGCAAACCCGCGGGCTTGCGTTTCAGTGACACCGATTCTGCGCAGCGCAGGCTATCAAGTAAAATATTGAATTCGACTAGCACCTATAGGATTTTCTGATGCGCGTCTCCTTGCGGCTGTTGCGCTACTTCGCCGCGGCGGCCGAAACCGGCAGCACCACGGCGGCTGCGCGGCTGCTGAACGTCTCGCAGCCCTCCATCTCCGTTGCCATCCGCGAACTGGAGACGCTGTTCGAGGAAGCCTTGTTCGCCCGTGATGTCGGCGCAAGGATGACCCTGACCCGCTTCGGCGTGCGCAAGCTGGCGGAAGCGCGCCACATCCTCGGGGCAGCAACGGCATTTGAAGTGGACAAGAGCGGCGATGCCGCCGCGGGCGAGGTGCAGATCGGCGTCTTCCGCACGCTGGCGCCGGTCTATCTGCCGGTGGTGCTGCGCCTGGCACGCGAGCGCTATCCCAAACTCTCGGTACGCTTTGTCGAAGGGGATCTCGCACAACTGGAAGACTGGCTGCACGGCGGGCAGATCGAGCTGGCGCTGACTTACGACGTAGGCATGCCCGAAGACATCGAGCGCGAACTGCTGGCAGAGCTGCGGCCCTACGGCCTGCTGCCCGCGGGCTCGCGGCTGGCCAGGCGCAAAGGCAGCCTGTCGCTGCACGAACTGGCGCAGGAACCGCTGATCCTGATCGACCTGCCGCACAGCCGTGAATTCCTGATGGCGCCGTTCTGGCAATTCGGGCTGCAGCCCGAGGTGCGCTACCGCGCGACTTCGCTGGAACTGGCGCGCGGCATGGTGGCGAACGGACTGGGCGCGGCGCTGCTGATCACGCAGGCGCCGGCGTCGTCCCAGATCACCGCCGTCGTGGAAAAGCCGATACGGGAAGATACCGTGCGCCAGCCGCTGGTGATCGCGCGCACGGCCCGCGCGACGCGCACCCGCGCGTCAGAGTTGCTGGCCGAGTGCGTGCGCGCGGCTGTGGAAGAAGCGAAGATCCGGCGCGCTTGACGGCGCGCGGCGTCCATTCAGCAGAGCCGGTCCGCGAACCAGTCCGCCACCAGTGCAGTCCGCTCGGCCGCGTGGTTGTAGATCGTATGCTCGCCATCCGGCCAGATTCGGAGCGTCACGTCGTCCGTGAGCGCCGCGTCCAGGAACGGCTGCTGGTCTTCCAGCTTCACCAACGGATCCTCGCCGCCATGCAGCACGAGCAGCGGGCAAGCGATCCTGTCGCGGTGCGAGTGAAAGCGCATGCGTTCGAAATTGGCCTGGATGGCTGCCTGGTTCGTGCTGCCCAGCATGGCGGCTGCCTGCTCCTCGAACGTCCGGAACGGCAGCAGTGTGGGAGCTGCGAGGGCACCGTTGATGCAGCACGCCCGGATCCTGTCGTCCGTCGCTGCCGTGGCTGCCGCCCAGAGCCCGCCCACGCTGTTCCCCCAGATGCCGGGGACGCCAAGCGATGCATCCTCGGCTATCCGTGACACAAAGCACCGGTAGGCCGCGGGAATATCCACGTCGACATGAATGCCGTGGACCAGCCGGGTTTCGCCCTGCCCCGGGCCTTCCGCCATCAGCGTGGCGAGACCGCGTTCCGCCAGGGCCCGCGCCAGCGGCAGGTATGCCACCCCCCAGCCGCTCTGCCCGCCAAAGAGCAGCACGGTGCCGCGCGCGTGGCCGGCTGGCGGGCGCATCAGCCACCCTGTCAGGCGACCATTTGCGAATGAAAGCTCAACGCGCTCGAGGCCTTGTGCGGACCAGTGGCAAAGCTGGTGCGTCGCAGCCACCAGGCGACTGTACAAGCCGAGTTTGCGTGGCGCGTCGTGATTGAAGGCCATCTGCGCAAAGACCAGGTCGGCAATCGCCATGGACTGGGCCTGGGCGGCTGTCACCAGGTGGCCGGCCCTGGCAGCATGCTCGGCGCGCTCCAGCTGAGCATCGGCGAGCGACTCGGCCACGCGATCCCAGTCCTCTCCCCGGCTGGTGGCGTCGAACAGCCGGACGGCGTCGGCATAGTCCATGCCGCAATCCAGCAAGCGTGTGACCGGCATCGCCCGCCGGAACGCAAGCGCTGCCGAAGAAACCGTTGTCGTCATCATGGCTCCCGCGCTCACGAAACAGCCGCTGCGCTGGTCCCGGCCAGCATGCTGGATTGCGCCGCACCGCGCCAGTGCAGCTTCTGGCGCAGGGAATCGACCAGGCCGGGCAGATGCGCCAGGTCGGAAACGCCGCCGAAGACAGCAAAGTCCGGCCGGCTGATGTAAGCCTGCATGCCATGCGCGCGCATGAACGCTGCCTGCGCGCCATTGAGTTCCACCACTGCCCCGGGTATCGACGCCGCGTCGGACAGCACGACGATATGGCAGCCGAGTTGCTCAAGGAAACCGAGCTGGCCCTCATCGAGGTAGCGCAACGGATCGTCAAGAGCGATCAGCAGGAAGCCATGACCGACCACGTCATCGAGGCGCCCTTCGACTTCCCCCTTGCGCACGCGTCCCTGCGGAGCGGGCGTGCCGATCGCGGGCAACAGGCTGCCATCCACCTCGGCATGCACGATGCCGGCTTCGAGCCTCGGAAACGGCGGCATCGGGGGGATCGACCGGGCCCGGAATGCGGCGTCGCGCTCGGCAACCTTTTGCGGATCGTCTTCGTTGGCAACCTTGCCAAGGAATCTCGCCATCTCCATGATCTTGCTGACGTGGGGCCTGCGCTCTTCTTCATACGTATCCAGCAGACCCGGCGCGCTTCGGCCACTGAGCACCAGGTCCAGCTTCCAGGCCAGGTTGATGCCGTCTCGCATGCCCGAACACGCGCCTTGCCCCATATAGGGCATCATCGTATGCGCGGCATCGCCGGCCAGGAAGATCCGCCCGTCGCGCCACCGGTGCGCCATGCGGGTTTCGAACGTGTAGACGACATGGCGCAACAGGCGCATGTCTTCCGGGCCCAGGCCATGCTGCTCCTTCAGCCAGCGCCAGCCGACGGCCTCGTCCTCCCAGTAGGCAGTATCCTCGCCAGGCAGCACCCGCAGTTCGAAGCGAGTCCGCCGGGTGCCGATCGGCATGTACATATGGGCCCGCGCCGGGTCGCAATAGATGGTCGTGAGCGAGAACTTCTCGCCAAGGTCCCGCTTGTTCTCCGAGTCAAGGTTCAACCAGCGCTCGTTCTGCCCGAAGTCGTCGCGTTCGATGCACAGACTGCGGCGGACAAAGCTGTTCGCCCCGTCGGCGCCAATGACGTACTTTGCGATGAACTCGCGCGACGGTGTCGTCCATTGCGAGTCCTGCGCGCCGCGCCAGAGGTGCGCGGAGATCCTGACGCCATCCTCGTCCTGCCTGAGCGTCTCTGCCTCCCAGCCGCGAAGGATCTCGACCCCGGGAAAGCTTGCCGCGCGCTGATGAATGGCGTCTTCGATATCGGGCTGGTAAATCGAGATATGGGCCGGGAAGCCGCACGCGTGCCCGGTCCAGTCCAGTTCAATGAGGAGCTCATCGTCGGCGTTGCGATACTGATACGGACCCAGCCCACAGGCATCGCGCAGGGCCTGGTCAACGTCTCCGCACGCCTGGACGATCCGTGCCGTCTCGCCATCGATATGGGTCAGGCGCGGCAGGCCATAAGGCGTGGGCCAGCGTTCAATGACAACCACCTTGTAGCCAGCCTCGCCCAGCAGCGAGGCCGCGACGAGTCCGGTCGGGCCATATCCGATCACGGCTACGTCGAAGATTTCTGCGGCCGGCTCGGGTGTTTGCTTCGGATTGATGCTCATGCTTTGTCTCCATCTATATTGGTTTTGGGGGCCGCTGTCCCGTGGCAGCTCGGCGAGTTGCGCATTACGGACGCGTTCCGTCGAATGCGTCCTGCAGCAGCGCACGCAAGTCCTCCCGGGAAATCGGGCGCGGATTCCAGTAGGGATTGGCGCTGGCGATCTCCGCGGCGCGGTCCAGGTCTGCGTGCGCCATGCCGAGTTCACGCAGCGACGTCGGCGCCCCGAGCTTGCTCGCCAGGTCATGGACGCCGCGCGCGGCATTGTCAGTGCCCAGCGCGCGGGCGATCCGCTGCATTGCCTGCGGCGCAAAGTCCGCGTTGAACGCCAGTGCGTGTGGCAGCACCACCGTGTGGGTCTGGGCGTGCGGCAGGTTGAAGCTGCCACCGAGGGTGTGGCAAAGCTTGTGGTGCAGTGCCATGCCGACGTTGCTCAGGACCATTCCGCACAGCCACGCACCATAGAGCGCCTGGCCGCGGGCCACAATATCGGCGGCGTCGCGATGGATGCCAGGCAAGCCTTGGCCCAGGGCACGGATACCTTCTTCAGCGATCAGGCTGGTGATCGGATTGGCATTGCTGGCGTAGAGTCCCTCGGCGGCATGCGCGATGGCGTTGATGCCGCTGGTCACGGACAGGTCGACCGGCAGGGTCAGGGTCAGTTCCGGGTCGTAGATCACCGCCCGTGGCAGCACCCGCATATCGCTGCCGGTACGCTTGACCCCGCCCTCGGTAACGCCGTAGATCGGAGTCATCTCGCTGCCGGCATAGGTGGTGGGGATCGCCAGGATGGGAATGCTGCTTTCCAGGGCAATCGCCTTCCCGAGCCCGATCGTCGAACCGCCGCCAAACGCGATGGCACAGTCGGCATTGCAGGCCAGGGCAAGCTCGCGTGCTTCCCGGGCCGTGTCGATCGGCACATGCATGACTGCACGGTCGAACAGGCATGCCGCGCGCTGGCCAAGGGATGCCATGATTGCCTGCGCCCCATCGCGCTGCTCGGGCGTGCACAAGACCAGCGCGCGCTGCGCGCCGAGCAAGCCGATCTCGCGCTCCAGGTGCTGCAGGCTACCCGCGCCAAATACGACTCTGGCAGGCGCTGCCTGGTAGACGAATTCCAGTGCTGTTTCCATATTGCATCCCTCAATCAATGGTGTAGTCGACCTGGTGGCGGGCGATGCGCAGCCCTGCCAGCTGCTCGCGGACGCGAAGGTGCTCCGGGTGATCGGCGTAGGCCTTGAGCGCCGCGAGCGATTCGAACTCGGCAAGCAGCACCGTGTCGCACGCGTAGTCAACGCGGCTCACATCGATGCCGACCTCCACGTGGCGCAGACCTGGAATGCGGCCGGGCAAGGCCTCGAAGGCCGCCTTGATGCGTTGCTGGGCATCAGCCCGTTCATGCGCCGTCTCACCCTTCACCTTCCACATGACGATGTGCCTGATCATTTCCGTTGGTGCGCGCGGCTCAGGACAAAATCAAAATCGAGGGTGTAGTAAGGGTCCTTGAGCAAGCTGCCATCAGGCGCGATGCCCGGCGGGTGCTGCACCCAGTCAGCCACCAGCGTCGAGCGCACGCCGAACACGGCGTCGGAGTCGAGGTAGCGGTCACCGTCGCGAAAGACATGGGTGATCAGCGTCTCGCAACCCGGTGCACTGATCATGAAGTGCAGATGGGCAGGCCGCCAGGGATGGCGGCCAAGCGCCTCCAGCAGCGCGCCGACCGGACCGTCATGCGGAATCGGATAAGGTTCGGCAAGGATCGAGCGAAACGAAAACCTGCCGTCTTCGCCGGTTCGCAAACGCCCGCGCGCACGGTGGGTATGCTCGCCGTCAGGGCCCGGAATCTGCACGTCATAGTGGCCATGCTGGTCCGCCTGCCAGACTTCGATGGTGGCGTCCGGAATGGCCGTCCCTTCCCGGTCCCGCACCTGCCCGCGCACAAAGCAAGGCTCGCCTTGCGCGCCATTCGAGATATCTGCGCCGCTGTCGTACGCGGGACTGTCTTCCACGTAGAACGGGCCAAATACAGTGGATTCAGTGCAGCCCGCCGGTTTCACATTGTTCTGTGCCGTCACCAGCATCGACAGGCCAAGCACATCGGATAGCAGGATGAATTCCTGGCGCTTGTCATCGGTGATGTGGCCCACCAAAGTCAGAAAGCGAATGGCCGCGAACCATTCTTCCTCGCTCAGCTTCACATCACGCGCGAACGCATGCAAATGCTGGACGAGACTGGTCATCACGGTGCGCAGGCGCGCATCGCGGCAGTTCGCCATCGACGCAAGCACCGCCTGCGTGATCGTGTCTTCATTGAGGTTTCGCATTCCGGGTGTCTCCGCATGTTTTCTGCTTCTCGCTTGCTGCTAACATTAATTCCTTCCTCCACAGGTAAAAAGAGGTGGAAGCGAAGTAGTGTTCTCCTCTAGCCGGAAGAATTGATGGACAAGTGGACGCAGATTGAGTTTTTTGTGCAGGTTGCGGAACTCGGCAGCCTCACAAAGGCGGCGGAGCAACTCGGCATGTCGAGTGCGGCAGCCACCCGCTGCCTCAATGCGCTGGAAGAGCGCCTGGGAGCGCGCCTGGTCGAGCGCACCACGCGCCGGCTCTGGCTCACGGATGCCGGCCGTGAGTATCACCGGCGCTGTGCCGCGATGCTGGCTGAAATGGCCGAAGCCGAGGCCGCCATCAACGAGGCCACGCTCAATCCAACCGGCGTTCTTCGCGTGACCGCATCGGCATCCTTCGCGATGATCCATCTCGCGCCGGCATTGCCGGCATTTCGGGCGTGCTATCCGAACCTGGCGGTCCAGATCATTGCGGCCAATCGCTACCCTGACTTTATCGAGGCCGGGATCGATGTGGCCATCCGGACACGCGAACATGAGGGGGATTCAGGGATTACGGTGCGAAAACTGGCCGAGACGCGCCGCGTACTGGCGGCGTCGCCTGGCTACCTTGCCGAGCGCGGCATGCCAGATGCACCAGATACCTTGCGGCAGCATCAGATGCTCATTTACAACCTTGCCAATGATCCCTACCTGCTTCACTTCCGGCGAGGCGACGAAACGGCAACCGTACCTGTGACCAGCGTGCTCGACTCCAATGAAGGCCAGGTGATCCGCGCAGCGGCCCTGGCGGGCCATGGCATCCTGGTACAGCCGCTCTACATCATCTACGAAGACATCGTTGCCGGCCGGCTGGTGCCGGTCCTGCCGGATTGGCAACTGCCCAAGCTGACGATCAACGTCGCGTATCAGTGCCGCCGCCACCAGCCGGCCAGGATTCGCGTCTTCATCGACTTCCTGTTCGAACGATTCGAGCGGCTTGGACTCGCGAGAAAGTGGGAGATGACCGCCAGGTAGTGCGGCTTGCTGACTGTGATAGCGTGGAGCCTTCCGACTTTCCGCCACCCATGAACGATTTCGACGCCGACGCCCTCAAGCGGCTGGTCACAGTCACCATGCCCTTTGGCAAGCACAAAGGCACGGTGATCGCCGACCTGCCAGGCAACTACCTGAACTGGTTCGCGCGCGAGGGCTTCCCGCCGGGGCAGATCGGCGCGCTGCTGGCGCTGATGCATGAGCTGGACCACAACGGCCTGTCGCATCTGCTCAGGCCGTTGCGCGGGCGCACCTAGCGCCGTCAGAGCCGAGGCTCAGGTCACCGGTGCCGGGTTGAACAGCACCAGCGCATTGCGGATCTTCCAGTGCTCGGCCCACGACTTCTTGCCGCTGGCCACGGCCAGGAGCGTGTGGAACAGCTCCCAGCCCACTTCCTCGATGGTGGCCTCGCCGGTGGCGATGCGGCCGGCGTTGACATCCATCAGGTCATGCCAGCGCCGTGCCAGGTCGTTGCGGGTGGACACCTTGATCACCGGCACCTCGGCCAGCCCGTACGGCGTGCCGCGCCCGGTGGTGAACACGTGCAGGTTCATGCCGGCGGCCAGCTGCAGCGTGCCGCAGACAAAATCGCCCGCGGGCGTCGCGGCGTAGATCAGCCCCTTCTGCGTGACCTTCTCGCCGGGGCCGCTGACGCCGTGGATCGGGCCGGTGCCCGACTTGACGATCGAGCCCATCGCCTTTTCCACGATATTCGACAGGCCGCCCTTCTTGTTGCCCGGCGTGGTGTTTGCGCTGCGGTCGACCTTGCCCTGCTCCAGGTAGCGGTCGTACCAGGCCATCTGCCGCACCAGCGCCTCGGCCACCTCGGGGGTGGCCGCGCGCGCGGTCAGTTGGTCGATGCCGTCGCGCACCTCGGTCACTTCGGAGAACATCACCGTGGCCCCGGCGCGCACCAGCAGGTCGGTGGCAAAGCCCACCGCGGGGTTGGCGGTGACGCCGGAGAAGGCATCGCTGCCGCCGCACTGCACGCCGACCACCAGGTCTGACGCCGGACAGGTCTCGCGCCGGCGCGCGTTCAGGCGGGCCAGATGCTTCTCTGCCGTGGCCATGATCGAATCGATCATCGAGGCAAAGCCCACGTGCTGCTCGTCCTGCAGGCAGACCACGTCGGGCTCGCCCTCCTGCTGGATCGGGATGGTGCCGGCGCCGATCAGGCGCGCCGGCTGCAGCTTCTCGCAACCCAGGCTGACGATCATCACCTCGCCGCCGAAATTGGGGTTCAGCGCGATATTGCGGATGGTGCGGATCGGGATGCCGGCATCGGGCGCGTCGATTGCCACGCCGCAGCCGTAGGTATGCTCAAGGCCCACCACGTCGTCGACATTGGGATACTTCGGCAGCAGTTCTTCCTTGATGCGCCGCACGGCAAACTCCACCACGCCCTCCACGCACTGCACCGTAGTGGTGATGCCCAGGAGATTGCGTGTGCCAACCGAGCCGTCCGCATTGCGGTAGCCCTCGAAGGTATAGCCTTCCAGCGGTAGCAGCGGCGCCACGCGCGTGCCGACCGGCAGGTCGTGCAGTTCCGGCGCGGCCGGCATGCGGATCACGCGCTCATTGACCCAGCTGCCGCGCGGCAGGTCTTTCAGAGCATAGCCGATCACCACGTTGTAGCGGATCACCGCGTCGCCCTCGCGCAGGTCAGTCAGCGCCACCTTGTGGCCCTGGGGTACGCCCTCGGCCAGCACCAGGCCGCAGGGGAATTCCATTCCCGCCGGCAGGCCGCCGTCGTTGGCCACGATCGCGACGTTGTCGTTCGCGTGCATCGTGATGTACAGCGGGCGAGCCGCCTGTCCACCTGCTGTCGGGGTCACTGTCATGTCATCTCCAGCCGGGTGCGCGTTGCGCACTTTTAGTGTTACGTTGTCTGACAACATGCTATCCGTTTATGCTGGTCTATGGCCCCGGGAATTCCCTACCCTCTACTATTTTGGGCGGAAATAAGCAGCTTCCCCAACCTAGTTGTACGATAACACATCATGAACCGGCATTGCCCGCCTCTATAAGGATGCCGCCCCGCCGTAATCCTGCTGCACCGCAAAATGACCATTCCCCGCAATATGGCCTATAAGGGATGCAACCGGTTTCATGCCACGAGAACCGGACAGGAGACCTTCCCGCGTGGCCACGCGCATCGCGCAACCACGCCGCACCGATACCCCATACACCGGCCGCTCCCTCGGCCACGCACACGACAGGAGGCATGACTCATGCGCTGGAAGCAACGTCCGCAAGGTTCCAACTGGGGTGACTTCGGCCCCGACGACCAGCTCGGCCGCATCAACCTGATCGGCCCGGAACAAGTCGTCAAGGGCGCGCGCGAGGTGCAGGCCGGCATCAGCTTCTGCCTGTCGCTGCCGCTGGACTACCCCGGCGGCAACAAGCTCAACCCGCGCCGGCATCCGCCGGTGCTGCGGCCTACCCTGCGCGACGACATCCCCTATTTGAACTTCCCGCTGGCCAAGGTCGATCCCACCGCCACCGACGTCATCAGCGACGACCAGGTGCTGCTGTGCCTGCAATACAGCACGCAATGGGATGCGCTGGCGCACGTGGGGGCGCTGTTCGATGCCGACGGCGACGGCCGCCCGGAGCGCGTGTACTACAACGGCTACCGCGCCAACGAGCATATCGTCGGCCCGGTGGACTATGCCGAGGACGACAACTTCGCCGCGCACCCTTGCGGCCACGACCACAGTGCCGCGCAGGCGCTGGGCATCGAGAACTTCGCGGTCAAGGGGATGCAGGGCCGCGGCGTGCTGGTGGACCTGGCGCATACCTTCGGCATGGACTTCCGCAATGTCGGCTACGACGACCTGATGCACGCGCTGGATGCCGGCAATGTGGAAGTCGAACGCGGCGACATGCTGCTGCTGCGCACCGGCTTTGCCGAGGTGGTGCTGTCGATGCAGCGCAAACCCGATGAAGCCGTGCTGCACCACAGCTGCTGCGCGCTGGACGGCCGCGACGAGCGCCTGCTGAACTGGATCACCGATGCCGGCATCGCCGCGCTGATCGCCGACAACTACGCGGTGGAACGCTACCCCGCCCGCCCCGCGCCCGACGGCGACAAGAGCCACCCGCTGCTGCCGCTGCACCACCATTGCCTGTTCAAGCTGGGCCTACCGCTGGGCGAGCTGTGGTACCTGCGCGAGCTGGCGGACTGGTTGCGCGCCAACGGCCGCACCCGCTTCCAGCTCACCGCCCCGCCGTTGCGCCTGCCCGGCGCGGTGGGGTCGCCGGTGACGCCGATCGCCACGGTATAAGCCAACAACAATAAACCAGGGAGACACCATGAACCATCGCCACGCGCTCCGCCGCATTGCCGCCAGCGCCCTCGCCTTCGCCGCGGCGCTTGCCTGCGGCACCGCCCAGGCCCAGCCCAGGGCCGCCGTCTCTGACGATGTCGTCAAGCTCGGCATGCTGCTCGACATGAGCGGCCTGTATGCCGACGTCACCGGCCGCGGCAGCGCCACCGCCGCGCAGATGGCCATCGACGATTTCGGCGGCAAGGTGCTGGGCAAGAAGATCGAGCTGGTGGTGGTCGATCACCAGAACAAGGCCGACATCGCCGCCAACAAGGCGCGCGAATGGTTCGACACTGCCAATGTCGACGCCATCCTCGACGTGGCCGCGTCTGCGCCGGCGCTGGCGGTGCTTGAGGTTGCACGACAGAAGAACCGCATCGTGGTGTTCTCCGGCCCGGGCACCGAGCGCATCACCAACGACCTGTGCACGCCGGTGTCAGTGCACTACGCCTACGACACCTACGCGCTGGCCAACACCACCGCGCGCGCGATGGTGCAGCGCGGCGGCAAGTCCTGGTTCTTCCTGACGGCGGACTACGCCTTCGGCCACACGCTGCAGGACTCGGCCACCGCGGTCGTCAACGAGACCGGCGGCAAGGTGCTGGGCGCCGCGCGCCACCCGCTGGCCACCAGCGACTTTGCCTCTTACCTGCTGCAGGCGCAGGCCAGCAAGGCACAGGTGGTGGGCCTGGCCAATGCCGGCGGCGATACCGTCAACGCGATCAAGGCCGCCTCCGAATTCGGCCTGACCCGCAACAACACGCAGCGCATGGCGGGCCTGCTCCTCTATATCAACGACATCCACGCCATCGGCCTGAAGACGGCCTCCGGGCTGGTGCTGACCGAAGCTTTCTACTGGGATATGAACGATGCCACGCGAGCCTGGTCGCGCCGCTATTTCGACAAGCTCAGGAAAATGCCCAACATGAGCCAGGCGGGTGCGTATTCATCGGTGACGCACTACCTGAAGGCCGTGCAGGCAGCCGGCACAGACGAGACCGCGGCGGTAATGAAGAAGATGAAGTCGATGCCGATCAACGACTTCTTTGCAAAGAACGGCCGCATCCGCGAAGACGGCCGCATGGTCCACGACATGTATCTGTTCGAGGTCAAGACGCCGGCCGAGTCCAGGTACCCATGGGACTACTACAAGGTGCTGGCCACGGTGCCGGGCGAGCAGGCGTTCATGCCGGTGTCGAAATCGCAGTGTTCGCTGGTCAGGCGCTGATGGCGGCGCCGGTAGAGATAAGCGATTTATGAGGCGCGGGGACGAAGTTTCTGACCAATACAGATCATGGTTTGTATTCGAGAAATACAATCTATATTGCGTATTTAGTCCCTGGTCAGATTTTCCAGCCACAGGCTCATCAACCCCGCCCGGCCCCTGACGCCGAATTTCCGGAAAATGCCGGTCACATAGGAATGGGTCGTTGAAACGGCCAGGCCGAGGCGCTGGGCAATCTGCTTTTCCGATGCGTCGGTCAACAGCAGCCGCAAGACCTTCTGCTCGTGGGGCGCCAACGGAACGGAAGAAAGCGCCAGCCCAAGGTCAAGAATGCTCTCCTTCTTCAGCGCAGTGACATCGCGGGCAACCCCGACGCGCAACCGTTCCGACTGGAGCCATCCGGCGGACCACATGATATGGACGGCACTGCCGTCCTTGTGGCGATAGCGGTTTTCAAAACCGATCCGCTTCTTTCCCGACATCACCTGCTTGGCCTCGATAATGGTCCGGTCCCGGTCGGCGGGCATGACCAGATCGATGATGAACTCGCCCGCCATATCCTTCGGCGTATAGCCAAAAATGCCCTCGCACGCGGCGCTGACATACTGGATGCGGCCGCCTGTGTCGACCAGGAATACGGCGTCCAGCAGTTGGTCGGCAAACGCAGTGATGTCTTTTCCGATCTCGATACTCATGGCAGTCCAGACCCCCGATACTGGCGCTTTTACTGGCGCCTTGATTGGCCCCTTCGCCCGGATTTCAGCCGAACGCGGGTCAACGTGAAGACTAGACCACGCGCCAGCGCATGTACAGTGTTGGCATCGATAAAACCGTGCATGGCTGGCCAGCCGGAAGGCCTTTAACCGCGCCACTCATGCCTGCGCGCCGTCAAAGGCACCCTGCTGATTGGCAGGGTATGACTTTTGCACGGTTTCGATACCATCATGGCCATCATTTGCCCGGTCTTCGGCTAAATAACAATGGCCCCGCCGGGGGCTTCCAAAGCCGTAGTCAACGAGAGTCGGGGCAAATGAGCCAAGCCTCAGCATTGCCTACCTCTTTCGAGGGGGGAGTCGAGGTCAGGAGGGGAGCGGCCCGGCCCGCTGACGGAGGTGGCAGTGGCCTCTGTCAGCGGGGACCGTGCAACGCTGCGGCAATGCCCCGGGTCGTACCTGTTCGGCGGTGTCCCTACCCCCTCATTGGATCTGCGCAATCCGCAGCAGGTTGGTGGTTCCCGCCACCAGGAACGGCAGCCCCGCGGAGATGACGATGGACTGTCCGGCTTCCCCGAAGCCCTCCGCCAGCACAGTGCGGCTGGCCAGATCGGTCATCTCCGGCACATCCAGCACCTCGTGGCAGAGCACCGCATGCACGCCCCAGGTGAGCGTCAGCCGCCTCGCCGTCGCCATGCGCGGTGTCATGCCGAGAATGGGCACCTGCGGCCGCTCGCGCGCCATACGCAGCGCCGAATAGCCCGAGCTGGTATAGGCGACCGTCGCCGGCACCCTGAGCAAGCCCACGATATGCCGCACCGCATAACCGATGGCATCAGCCGCGTCCGCGCGCGGCGGCGTGTGGGATGCCTCGATGGCGTCGCGGTACAGCGGGTCGGATTCCGTGCGGGAGATAATGCTGTTCATCATTCGCACCGCCTCCACCGGATACCGGCCGGATGCCGACTCGGCCGACAGCATGACCGCGTCGGCACCGTCGTAGATCGCCGTCGCCACGTCTGACGCTTCCGCGCGGGTGGGCACCGGGGCGGCAATCATCGATTCGAGCATTTGCGTGGCAACGATGACCGGCTTGCCGGCCTTGCGGCACGCGCGGATGATCTGCTTCTGAAGCGACGGCACCTGCTCGGCGGGCATCTCCACGCCCAGGTCGCCGCGCGCCACCATGACGGCATCGGCCTCGGCGACGATGAGGTCCAGGCTCTGGATGGCAGCGGGCTTTTCCAGCTTGGCGACGATGCCGGCGCGGCCGTTGACAATTGCCTTGATCTCCCGGATGTCTTCGGGCCGCTGCACGAAGGACAGCGCGATCCAGTCCGCGCCCAGCGCCAGCCCGAAGTCGAGGTCGCGCCGGTCCTTCTCGGTCATGGCTGACAGCGGCAGGACCGCGTCCGGCACGTTCACCCCCTTCCGGTCCGAGAGCGTGCCGCCGTTGATGACCGTCGTCTCGGCGAAGCCGGCACCGCACTGGCCGACGCGCAGCCGGATCTTGCCGTCGTCAAGCAGCAGCTCGACACCCTCGCTCAGGGCGGCAAAGATCTCCGGGTGCGGCAGGCAGACCCGGCTGGCCGACCCGGGCGCCGCGCTGTCCAGGTCCAGCCGGAAGCCGGCTCCCGCGGCCAGTTGCACCGGGCCACCGGCGAAGGTGCCGATGCGCAGCTTCGGACCCTGCAGGTCGAGCAGCACACCGATGGGGCGGCCTCGCTTGCGCTCCACGGCGCGGATCGCTTCGAACCGTTGCCGGTGGTCTTCGTGGGTGCCGTGGCTGAAGTTGAGCCGGAAGACATCGGCACCGGCCTCGAACAGCGCGTCGATGAGCTCGGGGGTGCTACTCGCGGGGCCCAGCGTGGCCACGATCTTGGCGTTGCGAAGGCGTCTCATGCCATTGCTCCATGTCAGCGCGCGACGAGGGCCGCGCGTAAATCGTTCACCCCGGTCAGGTGTTCTGCACGACGATGCTCGGGAACTTGCTGGTCATGTCGCGCGCCTTGTCGGCGACCTTGATTGCCACCTCGCGCGCGATGGCGCGGTACATCCCGGCCACCGGGCTGTCGGGCTCGGCCACCACGGTCGGGCGGCCGGAGTCGGCCTGCTCGCGGATCTGCAGGTTCAGCGGCAGGCTGCCGAGCAGGTCGACGCCGTAGTCGGCGCACATCTTCTCGCCGCCGCCGTGGCCGAAGATATGCTCGACATGGCCGCAGTTCGGGCAGCAGTAGACCGCCATGTTCTCGACGATGCCCAGGATGGGAATGCCCACCTTCTCGAACATCTTCAGGCCCTTCCTGGCATCCAGCAGCGCGATATCCTGAGGCGTGGTGACGATCACCGCGCCGGTGACCGGCACCTTCTGCGACAGCGTCAGCTGGACGTCGCCGGTGCCCGGCGGCATGTCGACGATCAGGTAGTCCAGGTCGTGCCAGTTGGTCTGGCGCAGCAGCTGCTCCAGCGCCGAGGTGACCATCGGGCCGCGCCATACCATCGGGTTGTCCTGCTCGATCAGGAAGCCGATCGAGTTGGCCTGCAGGCCGTGCCCTTCCAGCGGCTCCATGGTCTGGCCGTCGGCGGATTCCGGGCGGCCGTCGATGCCCAGCATCATCGGCAGGCTCGGCCCATAAATGTCTGCGTCGAGCATGCCGACGCGCGCGCCTTCCGCCGCCAGCGCCAGCGCCAGGTTCACGGCCGTGGTGGACTTGCCCACCCCGCCCTTGCCCGACGCCACCGCAATCACGTTCTTCACGCCCGGCAGCAGCTTGACCCCGCGCTGCACCGCGTGCGCGACGATCTTCATGGTCACGGCCACGCTGACATTGCTCACGCCCGGCACTTGCCGCACCGCAGCAACCACCAGCTTGCGGATCGGATCGAACTGGCTCTTCGCGGGGTAGCCGAGTTCGACTTCCAGCGAGACATCGCCGCCGTCGACGCGGATGTTCCTGGCCGAGCGGGTGGACACCAGGTCCTTGCCCGTATTGGGGTCGATGACGGTGCGCAGGGCTTCGGTGACCTGCTCAGTGCTGACGCTCAAGACATACTCCGCTGCTGGTGAATGTAGGGATGCATGCACCAGGCGTGCTTTGGCGGCGTGGCGGCAATGCTGGAAAGATATCTGCTCACCCACTTAAGGTAAATTCATATATTCTTAGCCGACGCATAAGCAATCCATTAAGTTGCGATCAAGCAGCACATCGCGGGACCAAAGAATCCGCTACTGAGACGCTGGGCGGCGTTGTGGGCAGCGGCAGCTGGTCGTCTACCCTATGATCGTCGCGGATCAGCCCTCATTTCCTTACCGTATCAATCAACAGCTGGATGCCAGCAGCGCCCACCTTCACCTGTACCGCCCCGCTTTCCAGGTCGCCTGGCTGGCCGATCGCCTGGCCGGAACGCGAGATTCGTGCGACAACCATCGCGCTTTCCCGCTCACTCAGGCGCGCACCGCCCATCACCGCCATGCTCTCGTCCAGCGAAAACGCCACCGGCCAGCGTCCAGGCACTGCCTTGAAGACAGCCAGCGGCATCGGCGGCCCTTGCAGCCCGCGTGCGAATACGTAGAGCGTGTCGGTGCTGCCAACAGACGCCTGCAATTCGGGGGCAATTGCTACGGTGCCGGAAAGTTGCTTCTTGTTGCCCGCAACAGCCGAACCGGTCCCCACCTGCGCACGCGCTCCGGCAATGTTGGCCTGCAGACGGCGTAGCTCTTCGGAATCGGCTGGCAGCAATGGCGCCAGGCGCGTCCAGTAAACAATCGCGTCGGCAGGGCGCCGGTCATTGAAGGCAAAGCTGCCCGCCAGCCACAGCGACTTCACATGCTGCGCATCAAGTGCCAGCGCGCGTTCAACAGCCTTCTGTGCCTGCGCATCAAAAGTGCCCCCTGTTTGCGCAGTACGCGCATCGGCATAATCGGCAAGCTGCGGTGCCGCGGGTGCCTTCAGCACGAATGCGCGCTCGAACGCCGGCACCGCCTCGGCGAAACGGGCTGCGGCATAGTATGATCGCGCGAGCAACAGTGCGGCATCGGCATCGTCAGGCCGTTGCTGCAGATGCGCCTCAAGACGCTTGATCAGATGCGGAATCGACGTTTCCCGCGGCGTTGCTCCTGACCCGCTGCCGGATTCCGGCCCGATCAGGTCCGGCCGGCCGACAGCAAGATACCCTGCCAGGGCCACCAGCGTGATAGCTAGCCCGGCCAGGAACTGAACCCGGCGCGCCCGGCCTTTCGCAACGGCGATACCTGCCACCATTGGCTGCAATACGGTCAGCAGCGCACCAATGGTCAGGGCGGTGGCGAATCCCCAGAATACCTGCGCCGATGTCATATGCTTCCCTCCTCGTTGCCGCCAGCCTTACCCGCCCGCTCGCGTGCCCGCGATCCGGCAGCATGCCGGTAGAGCACCACCATTCCCACCAACATGAGCAGGAACGGGCCAAGCCACAGGAGCCAGGTGGTGGGCTGCAGCGGCGGGCTGTACAGCACGAAATCGCCGTAGCGCTGCACCATGAACTCGGTCACATCGCGCTCGCTTTTCCCATCGCGCAGCATGCCGGCAATCTCGCTGCGCAAGTCAATCGCCAGGCTGGCATTGGAATCGGCAAGCGACTGGTTCTGGCATACCACGCAACGCAGATCGACGGCCAGCCTCATGACCCGGGCCTGCAGAGCCTGCTCGGCATCGGCCTGTGCCGGCTCGGCGCCGATTGCATTGGCCAGCAGACCGCCCAGCAAACACCCAAGTACGCACCACCGGCGAACGCTTGATTTCATGTCAGCCCCCTTTTCCCCTGCTTGCCAGTGCTACGTCCGGCTCGTTCTCGAGCGCCGCCAACATCGGCAACAGTTCTTTGCGCACCACCTCCTCGGTCAGCGGACCGACATGCTTGTGGCGTATCACGCCGCGACGGTCAATCACGAAGGTTTCCGGAACACCGTACACGCCGTAGTCGATGCCGACCCGGCCATCGGCATCGAACAGACTGGCGCGATAAGGGTTGCCGTGCCGCGCAAGCCAGGCGCTGGCCTCGTCGCGCCCATCCTTGTAATCCAGCCCATAGATGGGCACCCGGGTAAGGCGCGCCAGCTCCATCAGCTTCGGATGCTCCTCGCGGCAGGCGCCGCACCACGATGCCCAGACGTTCAGCACCCAGACCTGTCCGCGCAGATCGGCAGGCGCCACAGTTTGCTGAGGCGCGTCCAGCAACGGCAGCCTGAAAGCCGGCGCGCTCTTGCCGATCAGGGGGGATGGCAGACTGCTCGGTCTCGGCGCAAGCCCGAGGCCGAGCAGCAGCAAGAGCAAGATGAAGATCGCAGCAGGAACAAACCGTCGCATCATTCCACCCCCAGGTTCAGCGGCGTGGCGGCCGGCGCGGTGCGCGCCCGATAGCGGCGGTCGCCGAGCGCAAGCAAGCCGCCAAATGCCATCAGCAGGCAGCCGGACCAGATCCAGCTTATGAACGGCTTGTGGTAAAGCCGCAAAGTCCAGCTACCGTCGGGCAACGCTTCGCCAAGCGATACATAGAGGTCACGCGTCAGGCCGGGATCGATCGCCGCCTCGGTCATCACCTTGCGCTGAACCGGATAGAAGCGCTTCTCTGGCCGCAGCAATGTCACCAGCTGGCCGTCTCGCGTCACCGTAATGCTCGCGCGCCGGGCCTGGTAGTTGTCGCGCGCCAGTGTTTCCACCGAGTCGAAGCGGAAGCGGTAGTCGCGGAACTCGAGCGAGTCGCCGACCGACATGCTCACCGTGCGTTCGCCTGCATAGCCGCCGACCATGGTGACCCCGACAATGCACACTGCAATGCCAAGGTGGGCGATCAACATGCCGTGGAACGACAGCGGACGGGCGGCCAGACTGCGCAATGCCCCTGCCCCGCGCCGGTCGCGCACGCTCTCGGCCGCGGTCGCGACCAGAGCACAGGTGATCCAGCCGGCCAGGGCCAGGCCGAGGCTGATGCCGATGCTCGATGTGCCTAGCAGCCAGGGCGTGACCAGGCCAAAGGCAAGCGCCGCGGCCAGCGCCCATTTCAGCCGACGCTTCAGATCCGGCAGCGAAGCATGCTTCCAGCGCATCAGCGGGCCCACGCCCATCAGAAACAGCATTGGCACGACCAGCGGCACAAACACCGCCTCGAAATACGGCGCACCGACTGATATCTTCGCCAGGCCCAGGCTATCGAGCGCCAGCGGATAGACTGTGCCCAGCAAAACAGACGCGGTTGCTACGGCCAGGAACAGATTGTTCAGCATCAGCACCCCCTCGCGCGAGAACGGCGCGAACGCCGAACTGCTCCGCACGCGCCCCATGCGCCACGCGTACAAACAGAGTGCGCCGCCGACGATGAATGCGAACAATGACAGCAGGAACACGCCGCGCCCCGGATCCGCGGCAAAGGCATGCACGGAGGTCAGCACGCCGGAGCGCACCAGAAAGGCGCCCAGCAAGCTCAGGCCAAAGGCGGCGATCGCCAGCAGCAGGGTCCAGCCGGCGAATATGCCCCGCTTTTCCGTGACCGCCAGCGAATGCATGAGCGCGGTGGCAAGCAGCCATGGCATGAAGGAAGCATTCTCGACCGGATCCCAGAACCACCAGCCGCCCCAACCCAGTTCGTAGTAGGCCCAGGCACTGCCAAGGGCGATGCCGAGTGTCAGGAACAGCCAGGCGCCGATGGTCCATGGCCGGCACCAGCGTGCCCAGAGTGAATCGATGCGCCCGGTCAGAAGGGAGGCCACCGAGAACGCGAAGGGCACCGCCAGTCCGACATAGCCGATATACAGCATCGGCGGGTGGATCACCAGCCCGATGTCCTGCAACAGTGGGTTGAGGTCACCGCCGTCCGGGGGCGCCGGCCACAGGCGCTCGAAAGGATTCGAGGTGAACAGCATGAAGCAAAGGAAGCCGCTCGACACGATGCCCAGGACGGCCAGCACGCGTGACGAGAACATCAGCGGCAGGCTGTCGCTGCGCCAGCTCACCAGGGCCGACCAGGCTGCCAGCAGTAGTGACCAAAGCAGCAACGATCCCTCATGGCCGCCCCAGGCGGCGGCAAAGCGATAGATCGCCGGCAGGCTGCTATTGGAGTGGTTCGCGACATAGCGCACCGAAAAATCGTTCCCCAGCAGCGCCGCCGACAGGAAAACAAAGGCCAGCGAGAGGAACAGGAACTGCATGCGTGCTGCGGCATGTGCGGTGCGCATCCAGCCATCGACGCCGCGCACCGCCCCCAGGAGCGGCAGCGCCGCTTGCGACAGCGCCAGCGCGAGCGCAAGCGCCAGGCACCATTGACCGAGTTCGGGAATCATCTGGCCCCACCTTTCTGCGCCGCTTCGGCGAGCTTGAGCGAAGCGGCGACCTCCGGCGGCATGTACGCTTCATCATGCTTGGCCAGCACCTCCTCGGCCGCGAAGATGCCGTTGCCACCCATGCGGCCGAACGCAATGGCACCCTGCCCTTCGCCAAACAAATCGGGCAGCATGCCGCGGTAGACCACCTGCACCCGGTTGACCGTATCGGTCAGTATGAAGGACGCCCCCAGCCCATCCGGGGCGCGCCGCAGGCTGCCGCGCTCGACCATGCCGCCAAGGCGGAAGGCCTTGTCGCGCGGGCCCTCCCCTGCCGCGAGCTGGCTTGGCGAGAAGAAGAACACCATATTGCTGCGGAAGGCATTCAGGATCAATGCGGCAGCCGTCCAAAGCAACAGCAATCCCACGGCGATCATGAGCAGGCGTCGCCCGCGCGCCTTGTTGAGCATCCTCATTGCGTACCCCGTTGATCTTGCAGCCGCATGCCGGGCGCGGCGGGGTGCGCATCTGCCAGCGTGCGCCGAGTCGACACGCCGCAGCGCAGTACCAGCAGGACTTCGACAGCGAACAGCAGCGCCGTCACGCCGTATGCGCCCCAGACGAAAGCGCCTTGGCCACCCATCGAAAAAAATCCATTCAGATCCATCATTCCCTCCCTGCTGTTGAGCGCGTTGATCCGAGTGCGCGTCGGTTTCAGATGTCCTCGCCTTGCCGCCACCACCTGCGGCCGGCCTCGCTGCGCGCGATCAGGCAGCGCACCCGCGCCAGCGCGACGGCGATCGCATACATCCAGAAGGCGAAGGTCATGCCCAGCATGGCAACGATCATGATGCCGGCCATCTGCGGCGCCTTGGTCAGACTGACCGATGCCCCCTGATGCAGCGTGTTCCACCAGGTCACGGAGAAATAGATGACCGGCAGGTTGATCAATCCGACCAGCGCCAGCACCCCGCCGGCCCTGGCTGCGCGCCGTGGATCGTCGATCGCGGCCTGCAGCGCGATGAAGCCGAGATAGAGGAACAGCAGCAGCAGCTCGGAGGTCATGCGCGCGTCCCATACCCAGTAGGTGCCCCAGGTCGGCTTGCCCCAAAGTGCGCCGGTCCACAACGTGAGGAAGGTGAACAACGCACCGCTGGGCGCCAGCGCGGTTGCCATCAGCGACGACAGACGGGTGCCGAACACCAGGCCAAGCCCGGCGTAGACGGCCATCACCACGTAGATGAACATCGACATCCAGGCGGCCGCGACATGGATGAACAGGATGCGGTACACCTCGCCCTGGCGGAAATCGGGCGGCGCCACCACCAGGCCAAGGTATAGCGCCATCGCGCCAGACACTGCGGCAGCAGCGCCAAACCATGGCACCAGATGCCCGGCGAGCGGATAGAAGGCTTGGGGCGCGGCGTACTTCCAGATATTCAAGGTGGCCATCAGACAGACTCCAATCCAATCCTGAGCGCCGCGGCGGTGGCCCATGGCGCCGACGCAACGGCAGTCAGCAGGCATGCCCCCAGCAGCGAAAGATTCGCCTGCAATTCCGCCGCAGTGCTGGCGGCGGCGACGCCGCAGCCGAACACCAGTACCGGCGCTGCCAGTGGCAGCACCAGCAATGCCAGCAGCGGGCCGCCGCGCTGCAGCGACAGCGTCAGCGCGGCAGCGATTGCCGCGATCAGGCACAGCGTCGGCGTACCGAGCAGCAGCGACAGTGCCAGTTGTGCCAGCTCGCCGTCAGGCACGCCGAGCTGAACGCCAAGCAGTGGCGTCAGCAACACCAGCGGCAGGCCCGCCCCGAGCCAGAAGCCGGTCACCTTGCCGAGCACCATCAAGGTCAGGGACTGCGGCGCGAGCGCGATGACTTCCAGGCTGCCGTCGCGGAAATCGGATTCGAACAAACGCTCCATGCCCAGCAGCGTCGCCAGCAAGGCGGCGACCCAGATCACACCGGGCGCCAGCCTGGCGAGAAACATCCGCTCCGGGCCAACCGCCAGCGGAAACAGGCTGACCACCGCGACAAAAAAGGCGAGCGGTGTCAGCACCGCCGACGGGCGACGCCACGCCAGCAGCAGCTCACGCGCGATCAGTTTCAGGACCGGATCCAGCATGCCGCCTCCTGCTGCGATCGAGCGGCGATTGCCGGGATGGCAAGCTCGCGCATCCGCGCGGCCACCAGCCGCAGCGGGTAGTGGTTCGCAAACACCAGCATGCCGCCCGACTGCAGATGGTGTTCGCACAATCCCTCAAAGGCCCGGATGCTGGACTGGTCGAGTGCGGTGGTCGGCTCGTCGAGCAGCCATAGCTTCGCGCCACTGGACAGCACACGCGCCAGCGCAACCCGGCGCTGCTGCCCCTGCGACAACAGCCCGAGAGCGGTGTCGGCACCAGCGGCCAGCCCGACTTGTGCCAGCACCCGCTGCAGGTGCGCACGATCCGTGCGGCAACCGTACAGCGCGCAGGCACTGCGCAGATTCTCCAGCGCGCTCAGCTCCGCTTTCAGGCCGTTGCGGTGACCGAGGTATGCGGAATCGGGCAGCGGCCGGCTCGCCGCCACCGCACACCCGTTCCATCGGATCTCGCCCGATTCCGGGCGCAGCAGGCCAGCCAGGATTCGCAGCAGGGTAGTCTTGCCGCTGCCGTTGGCGCCTGTGACATGCACCGCTTGCCCGGGCTCCACGCGCAGCCCCAGCCTGATGAAAATCGGCCGGTCGCCGCGCGCGGCGGTCAGTGACACTGCTTCCAGCATGGCCTCATTCCTCCTGAGTCAGTCCCAGGCGGTCGCGGCGGCGTCTTTCATGGCCCCGGCCAGGATCACGTAGGCGCTGGTCCAGGCGCCCTTCACCTCATCGGTAAAGGCGTCCCCGAGGCCGGCACCCAGTGTCCACAGCAGGGCGCCGGCCACGGTGTCGTAGTCCTCGTCCTTGACGCCATAGGCGACGTGGCGCCGGCCGAGTTCCTGTACAGCGGGAACGATGTCGTCGAGCTGGTCCAGTTTCGTGACGACGGTATTGATCATCGCCATCAGCTTGCGCCCCTGTTCGACGGTGTCGCCCTTGAACAGTGGCCTCAGCGAGGGATCCATTTCGAACAGCTTGCCGTAGAACAGCTCGGCGGCCTTTTCCTTGATCGGCACCACCTTCTGCCAGGAGCTTTGTACCAGGGTGATCTCTTGCGGTGTCATGGAATATTCCTTTACTTGACAATTGCGATCATGTAATCCGCTACTGCCTTCACGTCGTCATCGCTCAGCTTTTCGCTGGCTCAATTGCTGACAGGGATGCGCAGCACCACGCCACCCATCACGTCGCCAATCTTGAAATTGGTGCGCGGGCTGTCCTTATGGCCGTTGTGGCAAGTGACGCAGGCCGGCGCGATCGCCGTGTCGGCGTACACGGCAGTGAAATAGGTCTTCTTGCCGAGAGTCTCTTCCTTGTAGAAGTTCTTTCCGGGGTTCTTGGCGACGAAGTCCAGCCCTTCCTTCTCCACTGGGGTTTTCGCAGCGTTCTGCTTATTCAGCGGCCACAGGGACAACAGCGAATAGCTGAAATTCGGCTTGCTCTTGGCTACCTCCTCCGCGCCGAAGCGAAACATCTGCGCCGGCAGCACCAATGTCTTCTCATCCTTCCAGTGCTCAGTCGCCTTGATCACCTTCTCTTCGTTCTGCAGGCGGTTGACGATCAGGCGGGTATACACGGTCCGGTCGGCCGCCATCACGGCGTGCAGGGCATCCGCCATTTCCTTTGGACTGATGCCGGATGCGTGTGCGGAAAAGGCGCTAACGGCCAGCGCCGCGCCCATTGCCAGACTGCTTGCCTGCAAGTTCGCATATCGTTTCATTTCTCTCTCCTTCACTGTTGAAAAGAAGCCCGCAAGCGCCAGAACGACGCGCAGCTACGGCGTGCTTCGCTTGCTGCGCGTTTCTGCATCCTTTGCCACAGCCATGTCGATACTCTTCACGTGCCGGGCCGGCATGCCTTTGAAGTTGTTGTCGATCAACGTCTTGTCGGCCAGCGCGTCGATCGAGAAGCCGAGCCCGTGGCAGCTTATGCACGTGGTCCGTATCATTTTTTCGTTCGGCCGCAGGGTATCGTTCTGGTTGTGCTGAACCACGATGCGCGAGCCTTCGTCGGTGGACATCCGCACCCGCGGCATGTGGCAGCTGGCGCATGTCACGCCAGAACCGGGCGGCGCCTGTCCGGCGGTCTCCTTTTGCCACAGCGCGTAGTGCGGCGAACTCTTGTAGGCCAGGGTGTGTTTGTCGTCATGGCAACTCATGCATGACTCCACCGCCGCTGTCCTGGCATCGAAGCGATGGGCAGAATGGCAGGAAGTACAACCAAGTTCCGTGTGGGCAGCCGCTTCCTTCATTGGCAGACGGGCGTCGCCGGGCGTCATCGGCGTCAGGCCTTGCGCCAGTCGCATGCCGTGCTTTCCCGCCAGGAACCCCTTGGCCTCGGCCGCATGGCATCCTTCGCACGCTGCTGGGCTGCCTGGGTGGTCACTCCATTTCGTGGAGCCGTCCTTGCCCTTCGATGCATGGCAACCGGTGCAATTGACGCCAGCCCTGGCATGCGCGGTGCCGAGCCAGTCGGCCTGCAACGCCGTACTGCCGCGCTTGCCGTGCGGCGCATCCTGCTCGGCTGCCGAGAGCGTCCGGAACGGATACTTCGCCGCCGGGTAGCCGCTCATCTCACGCACCGCTACGGCAAAATCGCGCTGCGGCAGCAGCGGCTTTTCGTTCAGCTTGCCGCCCTGCGCATGCTTTAGCAGGAAATCTTCGTACAGCGCGCGATTGTCGTGATAGTTATGGCAGCCGGCCGCGGTGCAGCTGTCGAACTTGAAGTCCTTGTGGTCCGACGGCATCTCGTCCGGGCCGGCATGACAGTGGTAGCAGACGTCCTGCGGCTGCGTTACGCCCATGGCAAGCGTCGTGCGCGGCTTGTGCTCGGCATGGCAGGTGACGCATGCCTGCGCATCGATCTTTCCCAGCCGCTCGGCATTGCGCGGATCGTCGAACTTGCTGGCCGGATGCGAATCTCTGGCTTCCTTCAGCTCATTCTCATGGCATTTGACGCATGCCTCCTGGATGGCCTCCGGGCCGGCGAACGGCTTGCTGTGGCAGCTCTCGCACGCCAGTTCGATCTGGTAGTGGCCGTGGCTGGTCTGACCCGGCAGGAATGCCATGCGCGCGGATACCAGGAGCGGATGCCTCGCCGCCTCCTTGTAGAACAGCCCAATCGAGAAATATGCCAGCATCGCCACGCTCAACACACCCCAGTAGACCCACAGAACTCTGCGGCTTTTGCTTGCCATCGCTGGTAGGCTCTAGAAATAGTAAGTTTTGAGAATGTGGAACCCGAGCAGCACGGGTACCGGCCAGAACAGCAAGATGTGCACCCAGGTGCTGTTGTCGCGCCAGCGCCGAACCAGTGCCACTGGCAGGCGATGCCCTTGCGCGATCATCAGCCCCGACATGCTGCCCGCCAGAATCAGGCCGGTGAAACTCGCCATCAACAGGAAATTCAGCTGGCTGCCAAGCCTGCCTCCCGTATGCGCATAGAGTCCCGCCAGCACACCCAATCCGAGCACCACATGCAGCACGCGCCAGATGCCAAAATCGCCATAGCCAAGGCGCGACCAGCGCTTCCGGAATGAGAGAAGCAGGGCAAGTACGCTCAACCCGAGAATGGAAAATCCGCTGACCTGCTTATACAAACTCACCAGCCATAGCTCGTCCCAGCGCCACTGCAGTTGCACCGTCTTCGCAAAGGGGATGGCAGGCGCAACGAGTGCCAGCAAGGCGAGCGCCAGTGCCGCCGCGGCCGCGCCCTGGAGCGGACGATGCGCGCGCACCGGTTCTCGCATCACCGCGCCACCGGCCAGCTCGGCCAGCAACGGCTTGCACGAACCGCATACTGTAGAGGCACGCGTGCACGCTGCGAGTTGCTCGATCGAACGGCACCCGGCAGCCGCCGCTTCGCCAAGCTGACCGCGGGTAACGCCGGTGCAGTTGCAGACGACCGCGCTTGCCGGCCAGTTGACGACGCTGGCTTCGCCCTCCTGCCACAGCGAGCCGGTCCTGCGAAACCGCCAAAGCTGCCATGGCAGTATCCGGTGATTGCCGCTGACCGCTTCCTGCAGCCGACGCAGGTCTGCGCCTTCGCCGACCGCCATCGCGCCAATCAGACGACCGCGCTCGACCAGCACCTTGCGGTAGATGCCAGCTTTCCTGTCTTCATAAGCTGCCGTGCTCGCCGAGCCGATACCGTCATGCTCGCCGACGCGGCCCACGCTGAACACCGGCATATCGAGCACTTTCAGGCGCGTTGCCTGTAGCGAACCGGCATAGCTGGCGTCGCCGCCGCAGATTGCATGCACGGCGACTGCCGCCTGTTCCAGGCCAGGGGCGACGATCCCGTACACTTGTTCGCGATGTTCCGCGCATTCGCCAACGGCGTAGATATGTGGATCGGACGTCTGCATGCGGTCGCTGACGCGAATGCCGCGCCCCACATTCAGGCCGGCCTGCAGGGCCAGGTCGGTGTTCGGCTTGATGCCGGCGGCAATCACGACGGTATCGCATTCGATGACATCGCCGGTGCGCAGGGTGATGCCGGTAACCGCTCCTTCACCATGCACGCGTCTGACCGCGGCGCCCGTCAATACCTGGATTCCGGCCGCCTCGACATGGGCGCGCAGCAGATCCGCGGCTGCCTGGTCCAATTGCTGCAACATCAGCCGGTCGTTGTTCTCGATGACCAGCACCTCGGTGTTGAAGCGCTGCATTGCGCGCGCCGCTTCCAGGCCCAGCAGCCCCCCGCCCAGCACCACCGTACGGCGGCTGCGGATACGGCGTGCGAGCAGCCGCTGGGTATCGTTCATGTCACGGAAAACGTAGACATTGGCCTGGCCGATGCCCGGCACGTCCGGGATCCGCGGGCGTGATCCGGTGGCCAGCACTAAGTGGGAATAGCGTTGCGTGCGCCCGGCCGAGTCTTCAATCTCCTGCGCGCCGCGATCGACATGCACCACTGCGCAATTGAGCCGCGCTGCGATCGCGGGTCCCTGCGGCAGTGCAAGCCCCTGCGTGAGCGTGGCCCAGCTCGCATCGCCGGCAAGAAAGGAAGACAGGCGCACGCGGTTGTATGGCTCCCATGGTTCGTTGCCGTAGATCACCAGCGGAATGGAAGGATCGCGACGATGCAAGTCCTGCGCAAGCCGCACGCCCACCGGCCCGGTGCCGATCACGACGACCGGCGCTTGGACAGCCTTTGTGTTTGGTATCGATTGCAGCATCACTGACACCCCTGACTCCCCCTGTGCACCACTTACAGACAAAAAAAATGCATCCGGCCCAGCGAGCACCGCTCGCCTGACTCGGACGCCTTTGTCCCGGAATCACGACCACCGTTGGTCGTAACTACTAGTTAATGTTGCGCCGCCGTTGGCGCCTGGACATACCTAGCGCAAGTAGCATGCCAGCACCAAATGCCGTATTCGGACGATATTCGCTGAATTCTTTTTAAATTCACGCACAGTTTTCGTGCAGTGCATTAAAAATGGGAAAATGATGACTAATCGATGTATTTCAAATGAGCATGATCTTTATATCCAATTTAATTATGATATTTATCTCCTATTCCATCGAAGCCGCGGACGCACGCGCATCGCGTCCGCTGGCGCACAGGATGCCGATTCCGGGATCGCGTGGTGGAGGCTCGTTACGAAAGTGCGAATCGTCGTATTGCTGTCACCGCAATACGGCTTCGAATTTGTGGATAAGGATGTAGTGTGGGGAGGAGTGGAGAGCCCCGCAACGCTTGAGAATTCCCAGGAATCTCAATGGCGGAAGGCGGTTGTCGCCTGTCAGAGCAACTCCAGCCAACGACTGTCCGTGCGCACCAGATGGCGGCCACGGTCGAAGCGCGTATAGCCAACACGGTCAAAAAACTCCAGGACCTGAACCGCACGCTTTCGTCCGAGTCCGGTGGCATTGCGAAATGCCCCGGCGACGACCGTACCGGCGTTCTTGCTGGCGTCGACAGCGGCGAGCAAGGCCAGCTCGCGAATAGCCTCCGGATCATAGAACAGGTCATGCACGACCTGAAACGTCTCGCCATGACGCGCGAGCTTGCGCATCAGTTGCCGCACCTTGTCCTCCGGCACGCCATGCGCGCTCGCCAGCTCGCGCACCCATGGCGGATCGAAGCGCCCCGCTTTCATGTCCTGCTGCAGCGTCGCGGCGAGCGTGCGATCCGCGTCGTCGAGCGTCACGGTGTGCTCAGGCAGGTGCAGCCAGGGGCCGGTCCGGACGATCTCGCCGCGCGCGCAGGCGTCATCGACGAGCGCGCACCACAACGCGTCTTGCGCCAGCGGTGCAGCGATCCTGCGCAAGCGCGCCACCTCCGGGCCAAGCACATCCGGCGAGCGTTGGTGGAATTGCCGGAGCGCAGTGGTCAATCGCCCCGCCAGCGCCCGCCACGCCGCGCCGGACACCAGCAAGGCATCGTTGCCCGGAAGTTCGATCACGCGCGTGTCACACGGCAGCTCGATGGCCGCCGCCGGCATGCCGCTCAGGCGTTCCAGCAATGCGCGCGACAGCCCGTGTGGCGCCTGCTCGAGCAATGCCCCGACCGATCCGGTGTCAAGCATGGCCTGCATCGCGTCGAGCCAAGCCAGCCGCGCCGGGGAACGGCGCTTGCGCGCGGGCGCGAACGGATCCAGTACATCGCCGCCGCCGATGGTGCGGCTGGCCTGCGCGTTCCTCACGACAAAGGGATCGCCAGGCAGCGCGCATACTGGCCGCTCGAACACAAGCTGCACGCGCGCGCGCTGGCCGGGCGCAAGCGTCGGGCCATCGAGCAGCGCGACATGCGCCACCTGGTGCTGCGTGCCCAGGTGAACATGCATGGGCGCCCAGTGCTCCAGCGCAGGGGCGTCCGGCAACAGGGTCAGCATCACATCGATGCGCTCCGACGCCTGCGCCAGGCGCACATCGACCACCCAGTCACCGCGCTCGATCGCGCCCTTGTCGATGCCGGCCAGGTTCAGCGCGCAGCGCTGCCCCGCCCGCCCGACAGCAGCAGGACGATTCTGCGCATGGATGCCGCTCACGCGCACAGACTCGTTCTTCGGCGCGAGCAACAACCTGTCGCCGACATGGATGCGCCCGGACACCACGGTTCCCGTCACGATCGTCCCCTGCCCGGCAAGCGTGAAGACCCGGTCAACCGCAAGGCGGAACAGCCCGTCGTCGCGCTTCGTTCGCGACGCGGCCGCCGCCGCATGCAGGTGCCGCTTCAACGCGCTCACACCCGGGTCGTCGGCGCGCATTGCACAGGTTTCAAAAACCGGTGCGTCTTCCAGCATGCTGCCGCGCCGGAAAGACGCGATCTCCTCACGCACCTGCCGTAGCCGCACGTCATTCACGCGATCTACCTTGGTCAACGCGATCGCGCCGCGCCGGATGCCGAGCAGTTGCACAATGGCCAGGTGCTCGCGCGTTTGCGGCATCACGCCGTCATCGGCGGCGACCACGAGCAGCGCGAAGTCGATGCCGCATGCGCCCGCGGCCATGGTGTGAATCAGCTTTTGATGGCCCGGGACATCGACCAGGCCGAGCACGTCGCCGTTCTCGAGCGGCACGTACGCATAGCCAAGCTCGATCGAGAAGCCGCGCGCCTTCCTTTCCTCCAGGCGGTCGGTATCCATGCCCGACAGCGCCCTGACCAGGCAGGTCTTGCCATGATCGATATGTCCTGCCGTGCCGACGATCATGGCTGCGTCAGGTAGCCCGGCAGACTGACGTGACGGAGACCATCAGGGATTGTCGCCGGGGTATCCTCGTCGTGATCATGCATGGTCTCCCCTATCCTTGTTTGAATGGCCGATGAGGCTTGCTGAAGCGTGCTTCGATGCCGCTTTGCTTAAGTGTTCCTGCATCGTTGGAGACAAGATAATTGCCTGGCCACTTAAGGTAAATTCAGCGATTCTTTGCGTGCCTATAAGCGATGCCTTATGTGACAACGGAATGGACAAAATGACCCGCGAGACCTGGCTCAGCATGGACATTTTGTCCGTCGCGGAGGCCGCGCAGCGCTTGCCGCGTGCCCGAACCGCCTGACTACCCAAGGATGCCGTCACAGGCACAGGCCTTGCTCCAGCTGCCTGGATTGACAACTGCAACTGACACTGCCTGGTCAGGAGAAAATGAAAGGTCAGAGGCGCCACTCAATTCGTGTAGGCTTATGCGTTGAACTCTCTTCCGTCAGCCCGCAAACCGAATCGGTATAACCAACATGAAGAGTCCGATGCCTACAAAGATCCCCGAACCACAGGCCGTTTCCGGCACAGTCACCCGCAGCGCCATATTCATCGTTGCGACGCTCACCGACGGCGACGACCACGCCGGCACCGTCCGCGCTTGGTGTGCCGACGTTGCCGCCGTCGTGCGCGCGGTCGGCCATCGTGTGCCGTCAGGCAACCTGTCCTGTGTCTGCGGCTTCGGCGCCGACGCGTGGGACAGGCTGTTCGGCAAGCCCCGTCCCGCGGCGCTGCACCCGTTCCGGGAGTTCGGCACCGGCGATCGCGTCGCCATCGCCACGCCGGGTGACCTGCTGTTGCACATCCGTGCCGAATCGATGGACCTCTGCTTTGAGCTTGCCACGCAACTGCTCGGCAAGCTCGGCGATGCGATCCAGGTTGTCGACGAGGTGCACGGCTTCCGCAACTTCGACATGCGGGCGATGATCGGCTTTGTCGATGGCACGGAGAATCCGGCCGGACGCGAGGCGGTCGATTTCACGGTGATCGGCGACGAGGATGCCGAGTTTGCCGGTGGCAGCTACGTTATCGTGCAGAAGTATCTGCACAATATGACCGCGTGGAACGCCCTTCCCGTGGAGACACAGGAACTGATCATCGGGCGCAAGAAACTGTCCGACATCGAACTGGACGAAGAGGTCAAGCCATCGTCATCGCACAGTTCGCTGACTACGCTGGTCGAGAACGGGCAGGAAGTGAAGATCCTGCGTGACAACATGCCGTTCGGCCGCCCTGGCGCGGGCGAGTTCGGCACCTACTTCATCGGCTACGCCCGTTCGCCCGCGCCGATCGAGAAGATGCTCGAGAACATGTTCGTCGGATTGCCGCCCGGCAATTACGACCGGCTGCTTGACTTCAGCAAGGCGGTCACCGGCAGCCTGTTCTTTGTCCCGTCGGCCGACCTGCTTGAAGGGCTTGCGGACCGCGCACTCGCCCCTGCCTAGTGTCCTGTCGTCTCCTGCTCGAACGCCACCTCCGCGCGAAGGCTCGCCAGGTCGCGCCCGACCGTGGCGACCGCAAGCCTTTTATCCTTGCCCCAATAGGTCACCGTACAGTCATGCGCGGCGGGATCGCCGTCGACATCGAAACGATCCCATTGCTCCGCGTGGCCTACGTAGTTGATGGCCACATCATAGT
This sequence comes from Cupriavidus sp. GW823-FHT07B10, assembly GCF_058794355.1. Lineage (NCBI taxonomy): Bacteria > Pseudomonadati > Pseudomonadota > Betaproteobacteria > Burkholderiales > Burkholderiaceae > Cupriavidus > Cupriavidus sp. GW823-FHT07B10. The sequence goes on from NZ_JBXAGS010000005.1 coordinate 439,810, forward strand.
GCTGGGTCCAGAAGAATGGCACGGCCGCAAAGCGTTGCCGCTGTCCCAGGATATTTCGCGCTGCCACCACGCCCTGGCGCTCGGCGACCACCCAGTGTTCGACGCGGATACGCTGGCCCGTTCCCGGGTCGGGCCAGCGCGCAATATCGCCCGCGGCATAGATGTCAGGTTCGCTGGTCTGGAGGAATTCATCGACCGCCACGCCCTTGTCCAGTGCGAGGCCGGCGTCCTGCGCCAAGGCCACGTCGGGGCGAACGCCGATCCCGGTCACGACCAGGTCGGCGGCCAGCTCCGCGCCGGTCGACAATCTCACCCGATCCGGCTGAATCTCTGCCACCGTGGCCCCGAGATGGAACGTTACCCCGTGCGATTCGTGAAGCGCCTTGATCATGTCGCCGAGCGTCGCGCCCAGGACCCGCTCCATCGGATGCGCTTCGGGCGCGACAACATGCACTTCCAGTCCTCGCGTTCGCAGCGCTGCCGCGACTTCCATCCCGATAAAGCTTGCGCCCACCACGACGCATCGGCGTGCCGTGTCGAGACGCGCGATCAGGGCGTCGCAGTCGGCCAGCGTGCGGAGCACGCTCACGTGCGGCAAGGTTGCGCCTGGAACGTCCAGCCGTATCGGCACGGCACCGACGGCAAGCAGAAGCGCGCCGTAGCTCACGTTGCTGCCGTCCGAGAGCGTGACGGATTTTTGCTCGGGGCTGAGCTTGACGACACGGCTGTCGGAGCGCACGTCGATGTCGTGATCCGCGTAGAACGTCGGTGGCCGCATTGGCAGCCAGTCCGCGTTTGCTGTCCCGGCGAGGTAGTCTTTCGACAGATTCGGCCGATCGTACGGCAATGAGCGATCGGCACTCAGCAGCGTGACGGGGCCGCTATAGCCTTCGCGCCGCAGGGTTTCGACCGCGGCAGTCCCGGCGCCGCCGCCGCCGATGATCACCACGGATTCAGGGAGCCGGGCCGAGGCAAGCCTCGGTGGCCGCACCGCCGGCAGCGCGTCGCGGACGAAGGCCTTCCCGTCTTGCTGTTCCACGCGCCAGCATTTCAGATCGTCCTGGGCGGGCGGCCCGAGGACCTCGCCGGTGCGAAGACTGAAGCAGGCGTGATGCCACGGACATCGGATCGTATCGCCGACCAGCAGGCCGTCCGCCAGTGGCCCGCCATAGTGGGTACAGGTCGCACCGATGGCAAACAGTTCATCAGCCCGACGCACAAGCAAGACCGGTTTGCCGCCAACCTGGCCTGTGACCATGCCGCCGTCAGCAAGGTCAGCCAGCGGCACGCCCTGGGTGAGATCGGGCTTATCCGTGGAGGAAGAGCTTTTGGTCATTGCGTCTCTCCTTGCCGGTCATGGCACAGGGCCATTATCGACCTCGAGGCCGCCAAATGAAAGGCGCATGCAGCGTAACAAACTGCGCGACGGCACGGATATTATTCACGCATGGCCAGCCTCCTTTCCTGACGAAGGGTCATCCGGATGAATACCCCATGAACAGACCCGCCCGCTTCGCTATCGGCAAGCGCATCGCACCCGCACGCTTTCTGCTGTGCGGCGCCATATTGATCGTTGCGACCTTTGCCGCGGGTGCGCTCGGCGCAGAGCCACGCATCGCCCTGCTGATCGGCTTCGATCTCGCGGCCCTTGTCTTCCTTGGCGCCGCGCTGCCGCTGTTGCGCGCCGATGCTGCGGCCATGCGGCGCACGGCGGAACACAACGATGCCAACCGCACAGCGCTGCTCACGATCACCGTGCTGCTCTCGATGGTGATCCTGGTCGCAATCGGCACGCTGATCGCGCGCCCCGAGACACCGCACTGGGCCGACATCGCGCTGATCGTCGCCACGCTTATCCTTTCCTGGCTTTTTGCCAACACCGTTTTCACGCTGCACTATGCGCATCTCTACTACCTCCAGACCGCCACCGGCGACCAGGGCGGACTGCAGGTGCCGGGCGTGCAGCACCCCAGCTATTGGGACTTCCTCTATTTCAGCTTCACGCTGGGCATGACTTTTCAGACTTCTGACGTGACCATCGCCGGCGCACACATGCGCAGGGTGGTCCTGGGCCACTGCGTGGCCGCGTTCCTTTTCAACATGGGGATTCTGGCGTTCACCGTGAACGCCCTGGGTGGCTTGTAGCCAACTTGGCCTTTCGCCCGAAGTGTTCCTGGACAAACTCCTTGCATCCCTCTGGATACTGTATATATTTACAGTACCTGTATGGATGAACAGTAGGAGTCCCGTCCATGGAACACCTGATCCGTGTGCAAAACGACTATGACCGCCAGGTGCTTGCCTGGCTGCGCGGTCGCATCGGCGATGCCGCGCTGCAGACCGCGGCGCTGCGCCTGGGCGGCCAGCGCAAGCCTTATCTGTCAACGATCTGCCGCAGCCTGGGCATCCGCCCGCCCAGCCGGCGCCAGTTCGCGGCCGAGGCGGCGCGCATGCACCGCGCGGTGGGCGATACCTACCTGGCCCGTATCCGCGAAATCCTTGGCCAGTCACCTGCCGAAGCTGCGCTGCGCCAGTAAGCAGTAGCCGATCACCGGCCATGCCGGCGCCACCAAGCTCGCGCCGGCCGTATCATGAAGCCCCGTTGCCGTCACACGGCACGGGGCTTTTTTCATCCCTAGCCAAGGCCGATATGAGCGAACACCGCATCCCTACCGCCGCCCTGCACCAGTGGGTGGCCGATCTCTGGCTTGCCGCGGGCAGCAGCGCGCAAGAGGCGCGCCTGACGGCCGACCACCTGGTCGGCGCCAACCTGAGCGGGCATGACTCGCACGGCGTCGGCATGATCCCGCGCTATGTGCTGGCCTGGCAGGCCGACGAGCTGCAGCTGAACCAGCAGGTCAGCGTGCTGCACGATGCCGGCAGCATGCTGAGCCTGGACGGCAACCGCGGCATGGGCCAGGCGGTGACGGCGCAGGCCATGAACATGGCCATCGGCCGCGCGCGCGAGCATGGCGTCTGCGTGATGGGCCTGCGGCAGTCGCACCACCTGGGGCGCGTGGGCCACTGGGCCGAGCAGGCCACCGCCGCCGGCATGATCTCGATCCATTTCGTCAACGTGCTGTCCAAGCCCATCGTGGCACCGCACGGCGGCTACGATGCGCGCTACGGCACCAACCCGTTCACCATCGGCGTGCCGGTGGCGGGCGAGCCGCCGCTGGTGCTGGACTTCGCCACCAGCGCGATTGCGCTGGGCAAGGTGCGTGTGGCCCACAACAAGGGCGTGCCGGTGGCGCCCGGCTGCCTGCTGGACGCGCATGGCGAGCCCAGCGCCGATCCTGCCGTGATGTACCCCGCCGACGGCGCGCCGCAAGGCGCGCTGCGGCCCTTTGGCGAACACAAGGGCCATGTGCTGGCCGTGATGTGCGAGTTGCTGGGTGCCGCGGTCACCGGCGGCCACACCATCCGCCCCGAAACGCTGCGGCATGAGCACGCGGTCTGGAACAACATGCTGGCGATCGTGTTCGATCCCGCGCGCCTGGGCAACAGCACGTCATTCGGGCATGAGGTGGCGGCGTTCGCCGACTGGATGAAGGCCTCGCGGCTGCAGCCGGGGCAGGATGGCATCCGCCTGCCGGGCGAGCCCGAACGGGCCTGGCGCGCCGCCCGCGCCACTCATATGCCGGTCGACGCCGGCACGCTGGCGCAGCTGGACGACGCGGCCGCGCGGGTGGCGGCCGCGCGCGCCAGTGCGCATCCTGCGCCGGGACCGCTGTCTGCGCTGGCGTGCGACTGACTAGCTGTTTTGTCGAGTTTCCCACTTAGTCGCGGATCAATTTGTTTGTGAGGCATCCCACGATGCGCATCATGCTCAGCGCAGGGCCGTGACGAACGCATCCGCAAAGAATGCGCCAACCGGCAAACCGCATATACGGGCGAAATCCTGTCGGGCGCTCTCCACCACGACTGGCGCCCCGCACGCATAAACGTGGTAAGCCGCCAGATTGTCGATATCCTCCATCACAGCCCGATGAACCCATCCGGTACGCCCCCCCCAGGCGTCCGCCTCGCAGGCGTCGGACACCACGGGGGTGTAGGAAAAGCCGTCCCAAGTCGCTGCCCAGCGACGGCACAACTCGTCCATGTACAAGTCGTCGGGTCGACGCCCCCCCCAATACAGGTGCATCGGGCGGCGGATACCAAGACGCATGGCCTCCTCGACCATGGCCTTGATCGGGGCGAATCCGGTGCCGCTTGCCAACAGGATGACTGGCGCCTCGGCCTCTCGCAACCACGTATTGCCGTACGGCCCCTCCACCTGCACGATCTGGCCGGCGCCAGGCAGCGGTTCTCGCTCATTGAACAAGCCATCGGTAAAGCGGCCCCCTGGGCAATGCCGGATGTGAAACTCCAGGCAATCCCCCCTGCCTGAAGCTTGCGCGACAGAGTAGCTACGGCGAACGCCCGCCCTGGTCGTCAAATCGACATACTGCCCTGGGCGGAAATCAAACTCTGCCTCACGAGGAAGCTTGATGATAAGGAGCAATACATCCGTCGCCCCAGTCCGGCGGATCTCGGCAACGCGTCCGAGCAGCTTGCGGACCGGCAGTGGCTGCCTGCCAGCGGGCAATGTGCTCGAAAGCACCAGGTCACTGCGCGCGCTTGCCCTGCAGCACAGGACCTCGCCGGAATCGGCGCCATCCAATGCCGCAGGCTCATCCGCACTTCGATCGATCTGCCCGGAAATCAACTGGACTCGGCAAGCACCGCATATGCCCTGGCGGCAACTGTGCGCAAGTGCTACACCCTGCCGCAGTGCGGCATCCAGCAACATCTCTCCGGCATCCGCGAAGAACACGGCGCCGCCCGGCTCCATCGTTACCGCGTAACTCATGGCCGCTCCAAACGAAATGCCGGTCGGCGCCTCTCCTTGAATGCAGAGATCCCCTCGCGGTAATCGGCAGTACCCGCCGCCCAGCCTTGGGACGTAGCCTCGAGCGCCAGCGTTTGCGCCAAGGTCGAGGTCATGGCTGCCGAAAGCAACCTTTTTTCCTCGCGCAGCGCATCCTGCGGCCCATTGGCGAGCAACTCGGCCAGCGCGCGCGCGCGCGTATCGAGCTCTTCGTCGGACACGAGCAGATCGGCCAGCCCCCAGTCGTAGGCATCCTCCCCGCCAATCTGCTCGGCAGTCGCGATCATGCGAAATGTTCGGCTCCCGCCGATGCGCCGAGCCAGAAGCCAATGTCCACCGGAATCCAGAATGCCCCCAAGACGCGCGAATGGTGAAGCGAAGGCCGCGGACGGACTGGCCATCACAAGATCACAAGCGAGAGCCAGGCCGAGGCCCACGCCCATCGCCGCACCGCCCACCGCGGCGATAGTCGGCTGCGGTACTTTGCTCAATGATTCGATGAGCGGATTGATCTCTTCGTGCAATATGGCAGCGGCATCCTCGCCCGCTACGGCGTCTGAAAGATCACGCCCTGCGCAAAACGCGGTGCCCTCAGCGCGCAGCAACAACGTTCTCACGGCGCGGCTCCGGCTGGCTTCCTCAAGAACCGAGCGCAGCGCCCGCACCATTTGCGTAGTCAATGCGTTGCGCTTGGCAGGGCGGGCCAGGGTAATGCTCAGCAGCCCACTGACTTCAACAACTTCCAGCTCGTTCACGATGACGCTCCTCCGTACATGCTCTCTATCAGGGTTTCCCACTTGCGCTCGATCACGCGCCGCTTGAGCTTCATGGTGGGCGTTACCTCTTCATCCTCCGGCGTCAGTTCGACCGGCAGGATGCGAAAATCCTTGATCGACTCGACGCGGGCAAATTTTGAATTGGCGGCTTCAACCACCTTGCCGATAAGCATGCGGATCTGGGGCACGGCTACAAGACTGGCAAAATCCGTATATGCAAGCTGCGCCTCTTGCGCAAACTTCTCGACGTTCTCTCGATCGATCATGATGATGGCCGTCAGGTACTTCCGCCGGTCACCGATCACCAGCGCATCGCTGATATACGACGAGAACTTGAGTGCGTTCTGTATTTCGCTTGGCGTAATATTCTTGCCACCGGATGTGATCAGGATGTCCTTGAGACGATCGGTAATATAGAGATAGCCATCGTCATCGAAGCGGCCCACATCGCCTGTATGCAGCCAGCCATCGCGTAGCACTTCGGCTGTCTTGCTTTCCTGATTGAGATAGCCCACAAAGACATTGGCCCCGCGCACCAGAATCTCGCCATTTTCAGCAATGCGAACCTGGCAGGAAGGTGCGGGCCGGCCCACCGAGCCCAGGCGCCGGGCATGCCGCAGGTTCGCCGAAATAGTGCCGCACTCGGTCATGCCATAAAGCTCGAGCAAGACCAGGCCAAGTGCTCCGTACCATTGCACAAGCTCCGGCGCGATGGGCGCGCCGCCGCTGGCAATCGAGCGCGCCCGCTCAAGCCCCATGCTGGTTCGGACGTTACGCAGGACCGCCGGATCAGCAATGGCGAGCGCGAGGCCAAGCCACGCTGGTGGCGAGAGCCCCTTTGCGGCCAGCCTTTCCCGGCGCATGCCGAGCGCCATCGCACAACGAAAAGCCCAACGCTGAAAGCGCGTGCCTTCCTTCAACTGCATGTCTACCTGTGAGTACAGCTTTTCCCAGATGCGCGGAACCGCCAGCATGAATTCCGGCTGTACTTCACGGATATCTTCAAGCACCGTCGCCGGATTCTCCACGAAATTGGAGACGACACCGCGGTACATGGAAAAATAGGTGAAATACCGCTCTGCGATATGGCATAGGGGAAGGAATGCGAGACGGTCGTCGCCCTCACGCATATCCCAGAGCGGGGCGCTGTTGACCACCTGGAACACCAAGTTGGCGTGGCTGACCATTGCCCCTTTCGGCGGACCTGTAGTGCCCGAGGTGTACACCAGAATTGCCAGTGAATCCGGATGAACGTTCCCTGCCTGGAGTGCGGACCAGTCTGGCTGGGTACGCAACAGCGCGGAGCCACGCTGCAGGAAATCGGCGAAGCTGCAAACCATGTCGTCGGCGAAGTCGCGCAGCCCTTTCATGTCGAACACGACAATGAGTCTCAATGCGGGCAACGTCTCCCTTATCGCCAGTACCTTGTCGAGCTGCTCGTCGTTCTCGACAAAAATGATGGAGGCATTGCAGTCTCCCGCCAAGTAGGCCACCTGGGCGCTGGAATCTGTCGGATAGATGCCCGCGACCACCATCCCAATGCCAAGCAGTCCCATGTCGCAGTACATCCATTCCGGACGCGTGCTGCTGAGAATGCACGCAGACTCGCCGCCACGGAACCCGCTAGCCGCCAGGGACGCCGCGACCTGGCGTGCGGCGTCGCCGAATTGCTGCCAGCTTATGTCCTCCCAGATCCCGAACTGCTTGCGGCGCAACGCTACGCGATCGCCCCACTTATCGACCAACGCCTGGAACATCGTGGCGACATTCGATCCGACGCCGGGATCCTGACGAAGCTCCACCTTCTCGAGGCTGTAGTCCTGCCGCTGCGTCCCTGCTGTTCCCTCGCCGGGGACTAGGGTGAGAGCGCTCATTCGCTATCTCCAGATCTTCCTGCGTTTCCACCTCCTGCCTTCCCTTGCCATGACATCCTTCGCTCCCAGATAGAAGTCCCTGATATCTTCACTCTCTCGCAACTGCTCCCTGGTACCCGCGAGAGCGACCCTGCCAAGCTCCAATACATAACCGAAATGGGCAATTTCCAATGCCACGCTTGCGTTCTGCTCGACCAGCAGCACCGTCATCGCACGCTCACGATTGAGCCTCTCGATGATGCCGAAGATCTCGGTAACCAGCTTGGGAGACAACCCCAACGATGGCTCATCCAGCAACAGGATCGTGGGGCGTCCCATCAGCGCCCGGCCAATCGCCAACATCTGCTGCTCTCCGCCCGACAAATAGGCGGCGGGCTGATTCAGGCGTTCGCGCAACCTTGGGAAGTCGTCCAGGACGCGTTCGAGGTCCTCGGTACTGCCCGACCGCGAAGCACGGGCGCAGGCACCAAGCATCAGGTTCTCCCGCACGGACAGCAAGGGAAAGACCTCCCGACCCTCGGGGACGTGCGCGATGCCGCGTCGGGCGGTTCGGGCTGGCTCGCCTGTGTCGATGGCTACACCGTTTAGCGAAACCTTGCCCTGGCGCGGTACTAACAATCCGGATAGCGTTCTCAGCGTGGTGGTCTTCCCGGCACCGTTACTGCCCAGCAGTGTCACGACCTGGCCCTCCCGGACTTCAAAGCTGATGCCCTTAAGCGCCGCGATCGGGCCGTAGTAGGTTTCCAGGTTCGAGACCGCCAGCAGCGGTATTCCACACGGGTTAGCCATGCGTCGCTCCCAGATATGCCTCGACGACCCCAGGGTGTGCCAGCACGCTTGCCGGATCCCCCTCCGTCAGGGTGACGCCGTAATTGAGAGCGATAACACGGTCGCTTACGCTCGCCACCAGCTTCATGTCATGCTCGATCATCAGGACGCTGATACCAAGCTCATCGCGCACATCCTCTATCCAGAAACGCATATCGTCCGTCTCCTCCGGATTCAAGCCCGCTGCCGGCTCGTCGAGCAGCAACAGCGTTGGCTCCGCGCAGAGCGCTCGCCCGAGTTCAACCACCTTGCGCACGCCGTACGGCAACGTGCCGGTCGGCTCGTGCCGATAGCGCTGTAGCCCCAACAGATCGATGACATCCTCCACGCGCCTCCGGTGTGCGGCCTCCGTTTTGCGCAATGCGGGCGGATACAGAAGGTTCCACCATAGCGGTGTATTGTCGCGGCTGTGCCGCCCGATCAACAGGTTGTCAAGCACCGTGGCGCTCGCAAACAATTCGATGTTCTGAAATGTCCGCGCAATGCCGATCGCTGCAATATCCTGGGGCGCGAGCCGCGTCAGGCTGCGGCCGTGGAATCGTAGCGAACCGGAGGACGGCTGATAGAACCGGCTGATCATATTGAACACGGTGGTCTTCCCGGCGCCATTGGGACCGATGATTGCCACAATCTCGCCCTCGCCGACAGTCAGGCTGAAGCTCGAGATCGCCGTCACGCCACCAAAGCGCATAGTCAGGTCAGTCAGCTCAAGCATGTCAGTGCAGCCTTTCGGTACGCGTGTAGGAACGCTGGTCCTGAAACGACGCCTTGCGATAGAGTGGAAACTGCTCGAAGTAGACCCAGAGCTTCCGGAACCGGCCATCGATTCCCTCCGGTTCGTAGATCAGGAATACCACCAACAAGAATCCAAGCATGCCCGACTCCAGTCCAGGGGCATTCGCAATCGCTTCGGGAAGCCATCCGCGAAGCATGGCGATCGCCTGGGGCAGCAAGCTCACGAAGATGGCTCCGAACATGGCTCCCCGCAGCGAGGTCAGGCCACCCACCATGATCAGCAGCATCAGCTGAACCGAAAGTTGAAGGCCAAAAGCGCTGGGAGCAAGCCGCCCGGCGTAGATCGCGTAGATCCCGCCACCCAGGCCCGTCATGCCTGCACTGATGGCAAACGCGATCAAGCGGTAGCGAGCGACGTCAATACCAAGGCTCTTCGCGGATAGTTCCGAATCGCGATTCGCGCGTAATGCTCGCCCAAGCGGTGAGCGCAGGATATTGCCGCCAAGCCACGCCGTGACAGCGAAGGCCGCGAGCGCAATCATGTAGACGCCGGCGTTCTGGCCCGGCATCCCCGTCAGGAATTCCGGCTGGCGCACTGCGAGACCGTTGAATCCGCCCGTCACCGTATCCATCTTGCTGATCAACTGCTCGACGATCACAGCAAAGGCCAGCGTAGCAATGGCAAGGTAGGTGCCAGCCAGTCTCAGGGTCGGCAACCCCAGCGCGATGCCGGCAACGGCGGCACTTGTGCCGGCCAGCATGAATGCCAGCGGAAACGGCACACCGCCATTCGCCGCGATCGCATAGACATACGCGCCTATGCCGAAGAATGCCGAATGGCCGAGGCTGACCAGACCGGTGAATCCCGTCAGCAACATGAGTCCGATGCCCGCGGTGGCATAGGCCATGAGCAAGACCGCCTCCGAGACGAAGAAGTCCGGCGCCACGAACGGTAACGCTATTGCGCAGACAGCCAGTCCAAGGTAGCGGCGATACTGGTACTGGTCGCGCCACAGGTGCAGGTCTTGCTCGTACCGTCTCTTGAATACGTATCTCATCGCTCAAGCCTTCTTCCGATGGAGTTGGCCAACCAGCCCGCCTGGCCTGACTGCCAGTACCAGCATCAGCAATCCGTAGACTGCCAGTTCGCTCCAGCCGGCCGGCAACCATGATCGCGTCACCTGCTCGATTATCCCAACCAGCAGACCACCCAAGAGCGCACCAGGCAAGCTGCCGAATCCGCCGATCACCGCCGCGGCAAATGCCTTGATGCCCATGAAGCCGAGATTCGGGTCGATCAGCACGATGGGCGCAACAAGTACGCCTGCTACACAAGCAATGGCTGCCGCAAGCCCCCAAACCAGCGAATAGGTTCTCCGCACGTCGATGCCAACGCAGCCGGCGGCCAGTTGGTTCTGCGAGGCGGCCTGTATGCGCAGGCCAGCCGGCGCGTATCGGAAAAAGAAGTAAAGCGCAATGCACAGTGCGACGGTACCGGCAACAATGGCGACGTTGTCGGCTGCGACCATCGCGCTGCCCATGTGTAAAGCCTTTCCACCATATGGCGACGGAAATGAAAGTGGCTCGTAGCCCCAGGCAAGACCGGCAAGAGAACGCATCACGGCGCCGATACCGAAGGTGAGCATGACAATCGAGAACCGTGGCTTCCCGATAAATCGCCGAACCACCAGAGCATCGATGGCATAACCCAGTCCGAACATGGCCGTGACGGCGACGATCAAAGCAGCTTGATAGGGAAATCCACCTTTGAGGATCAGCCACAAGGTGAACGCCGCGCCAACCATCATCAGGTCGCCCTGCGCGAAGTTCACCGACTCGGTTGCCTTGTAGATGATGACGAAGCCAAGGGCAATCAGGCCGTAGATACAGCCGACCGATATGCCCGCGAAGATCAGCTGGGTCCAAATCGACATGAGGGTCTCCTTCCTCCATGCGCCCGTGTCTGTAGTTCTCTGTATTGCTTGGTGCGCAGGGCCAGTATAATACAAACTATGTTTTTTTAAACAACATCTTTGTATTGCATTGAGACGGTACGGCTGCCGCACTAATGCGCAGACGCAGGTGCCACTCGGACACGCTTGCCGCCTGCGCGGCGGCCGATATAATCGGTGCACCCAAGGAGAATTCGTGATGGCGAAGGCGGCAACG